>JAQGLT010000114.1 GCA_028292745.1 Polaromonas sp. | reverse complement strand
GGTCGGCCATGCCGTGGAATTTGTCGGGCAGCGGGCGCAGGCTCTTGGTGACCAGCCGGATGCTGTCGGCATTGACCGACAGCTCGCCGGTCTTGGTGCGAAAGAGCATGCCGGTGGCCGCCACGATGTCGCCCAGGTCCCAGTGCTTGAAAGCCGCATGCACGTCCTCGCCGACGCCGGCATTGTTGATGTAGAGCTGGATGCGCCCGCCGGTCGGGCCGAACGACGCATCCTGCAGCGTGGCAAAGCTGGCCTTGCCCATGACGCGCTTGAGCATCATGCGGCCGGCCACGCTCACCTTGACCGCCATCGGCTCCAGCTCTTCATTGCTCAGGTGGCTGTATTGCGCAAACAGTGCTTCGGCCCGGTGGCTCGGCTTGATGTCGTTCGGAAAGGCCACACCTTTGCCGTCCGCCTGCTGCCTGCGCAAGATGTTGAGCTTTTCGCGGCGTTCGACCATCAACTGGTTTTCGTCATGGTGGGCTAAAGCGGCAAGGCCTGCGGCAGGCGGTATCGGGTGGCTGGACATAGGTCGGTGGGTTCCGGAAAAAGGGCTGAAAAAACCGGGCGTCCAGCCGACCCCAAGGGGCCGGACAAGTGCCCAACCCTTGATTTTAGTTTTTAAAAGACGTTTTTTCGGCTGCCGCCATCCGACAAATTGCCTTGCCCCGAATCTGTCGCGGTCGGGTGGCGTATCAGCTGGAAATGCCGGTGCGCTCCAGAATATCGCAGACCAGCTCCAGCCTGAGCAGTGGATTGTCCAGTTCCATCAGTTGCTGCTTGAGCATCACGGGCATCGGGAGCAATTCGCACCAGCGGTTGGCCACCCAGCCGCAATCGTCCAGACGGTAGGGGCTGAGCATCGGAATTTTCCCTGCCGGGTCATCCCCTTGCCGCAGGCCTTTGATCAGCTTGCCCAGCGCATCGGCACACTTTTGAAGGTCAAACGGAATTTTGACGGGCAGGTCTTCATTCAGCCGGGTCACGTCGGCCACCCATAAGCCGTGCTTGAGCTTTTCCCGCCGGGTAATCGTGAAGCGGTGGACGCCGCGGCACTGGATCACCATCAGCCCCGACTGCGGCACTGAAAATGCATCAATGGTGGCCAGCGTTCCTACCGTGCTGAACGCTTCTTGCGCAAAGCCATCACCGCCTGCCTGGCCATTTTTCAAGGAGACATCGGAAAGCTTGCGCACTTCCAAGCCTTCGGTTAGCGAGACAACGCCAAAGGGCGCGCCTGTTTTGTGGCATTTGCCGATCATGTCCAGGTAACGCACCTCGAAAATCCGCAGCGGCAGCAAGCCGCCGGGGTACAGCACCGTGCCCAGCGGAAACAGCGGAAGGTAGGAAAGCGTGAGGGATTCGGACATGGCAGCGCGCCTTGAATTGCAATTAGATTATTCCACTTCTACACCGATCCGGTACGTCGTTGCTTCGCCTTGCCGTGTTAGAGCACTGTCCTGCAGCTACGCTGCTTAAGGCTGGGCGACCTACGGCGGTCGGGTCGGGTCGGTCTTACCCCGCTTACCTGCTGAGCGGGGCAGACTGGCGCGGTCCTGGTGTGGTAAGCCGTTGCCTGTCAGCTCACTGCATCCGCTGGCTGGCGCAGCAGCATCGCCAGCGAATTCGCCACTGTCCTGCGCAGCTCGCGGCGGTCGCAGATGAAGTCGATCGCGCCTTTTGTCTGCAGAAATTCGGCGCGCTGGAAGCCCTCAGGCAGGGTGACGCGCACAGTTGATTCGATGACGCGCGGACCGGCAAACCCGATCAGCGCCTTTGGCTCGGCAATCACGATGTCGCCGACAAAGGCAAAGCCAGCGCTCACGCCGCCCATTGTCGGGTCGGTCAAGACACTGATATAAGGCAGGCCCTTTTTGGCCAGACGCGTCAGCGAGGCATTGGTCTTGGCCATCTGCATCAGACTGAGCAGGCCTTCCTGCATGCGGGCGCCGCCGGTGGCGGTAAAGCAGATAAAGGGCACTTTCTGCTCAATGGCGGTGTGAACGCCGCGTACGAAGCGTTCGCCGACAACGCTGCCCATGCTGCCGCCCATGAAGTCAAATTCAAAGCAGGCGACGACAACGCCGATGCTGTGGACCGCGCCGCCCATGACCACCAGCGCATCCGTTTCGCCAGTGTTTTCCATCGCTTCCTTCAGGCGCTCCGGGTATTTTCGGCTGTCCTTGAATTTCAGGGCGTCGACCGGCAGCACTTCCTGGCCCAGCTCATACCGGCCTTCTGCATCCAAAAAGGCATCCAGCCGGGCACGGGCGCCAATACGGTGGTGATGGCTGCATTGCGGGCAGACATTCTGGTTTTTTTCCAGGTCTGTCTTGTACAGCACGGCCTCGCAACTCGGACACTTGATCCAGAGGCCTTCCGGCACGCTGCGGCGTTCGGTTGGGTCGGTGGGTGTGATTTTTGGGGGAAGAAGTTTTTCTAGCCAAGACATGGTGGCGATCCTTGTTGGCTTGCGGTGGCGGCTACTTCATTGGCAAGCAGCAGCTGCAAGCGGCATCAACTGTTGAACACAAAAATAAACAGCCCGCCCATCACACATTAAATACGATGGATGGGCTTGGCAAAACGGCCATTATGCGCTGGTAAAAGTGAAAAAATTCAGTCCAGCGCGCTCCGGATTTCTCTCAGAAAGTCCTGCGCCACGCCGGCCACCCGATCACGGGGCTGGTTTTCGATCAACTGGATGATCTTGCTGCCAATAACGACCGCATCAGCCACCCGGCCGATGGCCTGGGCTGTTGCGGCGTCCCGAATGCCAAAACCCACGCCCACGGGAACATGCACATGCTGGCGGATGCGCGGCAGCATGGCTTGGACTGCCTGCACATCCAGGGTGCCGGCACCGGTCACGCCCTTGAGCGAAACGTAGTAAACATAGCCGCTGGCCAGCTGCGCAATCTGCGCCATGCGCGCATCGGTACTGGTGGGCGCCAGCAAAAAGATCAAGTCCATACCGTGCGCCCGCAAGCGGGACGCGAACAGGGCGCATTCTTCCGGAGGGTAGTCAACGATCAGCATGCCATCCACGCCAGCCGCGGCTGCGTCACGGATAAAGGCGCTCTCATCTGTGGCCATGCCATGCCTGATGTCGTAACGTTCGATCGGATTGGCATAGCCCATGAGTACCACCGGCGTGGTGCGGTCCCGGGTGCGAAATGCCCGCACCATGTCGAGCACCTGAACCACGCCAATACCGAGAGAAAGCGCTTTTTCTCCGGCTTTCTGGATCACTGGTCCGTCCGCGCTGGGATCGGAGAACGGCACGCCCAGCTCGATCACGTCAGCACCCCCCGCGACCATGCCATGCATCAGTTCAGGGGTGACGTCGGCAAACGGAAAGCCTGCCGTGACATAGGGAATCAAGGCCTTGCGGCCCTGCGCGTTGAGCCGGGCAAAGGTGGAGGCAATGCGGCTCATGACTGGGTACCTGCGCCTTTTGCGCCGCTGGCATCGAATGATGCTGGAGAAGTGACCGCGGCCCCGCCACCCTTGACAGCCAGGCCGCGCATGGAAGGACGGTCATAGAAATCCGCACCGGACAGGTCGGCCACGGTGCCGATATCCTTGTCGCCCCGGCCCGAAAGGTTGACCAGGATGCTCTGGTCGCTGCGCATGGTTTTGGCCAGCTTCATCGCATAGGCGACAGCATGGCTGGATTCAAGCGCGGGAATAATGCCTTCGGTACGGCAGAGGTAGTGAAAGGCGTGCAATGCTTCGGCGTCGGTGATGCCGACATATTCGGCGCGCCCGATATCTTTCAAAAATGCGTGCTCGGGTCCGACCCCGGGATAGTCCAGGCCGGCGCTGATGCTGTGTGTTTCAGTGACTTGGCCATCTTCATTTTGCAGGACATAGGTCCGGTTTCCGTGCAGGACACCGGGCAGGCCCCGCTGCAGTGAAGCCGAATGCTTGCCACTGTCCAGTCCCTCGCCAGATGCTTCAATGCCGATCAGCCGGGTGTTCTCGTGCGAAATATAGGGATGGAAAATGCCCATGGCATTGCTGCCACCCCCGACACAGGCAATCACCGCATCGGGCTGCCTGCCAGCGTTCATCTCAGGCATCTGCGTCAGGCATTCGGTGCCGATGACGCTCTGGAAATCCCGCACCATCATCGGGTAGGGATGCGGCCCGGCCACGGTGCCGATGATGTAGAAGGTATTGTCCACATTGGCAACCCAGTCGCGCATGGCTTCATTGAGCGCATCCTTGAGCGTCTTGCTGCCGCTCTCGACCGGCACGACGGTAGCGCCCAGCAAGTTCATGCGATAGACGTTGGGACTTTGACGCTTGACGTCCTCGCTGCCCATGTAGACCACGCACTCAAGTCCGTACCGCGCGCAAATGGTGGCGGTGGCAACGCCATGCTGGCCGGCGCCGGTTTCGGCGATGATGCGCTGCTTGCCCATGCGTCGTGCCAGCATGGCCTGGCCGATCGTATTGTTGATCTTGTGCGCGCCGGTGTGGTTGAGGTCTTCGCGCTTGAGGTAGATTTGCGCGCCGCCCTGTTCCCGGCTCATGCGCGCCGCATGATAAATGGGCGAAGGACGGCCGACAAAATGCTTCAGCTCATAGTTGAATTCCGTCAGGAATTCCGGGTCATTCTGATATTTGGCGTAGGCCTGCTTCAGCTCGTTGATCGCGTGGGTCAGCGTTTCTGAAATAAAACTGCCGCCGTAAATGCCGAAATGACCTGCAAGGTCAGGTTGGTGATAGTCGTACATGGTGAACAATATTCTTCGCAAGTTGCTCGTCGGCAGCGCGAACCGCTGCGACAAATTGGTTGATTTTTTCGGCGCTCTTGATGCCTTTGGCCACCTCGACGCCCGAGCTCACATCAACAGCCAGCGTGCTACCGCGCGGCCTGACTTGCAAAATGCCATCGGTCACGTTTGCAGGCGTCAACCCACCAGATAAAACGAGGTGAGCGTTGACGCTTGGAGGAAGAAGTGACCAATTGAATGTTTTTCCGCCGCCGCCAAATCCTTCGACATGGGCGTCGAGCAAGATGGCCTGGGCTGCTGAATAATCTTGCGCGTATTTTAAGAGATCAAAACGCGGACTGCCTGGGACATTGTCAACGTCCAGGGGAATGCGCGCGGCACGCATGAAGGGCCTGCCCGGTTTCAGGCAGGCTTCAGGCGTCTCGTCTCCATGAAATTGGAGCAAGGCACAGGGAATGCGGGCGCAGGCAGCTACTATTTCTATAGCGGACGCGTTGACGAACAGAAGCACTGGCGTGACAAAAGGCGGCAGGCGGCTGGCCAGCGCCGCAGCCCGGTCGGGCGTGACATGACGCGGGCTGCGTTCGTACATGACCAGCCCGATGGCGTCGGCCCCGGCGGCCACGGCGGCATCAACGTCTTCTTCTCGGGTCAGGCCGCAGATTTTGATCCGGGTGCGACCAGCGTGACTAAAAGGAAGTGGCGAACTCATGGCAGCCAATCATAAGCCGCCGTGCGTGACGGCAAGCCATGGCGTTGTTCGTACACCGGCCCCAGAAAATACAGCCCGTCAGGGGAAAAGGTAGGTGCCGCAACGTCGCGGCGGCGGGCAACCACAACTTCGGCCAGCCACTCTGGCGGATGAGCGCCTTGGCCAATGGCGAGCAGGCATCCCATGATATTGCGGATCATGTGATGCAAGAACGCATTGGCCTCGAATTCAAAACGCCAGTAGCGCGATCCTGTTCCGGCACGCTGGGTGATGGTGATGGCGTTCATGGTTTTGACGGGGGATTTGGCTTGGCACTGGGCGGCTCGAAACGAGCTGAAGTCGTGCTCGCCGATCAGGGCGCTGGCCGCCTGACGCATGGCCATGCCATCGAGTTGACGGTAAACCCAGCCGACCCGTCCGGCTTCCACGCTGGGGCGAACGGGCGACTCCAGCACGACGTAGGCATAGCGGCGCGCAACGGCACTGGCACGCGAGTGAAATTCATCCGAGACCGGTTGCGCCCACTGCACAGCAATGTCGGCAGGCAAAAATGCGTTGGTTCCGCGCACCCAGGATGCGGCTTCCCGTTGCAGGGGCGTGTCGAAATGCACCACCTGCATCAGCGCATGGACGCCTGCATCGGTGCGCCCGGCACACATAACGCGGACCGGCTGCACGGCAAACCGGCTCAAGGCCAACTCCAGTTTGTCCTGGACTGTCTTGCCGGAAAGCTGGCTTTGCCAGCCTTGATAAGCGCTGCCGCTGTAGCTGATGCCCAGCGCGATTCTCACAGGTGCTTTTCCTCGGTCAATCCTGGCTTTTTCAGATGTGAATCACATCAGGGAGTTAAGAAACGCCTGGGCCTTCACTTTTAGTGGGCCTTTTGCTTTGTTCACCACTTCATCGGCCAATGACCGCGCACCATCCGGATCGCCCAGAATACGGAATTCCTCAGCCAGCAAAAACTTGATTTCCAGCGGGTCTTCTTCTTCGAGCCTGGCGGGGGCTGGCACCGGCGCCTGAACGCCTGTTCCAGGACCCAGGTCCAGCGACAGGGAATTCAAGTCAAATTCCAGCATCCCGCTGTGGGTGATGGGCGCTTCCGGAGCGACGGGCGCTTTCGACGGCTTTGACGCTTTAGGCGCCACATAAGGTTCAGGTGTGAAATCCAATCCTTCAGAAAGAAAATCGATTTCGGAGGAAGGTGCCCGTGCTGCTGGGGTTGCGGCGCTGGCATGGGGCTTGGCGCCCAGGGATGGCGCAGCCACTGGACTGGCTGGAATATTGTCCAGATTCAAATCCAGGTCCAAATCCAGATCATTTAGATTCAAGACGGCTGACGGCAGCGAGGCACTGGAAGCAGCAATGGTGCTTTTTGAAGGACTGTTGGCGCCAGCGCTAGGGAGGCCAGCAGGACGCACGGGCGCATCAGCGCCTTCATCCAGCGAAAAGTCCATATCCAGCTTTACTGCTGCTTTGCTGGCGGGTCCGGTAGGACGCGCATCGACCGCTGGTGGGGCACTGTCAGACATGAAGTCCGATACGCCGTAATCAGTCATGCCCGCACTCGGGTTGCCTTGATACATGGAATTGGAAGGGTCCAATTCGCGGCCCAGCTCGCAGATATAAGACCATTCCGCGCCTTGTGCCTTGCTCAGCTTGAATGCGCTGACGGCCACGCTTTCAAAAGCCTTGTTGTCGCGGCGCTTGGCCAGAATTTCGAGCAGCTTGGTCTGAATGGCCAGGCGCGCAGGATAATTGCGCATTGCCTCTCGTAGGATTTCTTCGGCCTGCTGGTCACGGCCATACGCGAGATACACATCGGCTTCGGCCACGGGGTCCACATCACCTCCCGCGTCAAGCTGGCTGGGCGAGTAGGAGATGGATGACCGCACCACGCTGTTTGCATCTGTATCCACGCGTCGTCCGCCACTGACGCCAAAGAAGGAGTCCGGCTGCAGGCGGCTGTCAAGAAAAGAGCTGTCGCCTTGGCTTGCCTTATTATTTTTACGGGAACGCGCAAATCCCACGCCTGCCAGTAAGGCCAGCAGGGCGCCAATGCCCAGCAGCAGCAGCGAATTGTCACGTACCTGATCCATCAGGCTGACCTCGGCCGCCGGGGAAGGAACTACGGCAGGGGAGGTGGTCACGGCTGGCACTGGAGCCGCAGTGGCACTGGCAGGACTGGCGGAGGGCACAGGTTGCGATGCTGCTGCAACAGAGGCTTCAGCTGTGGCGGTTGGGGATGCCGGAGCATTGACACCTGGCGAGGCCGTCACGGCAGGCACCGTGAGGGCGCCTGGCGTTGTCATTCCTGCACCCGGTGCAGGCACGGCCAATCCGGGGGCAGCTGTTGCGCCGCCAGTGGCAGGCGGTACACCCAGCTTATTGGAATCGTTGATATTTTTTGACAGTTCCGCCATACGGGTGGCGTCGTCCCTGGCTGCCTGCTCTTCAGCTGGCGTAGCCGATTTGCCTTGGACTGCGCCCTTTGACAGCGTCAGCTTGTCAGGCGAACTGCTGGCCTGCGCAAGGGCGTCCACCTTCGCCTGGACTTTGCCGGCAATTTGCCGGTCCGGGCTGTCAGGTGGCGCTGCCGGTGCGCCATCGGCCAGCTTGCGACGGAAGGTGTTGAAATCCTTGCTTGGGGCCACGAGCAGTTGCTTGGCTTCGGCCGTAGACAAAGCGGCTGCGGTCTGCGCATCTGGAATGTCCAGCACAGCACCAGACTTCATCACATTGATATTGCTGCTGACGAAGGCCTCTGGATTGCCTCTGAGCATGGCCGCAAGCATCTGATCGAGCGACACGCTGGAGGGTTTGTTCTGCGTCGCAATCTTGCTGGCTGTGTCGCCCGGTTTGACGGTGACTTGTCGGACACCTGCTGTGGAAGGTATTTTCTCGGCGATGGGCGCCTTATAGGCGGGCGGTTTGGGTTTGGCCACTGCAACGGGAAGCGCTGGCGGCCGGGGCGCCGACGGTGCTGCCATGTCTGGCGGAGGAAGCACTGCGGCGGTTACAGGTGCGCGTGGCAACACAGGGACGGCCGGGGCTGCCATCGCTGCGCTGTTGGTACGCAGATTAGGTGGATCGAACAGCATTGTGTAGTCACGGGTCACGCGGCCGGATGCCCACTTTGCCTCAAGGATGAGGTCGACGAACGGCTCGGTAATGGCGCGGTTGCTGCTCAACCGCAGGTACGGTCGACCGTCCGCCCGTCGCTGCAGCTTGACATCCAGTCCAGCGACGGCAGCGCTGTATTCAAGCCCGGCTGATTTGAAAATCTCGGCTCCTGCCACACCGATCCGGAGGCTGGCAGCTTCTTCAATGCTGACATCCGAAATGTCGATTTCCGCGCGGAGGGACTCGCCCAAGGCGGACTGAACCGTGATTCGGCCCAATGCCAGCGCATGCGCCTCCAGACTTGCCAAACTACCCAGCAACGCAATGGCACTTGCCATGGCGCCAATGCGCCAGCGACCGCGATTATTCATGGGGTGTTGAGCCTCCAGTGCTCGGTCTGATGGAAACGTTTGACTGCTAGGGCGCACAAAATACCTTGATGCTGATTTTTGACAAACAACCTTAACATCAAGGCATTGGGCTGACAAGTTAAGACAACGCTTAAGTTTTGACACATTCGGGTAAACGTGAGCGTACAAGTTTGATTCGTTGCCTGCAGGCAACGAATCAGCCACTGGCTACAGGAGTGGATTGTACGGGGCAGTCACTCTGGCGACAGATTACGCTTGAATCAGGATGCGCAACATCCGGCGCAGTGGCTCGGCGGCTCCCCACAACAGTTGGTCGCCGACCGTGAAAGCGCCCAGGTATTGCGGGCCCATGGTCATTTTGCGTAAACGCCCAACTGGAATCTGCATGGTTCCCGTGACAGCGACAGGCGTCAACTCCGTGATGGAAGCCTCCCTGGTATTGGGGATGACTTTTACCCAGGCATTGTCAGCCGCGATCATGGCTTCGACATCAGCCAAAGGTACGTCTTTCTTGAGTTTGAATGTCAATGCCTGGCTGTGGCAGCGCATCGCGCCGATGCGCACGCAAAATCCATCGACCGGTGTCTCGGCGGTGCCGAAGCTCGCGCCTTGGCCCAGGATCTTGTTGGTTTCTGCGCCGCCTTTCCACTCTTCCTTGCTCATGCCGTTGCCCAGGTCCTTGTCGATCCAGGGTATCAAGCTGCCGCCCAGCGGAACGCCAAAGTTGGCGGTCTCAGGAGAAGTCAGCGACTGCTGCTTGGCCAGGATGCGTCGGTCGATTTCCAGGATGGCTGATTTCGGGTCATCGAGCAAAGCCCTGACTTCGCTGTTGAGCGTGCCGAACTGGGTCAGCAGCTCGCGCATGTGCTGGGCGCCGCCGCCAGACGCGGCCTGGTAGGTCATGCTGGTCATCCATTCGACCAGCCCCGCCTTGTACAGCGCGCCCACGCCCATCAGCATGCAGCTGACGGTGCAGTTGCCGCCGATCCAGTTGTTGCCGCCCTTGGCCAGCGCATTTTGAATGACAGGCAGGTTAACCGGGTCCAGGACAATGACTGCATCGTCGTTCATCCGCAGGGTCGAGGCGGCGTCGATCCAGTGGCCTTGCCAGCCCGCGGCGCGCAGTTTGGGAAACACTTCGGCGGTGTAGTCGCCGCCCTGGGCGGTGATGATGATGTCGCACTTCTTGAGCGCCTCGATGTCAAAGGCGTCCTTCAGGGTGGTTTCGTTCTTCGCCTGTGCCGGCGCCTTGCCGCCGGCGTTGGAGGTAGAGAAAAAAACGGGCTCGATCAGTTCGAAGTCGCCTTCGGCCTGCATGCGGTCGATCAGGACCGAGCCGACCATGCCGCGCCAGCCGACGAGACCTGTGAGATTGCCTTTGAGTTTCATGGGTGCCTTAAAAAGTACGAGAAATATCGGCTTTTTGGCCCGGCTCATCGAGCCGGCGGGCACGACGAACCGGGCTTGCTAGCCTTTAATGGTGGTCGTTGCAGTGATCTGGGTAAAGGCCGGCGCCAAGGTGCCTGCGCGCAAGGCGGCAGGGCAGCGGGAGAGGGCGGGGCTTTTACACATACGTTGGATTGTAGCGAGGCTTGCCTTGGCGCCAGAGGAAGAGCGACGGCAAACCACCGGAAAACAGCCGTTTGCCGCCAAAAAACGTCAGCCCAGCGTCAATGCCCTGACCACCGCATCACCCATTTCCACCGTGCCGACCCGGGTGGTGCCTTCGCTGTGGATGTCGGGTGTGCGCAGGCCCTGGCTCAGCACGCTGTCCACGGCTTTTTCAATGCGCGCGGCCGCGTCTGGCTGGTTCAGGCTGAAGCGCAGCATCATGGCCGCGCTCAAAATGGTGGCCAGTGGATTGGCCACGCCCTTGCCGGCAATGTCGGGCGCGCTGCCGTGGCTGGGCTCGTACAGGCCCTGGTTGTTGGCGTTCAGGCTGGCCGAGGGCAGCATGCCGATGCTGCCGGTCAGCATGGCGGCGGCGTCCGACAGGATGTCGCCGAACATGTTGCCGGTCACCACCACGTCGAATTTCTTGGGTGCCCTGACCAGCTGCATGGCGGCATTGTCGACATACATGTGGTCCAGCGCCACGTCGGGATACTGCAGGCCAACCTCGCTCACCACGTCTTTCCAGAACTGGAAGGTTTCCAGCACATTGGCCTTGTCCACGCTGGTGACGCGCCCTTCGCCCCCTGCAGCCTTGCGCTTGCGGGCCGCCTGGAAGGCGACATGCGCGATGCGCTCGATCTCGGGCCGTGAATAGCGCATCGTGTCGAAGGCTTCCTCGGCGCCCGGAAAATGGCCGTCGCTAGCCACCCGGCGACCGCGTGGCTGGCCGAAATAGATGTCGCCGGTCAACTCGCGGATGATCAGGATGTCCAGGCCGGCCACCAGCTCGCGCTTCAGGCTCGACGCATCGACCAGCTGTGGGTAGCAGATGGCCGGGCGGAAATTGGCGAACAGGCCGAGGTTCTTGCGCAGGCCCAGAATCGCCTGCTCGGGGCGCAGCGGCCGGTCGAGCGTGTCGTATTTCCAGTCGCCCACGGCGCCGAACAGCACCGCGTCGGCTTCCTTGGCCAGCTTGAGCGTGGCGTCGGGCAACGGGTGGCCGTGCGCCTCGTAGGCAGCGCCGCCGACCAGGGCGGTTTCGGTTTCAAATTGAAGATCAAGCGCGTTTAAAACCTTGACGGCCTCGGCGACGATTTCAGTGCCGATGCCATCACCGGGAAGAATTGCGATTTTCATTTTTGCTATGTTATTAATAGCTACTTGCGCAGGTATTGATTGCGCTGCAGCCTGTTTTTGCTTAAATTTCTGCTTGAAAGAGGTCTGGCCGGCTTGAATCAAGCGCTGGCCCGGATTTTCAGCCGGCGACGGTGTGGCTCAGCCACGGTTTGCTGGCCAGGCGCTCGGCTTCAAAGGCCTTGATCTTGTCGGCTTGCAGCAAGGTCAGGCCGATATCGTCAAAGCCATTGAGCAGGCAATATTTGCGGAATGCCTGGACGTCGAAAGGCAGCTCCTCGCCTTGCGGCTTGACGATGACCTGGCGTTCCAGGTCAATCGTGAGCTGGTAGCCGGGAAACGCCAGCGCCTCGTCGAACAGCCGCGACACCTGGGCCTCGGGCAGCACGATGGGCAGCAGGCCGTTCTTGAAGCTGTTGTTGAAGAAGATGTCGGCATAGCTGGGCGCGATGATGGCCCGGAAGCCGAATTGGTCCAGCGCCCACGGCGCATGCTCGCGCGAAGAGCCGCAGCCGAAGTTCTTGCGCGCCAGCAGGATGGAGGCGCCGGCATAGCGCGGCTGGTTCAGCACGAAGTCCGGATTCGGCTTGCGGCTGGCCGGATCCTGGCCGGGAAAGCCGGCATCCAGGTAGCGCCATTCGTCGAACAGGTTGGGGCCGAAGCCGGTCTTGCGGATCGATTTGAGGAACTGCTTGGGGATGATGGCGTCGGTATCGACGTTCTCGCGGTCCATCGGAGCGACGAGGCCGGTATGCACGGTGAATTTTTGCATGAGGAATCCCGATTTCTGTTATTGGGCGGCGTTTGACACGGCCGAGCCGGCCCGCTGCACATCCTGGCCAATGCCCCGGACGGTGTTGCAGCCTGACAGCGCGAAGGTGGACAACAGTGCAAGGGCCACCGTAAGACCTGTAGCAATTTTTTTCATCAGCATCTTTCTGGGGAGGTTCAGACGAACTTGCGGATATCGACAAAATGGCCATGCACCGCCGCCGCCGCCGCCATGGCCGGGCTGACCAGGTGGGTACGGCCGCCGGCGCCCTGCCGGCCTTCGAAGTTGCGGTTGCTGGTCGAGGCGCAGCGCTCGCCCGGCTCCAGCCGGTCGGCGTTCATCGCCAGGCACATCGAGCAACCCGGCTCGCGCCACTCAAAGCCGGCAGCCAGGAAAATCTTGTCCAGCCCCTCACGCTCGGCCTGTTCCTTCACCAGCCCCGACCCCGGCACGACCATCGCGAGCTTGACGTTCTTGGCGACCTTCTGGCCGATTTTCTTGACGACCGCGGCGGCTTCGCGCATGTCCTCGATGCGGCTGTTTGTGCACGAGCCGATGAACACCTTGTCAATATACAAATCATTCAGCGCCTTGCCCGGCTCCAGGCCCATGTAGGTCAGGGCGCGCTCGATCGCGCCGCGCTTGTTGATGTCCTTTTCCTTTTCCGGATCGGGCACCCGGCCTTCAATCGACAGCACCATCTCGGGCGAGGTGCCCCAGCTCACCTGCGGCAGGATCTGGCTCGCGTCCAGCTCGACCACGGCATCAAAATGGGCATCGGCATCGGAATGCAGCGTGGCCCAGTAGCGCGCCGCCAGGTCCCATTCCGGGCCGCCGACGAACTGCCCCGTCTTTGGGTCGGTTCCCGGCGCCAGCAACCGGCCTTTCACATATTCGATGGTCTTGCTGTCCACCGCCACCAGGCCGGCGCGGGCGCCGCCTTCAATGGCCATGTTGCAGACCGTCATCCTGCCTTCCATGGTGAGCGCGCGAATGGCCGAGCCGGCGAATTCAATCGTGTAGCCGGTGCCGCCCGCCGTGCCGATCTTGCCGATGATGGCCAGCACGATGTCCTTGGCGGTCACGCCTTTGGCGACGGTGCCTTCGACCTTGATGAGCATGTTCTTGGCCTTCTTGGCCAGCAGGGTCTGCGTCGCCATGACGTGCTCGACCTCGCTGGTGCCGATGCCGTGCGCCAGCGCACCGAACGCGCCGTGGGTCGAGGTGTGCGAGTCCCCGCACACCACCGTCATGCCGGGCAGGGTGGCGCCGTTCTCGGGCCCGATCACATGCACGATACCCTGGCGCCGGGACATAAAGGGGAAAAAGGCCGCCGCGCCGAATTCCTTGATGTTGGCGTCCAGCGTGGTGATCTGCTCCTTGCTCACCAAATCGGTAATCCCGTCGTAACCGAGTTCCCAGCCGGTCGTCGGCGTGTTGTGGTCGGCGGTGGCGACGATGGAGCTGATGCGCCAGACCTTTCGGCCAGCCTCGCGCAGGCCCTCGAACGCTTGGGGGCTGGTGACTTCATGCACCAGGTGGCGGTCGATGTAGAGAATCGAGGTGCCGTCTTCTTCGGTGTGAACGACGTGCTCGTCCCAGATCTTGTCGTAGAGGGTGCGTCCCATGGGGTCTCCTTCGTGGTGTTCGGGTAATTTTAGGGGTTGATCGGCGGATGGGCGAGGTGCTCGACCAGCAGCCGGGCGGTCAGGGGCAGGGTGGAAAAATCACGCGCCACCAGCTGGATGCGGCGTGCCGCCCAGTCGTCGAGCAACACGACGGATTCGAGTTCGCCCACGCCGTGCATCAGGTCAAAAGCGCGTTGCGGCATGACGCCGACGCCCAGGCCGTTGTGGATCATCCGGCACATGGCATCGAGCCCTGTCACGTGGATGCGCAGCTTGATGGTACGGCCCAGGGCGGTGGCGGCTTGGCGCATGGCCAGGTAAATCGAGCTGTTGGAGTGCAGGCCGACCTGGTCGTAGTCCAGCGCTGCTTCAAAATTTATAGCGCCTTGTGCGCACAGTTCATGCCCTCTGGGCACAATCAGCACCAGTTTGTCGTGGCGGTAGGGCAAGGTCTGCAACGCGCCGGTACCGTTGGCGGTGTTGCAGACGCCCAGGTCGGCAGTGCCTTCCTGCACGGCCCGGACCACTTCGGTGCTCAGGTGCTCTTCCAGGTCAATCTTGATTTCGGAATGCTGCCGTATGAAGGCGCCCAGGTCTTCAGGCAGAAATTGCACGATGGCGGAAATACTGGCGTGCACCCGTACATGGCCGCGCACCCCGTCGGCATATTCGCTCAGTTCGCCCTGCATTTTCTCCAGGCTGAACAGCACCGAGCGTGCATGGTGAAGCAGGCTTTCGCCGGCCGGCGTCAAGTCCACACCCCGCGTGTGTCGGTAAAGCAGCGACGTGTCCAGCGTGGCTTCGAGGTCGCTCAGGCGCTTGCTCACGGCAGACGCTGCAATGAATTCACGCTCCGCGGCCTTGCCAATGCTGCCCAGTTCGCACACGGCTACAAACAGCTGAAGCGAGGTGAGGTCGATGCGGCGAGCAAAGTTGCGTTCAGAACTTTTAATGGACATGACGTTAGGTCATCGCAATTGGCGATGAGTAGTTATTCTGCTTTAAATAAACTCTATTTACTCATCGCAATGCACGATGACTGGCGTGTCAATGCGAACGCGTTAGGGCAACGTCGCTGGTTCAAGCTCGAAAAATGAACGTTATATGCTCTTGGCGCACGACAGATAAGCATAGTTTGCTATTAAAAATGTAGTGTCACTTGTTAAAAAACCCGCCGATGTTGCCATCAGGCGGGTTTTCGTCCGGGTCTTGAAAGACCTGGCCCTCTGCGCTGTTTAACGCTGTGCCATTTCCTTCACGTCACGCGGAATGGAACCCACGAACAACTGGCGTGGCCGGCCGATCTTGTACTCGGGGTCGCCGATCATCTCGTTCAGCTGGGCCATCCAGCCGACATTGCGGGCGAGCGCAAAGATCGCGGTGAAAAGCGATACCGGGATGCCGATGGCGCGCTGCACGATGCCGGAGTAGAAGTCCACATTGGGATAGAGCTTGCGGGAAACGAAGTAGTCGTCTTCCAGCGCAATCTTTTCCAGCGCCATGGCCAGCTTGAACAGCGGGTCATTTTCCAGGCCCATTTCACGCAGCACTTCCTTGCAGGTTTCCTGCATGAGCTTGGCGCGCGGGTCGTAGTTCTTGTACACGCGGTGGCCAAAGCCCATCAGCTTGACGCCGGAATTCTTGTCCTTGACCTGCTTGATGAATTCACCGATCTTCTCGACACCGCCTTGCTTCTGGATGTCACCCAGCATGTTGAGTGCCGCTTCGTTGGCGCCACCATGGGCGGGGCCCCAGAGGCAGGCGACACCCGCTGCAATGGCGGCGAACGGGTTGGTGCCTGACGAGCCGCACAGGCGCACGGTCGAGGTGGAGGCGTTCTGCTCATGGTCGGCATGCAGGATGAAGATGCGGTCCAGGGCGCGTTCGAGCACCGGATTGACCTTGTATTCCTCGCACGGCGTGGCAAACATCATGTGCAGGAAATTGCCTGAGTAGCTGAGGTTGTTGCGCGGGTACATGTACGGCTGGCCGATGGTGTACTTGTAGGCCATGGCCACCAGCGTGGGCATTTTTGCGATCAGGCGAATCGCCGCGATGTCGCGGTGCTCAGGGTTGTTGATGTCGGTGCTGTCGTGGTAGAAGGCCGACAGGGCGCCGACCAGGCCGGTCATGATGGCCATCGGGTGCGCGTCACGGCGAAAACCGCGCAGGAAGAACTGCATCTGCTCGTTGACCATGGTGTGGTTGGTCACGCGGCTGACGAAATCTTTTTTCTGGGTCGCGTTGGGCAGTTCGCCGTACAGCAGCAGGTGGCAGGTTTCGAGGTAGTCGCAGTTGGTGGCGAGCTGCTCGATGGGATAGCCGCGGTACAGCAGTTCACCCTTGTCGCCATCGATGTAGGTAATGGCCGACTGGCATGCGGCGGTGGACATGAAGCCGGGGTCATAGGTGAACATGCCGGTCTGCGCATACAACTTGCGAATGTCCACCACGTCAGGACCCACACTGCCTTGGTAGACAGGCAATTCGACCTGCGGACTGCCATCGCTGAAGGTCAGGGTGGCTTTGTTGTCGGCTAACTTCATGTGGTGTTCTCTCTCTCTTTGAAAGGATATTAAGGAGCCGAGGCCCCGGGGCGAAGCAGGCATAGAACCTCAAGAGCTTCGGGGGTGGAAGCGGTTTTCATGGCCAGGGAATCAGACAACTGGCCGGGTTCCTTGCGCCTGAGCAGCAGGTCAAGCAGATCGTTATCGGACAGTTCCATTAAATCATTCAAGCCTTTGGCCTGCCTGACACTGAGGGTGGCTTCATGACGAAGAAAAAAATTCTCGATCAGCAGATCGTTTTCCAGCAGGCCGCGGCGGCAGCGCCATTTCAGCTTGCTCAAGCCGCGCTCATCGAGCAGCATCCGTGTCATGTCCATCGAAGTGTGCGGTGCGGCGCTGTCAGACAGTGCGCAAGACCATCATTTCCTTGATCTTGCCGATTGCCTTGGCTGGATTCAGGCCTTTGGGGCAAACGTCAACGCAGTTCATGATGGTGTGGCAACGGAACAGCCGGTAAGGGTCTTCCAAGTTGTCCAGACGCTCGGCGGTCGCTTCATCGCGGCTGTCGGCCAAAAAGCGATAGGCCTGCAGCAGGCCGGCAGGACCGACGAACTTGTCCGGGTTCCACCAGAAGCTGGGGCAGGCCGTCGAGCAGCTGGCGCACAGAATGCACTCGTACAGGCCGTTGAGCTCATCGCGCTCTTCAGGACTTTGCAAACGCTCCTTTTGCGGCGGGACGTTGTCGTTGATGAGGTAAGGCTTGATCGAGTTGTACTGCTTGAAGAACTGCGTCATGTCGACAAACAAATCGCGCACCACCGGCAGGCCCGGCAGCGGCTTCAGAACGATGGTGCCCTTGAGCGTGCTCATGTTGGTCAGGCAGGCCAGGCCGTTCTTGCCGTTGATGTTCATCGCGTCGGAGCCGCAAACACCTTCGCGGCAGGAACGCCGAAAGCTGATGGTCGGGTCCTGAGCCTTGAGTTTCATCAGGGCATCGAGCAGCATGCGTTCATGGCCGTCAAGCTCAACCTCGATGGTCTGCATGTACGGCTTGGTGTCGGTGTCGGGGTTGTAGCGGTAAATCTGGAAAGTACGCTTGGTCATGTGGTTTCTCGTTTCTTTCGATTTTTCTGGTCGCGGGTTGCCGCTTAGAACGTACGCGTTTTCATCGGCACGGATTCCACCGTCAGCGGTGTCATCTGAACCGGCTTGTACGCCAGACGGTTGCCTTCGCTGTACCACAGCGTGTGCTTGTGCCATTCGGCGTCATTGCGGCCGTTTGGATGCTCGGGGGTGTCGCCGAAGTCGTCGACCGAGTGCGCGCCGCGGCTTTCCCTGCGGGCAGCGGCCGACTCAATCGTGGCCTGCGCCACCTCGATGAGATTTTCCACTTCCAGCGCTTCAATGCGTGCGGTATTGAAAATCTTGGACTTGTCCTTCAGGCCGATGGCGGCCACGCGCGCGCGCATGGCGGCAATCTTGACGACACCTTCGTTCATGATGGCCTGGGTGCGGAACACGCCGGCATGCAGCTGCATGGCGGCGCGCAGGTCGTTGGCCACGTCTTGCGCATATTCGCCATCGGTCGCATTGTCCAGCCGGGCGATGCGCGCCAGGGACTTGTCCGCTGCGTCGGCAGGCAAAGGCTTGTGGCTGGTGGTCTTGTTGTACTCAACAATGTGGTTGCCGGCAGCAATGCCGAACACCAGCAGGTCAAGCAGCGAGTTCGTGCCCAGGCGGTTGGCGCCATGAACGCTGACGCAGGAGCATTCGCCCACGGCATACAGACCGTTGACGACTTCGCTTTCGTTGGAAGCGTTCTGCGTCACGACCTGGCCGTGGATATTGGTCGGAATACCGCCCATCTGATAGTGGATGGTGGGCACCACGGGAATCGCTTCCTTGGTGATGTCGACGTTGGCAAAGTTATGGCCGATCTCCAGCACCGAGGGAAGGCGCTTGGCAATTGCATCGACGCCCAGATGGGTCATGTCGAGCAAAATGTAGTCTTTGTTCGGGCCGCAGCCGCGACCTTCCTTGATGTCCTGGTCCATCGAACGCGATACGAAGTCACGCGGCGCGAGATCCTTCAGGGTGGGCGCATAGCGCTCCATGAAGCGCTCGCCATTGCAGTTGCGCAAAATGGCCCCTTCGCCGCGGCAGCCTTCGGTCAGCAGAACCCCGGCGCCGGCCACGCCGGTCGGATGGAACTGCCAGAACTCCATGTCTTCCAGAGGAATGCCGGCACGCGCCGCCATGCCCAGGCCGTCGCCGGTGTTGATAAAGGCGTTGGTCGATGCAGCGAAAATACGGCCCGCCCCGCCCGTGGCAAGCAAAGTGGTCTTGGCCTCAAAAATGTGCAGCTCGCCCGTTTCCATCTCCAGGGCGGTAACGCCCACCACGTCACCGGCGGCATCTCGGATCAGGTCCAGCGCCATCCATTCGACGAAGAAGCTGGTTTTTTCCTTGACGTTTTGCTGGTAGAGCGTGTGCAGCATGGCATGGCCGGTGCGGTCGGCGGCGGCGCAGGCGCGCTGCACGGGCTTTTCGCCATAGTTGGCGGTGTGGCCGCCGAAAGGACGCTGGTAGATCGTGCCGTCCGGATTGCGGTCAAACGGCATGCCCATGTGCTCCAGGTCGTACACGACCTTGGGCGCCTCGCGGCACATGTATTCAATCGCATCCTGGTCACCCAGCCAGTCGCCGCCCTTGACGGTGTCGTAAAAATGGTAGTGCCAGTTGTCCTCGGACATGTTGCCCAGGGAGGCGCCGATACCGCCTTGTGCCGCCACGGTATGGGAGCGGGTCGGGAAGACTTTGGAGAGCACGGCGACGTTCAGGCCGGCGCGGGCCAGTTGCAGCGAGGCGCGCATGCCGGAGCCGCCGGCGCCCACGATGACGACGTCAAATTTGCGCTTGGGGATTTTTAATGTAGCGGTCATGTTTTTTATTCGTGGAAGGCGAAAGCTGCCAGGGTTGACTTGTTGGAGAGGACTTCAGGCTATAGGCGCCACAGCACCTGAATACCCCAGCCTGCGCAAGCGACCAGCCAGACAATGGTGAAAACCTGCAGAATGAGGCGCATGCCCACGGGTTTGACATAGTCCATCCACACGTCGCGCATGCCCACCCATACGTGCCACAGCAAGGACACGATCACCGTGAAGGTCAAGACCTTCATCCACTGCGGTGAGAAGATGCCGGCCCACTGGTCGTAGCCGATAGGGCCTTTGCTGAGAAGAACCTGTGCCAGCAGCAGCACGGTGAACAAAGCCATCACAGCCGCCGTGATGCGCTGGCTCAGCCAGTCGCGGGTGCCGTAGTGGGCACCGACAACGATGCGTTTGGAGCCGTAGTTGACAGACATGGTGTGCTTTCTTTTGGATCGGTTGAGGACGGAACGTGCCCATTCAGAGCGGACGGCGGTCCCGCAGACTTTTAGCGTTAATACAGGCCAAACAGCTTGGCGCCGAGCGCAAGCGTCAGAAGAATGCTGGCGAGTAGCGTGAAGGTAGCCGATTGCCGGCCAAAATCCTTGCTGACCGCCTCATGACTGGTGTCCATCCACAGGTGGCGAAGGCCGGCAATGAAATGGTGCAGGTAAGACCAGATCAGCGCCAGGGCCACCAGCTTCCAGAGCATGCCCGGCAGGCCCAGCATGCCGACATTGAAGGCTGACTTGAAACGGTCAAAGGAAATATCTGAAGAAATCGAGGTATCGAACATCCAGATAATGAAGGGCATCAGGATGAACATGATGACACCGCTGATGCGGTGAAGGATAGAGACAAGACCGGCAGCCGGCAGCCGGTAGGTCGGAAGGTCTCTAAAGGCATTGATGTTGCGGAACTCGCGCCGCTTGGGGCGTTGAGTGGATGCCAGCTCTGTCATTTTTTGGGCTTTCGTGGTGGTAACCGCTTGGTAACTGGGCGGAGCTTGATTAACAACCAAACATTTTAATTCTATTGCAATGCAGCAATTTCGTTTACAAAGCTTTGCGATTCGCGTCAAACGTCCTTAACTGAGCGCATTTTTGTAATGATGGGTATCTGTGCGGTACAGACCCCGGCGCACTTCCATCGGCACATCGTTATAGGTATAAGCAACGCGTTCAACGCTCAACAGCGGCTCGCCTTGCGCGACCCGCAGCAAGCTTGCAGAAACCGCATCGGCCGCCACGGCGCGAATCTTTTCTTCGGCCCGCACCATGTGAACGCCGAATTCGGTTTCAAAGAGGGCATACATCGGGCCCCGGTAGGCGGCAAGCCGCTCGGCCGTCAGGCCTTTGAAGGGGCCGCCGGGCAGCCAGACGTCTTCGACAATCGTGGGCGTGCCCTGAAAAGCAAGCACGCGGCGCAATTGCAGCACCGCCTCGCCCGTGCGCAAGGCCAGTGGCCGGGCAATGTCGGCCGGGGCCCTGAGTCGCTTGCAGTCGACAATGCGCCGCTCGGCCGGACCTTCGCTGGTGACGTCGCCACTGTCGGGCATCAACCGCAGAAAACGGTATTGCAGATGCTGCTCGGCATGGGTGGCAACGAAAGTGCCCTTGCCTTGGCGGCGGATCAGCAGGTTTTCGGCGGCGAGTTCGTCAATGGCCTTGCGCACCGTGCCCTGGCTGACGCGAAAGCGCGCGGCCAGCTCCATCTCGCTTGGAATGGGCTCTCCGGGTTTCCATTCGCCAGCCTGAAGGCTTTTCAAGATGAGTACCTTGATCTGCTGGTACAGCGGGCTGAAAGCCGGCGTCGGCGTGACTAGCCCGGAGGGCTCGGGTTCGCTGGCTCCCACGGGCGCGTCGGTGGATAAAAAGAAAGTAGTTGCCATACAGCGGGTTAAAGCAGAGCTTGGTGCAAATGCTGCATGACGTGCAGCACGGGCATGGGCGCAGGCTTGAATCATATCTTATATAAGACATAAGACAAATTGACCCACACTGCTTTTCAAGCGTAAAATTATGGGTTGAGCATAGCGTGTGGTCTGTCTGTATTAGGCTTTGGGTTCAGCCTGTTTGCTTGCCAAACCTGGACTGGCGCTAGAAATCTCACTTCATTGTCTGCCGCTATTTTTTAACTTTCCTGGAGTTGTCAATCATGAGCAAAAAACCCGTCCGTGTCGCAGTTACTGGCGCTGCCGGTCAAATCGGTTATGCCCTGCTGTTTCGCATTGCATCGGGCGAAATGCTGGGAAAAGACCAGCCTGTCATTTTGCAACTGCTTGAGATTCCGGCTGAAGGCCCTCAGAAGGCCCTCAAGGGCGTGATGATGGAGCTTGACGACTGCGCTTTCCCGCTGCTCGTCGGGATGGAAGCGCACGGCGATCCGATGACCGCATTCAAGGATGCCGACTACGCCTTGCTGGTCGGCTCGCGCCCGCGCGGCCCCGGCATGGAGCGCGCCGAGCTGTTGGCTGTCAATGGCGCGATTTTCACCGCCCAGGGCAAGGCGCTCAATGAAGTCGCCAGCCGCAATGTCAAGGTGCTGGTGGTCGGCAACCCGGCCAATACCAACGCCTACATCGCCATGAAAAGCGCGCCGGATCTGCCGCGCAAGAATTTCACCGCCATGCTGCGTCTGGACCATAACCGCGCCGCCAGCCAACTCGCTGCTAAGACAGGCAAGCCCGTGGCCGCGATCGAGAAACTCACCGTGTGGGGCAACCATTCGCCCACCATGTACGCCGATTACCGTTTCGCCACCATCAACGGCGAAAGCGTCGCCCAGATGATCAATGACCAGGAGTGGAACGCCAACACCTTCCTTCCCACTGTTGGCAAGCGCGGCGCGGCCATCATCGAGGCGCGCGGCCTGTCGTCGGCGGCGTCTGCTGCCAACGCCGCCATCGACCACATGCGCGACTGGGCGCTGGGCACGAATGGCAAATGGGTCACGATGGGCATTCCTTCGGACGGCCAGTACGGCATTCCGGCAGACACCATGTTTGGTTTCCCCGTGATCTGCGAAAACGGCGACTACAAGCTGGTCGAAGGCCTGGAAATCGATGCGTTCAGCCAGGAGCGCATCAGCAAGACGCTCAAAGAGCTGCAGGACGAGCAGGCCGGCGTTGCCCATCTGCTTTGAGTCGAATTAACGTTAACGTCGTGCGTCGCAACGGCTTTCCCCCGGCAGGCACAGTTCCCGTGGGAGCAGCCAAGTGACGCCCGTGGGCGCGCTTGTTCACCCGCGCCAGGTTCTGCTGGGCGCTCAGGCAGCCACGATGGTATTGCCCGTTTGCGACCACTACAGCGGCGTCGAGGCGCGGATGCGTAAAAGCCTGCAGTTGCAGGCCGAAATGATGGAAGAGTTCGGCGCCTGCGTGTTCGATGTCACCCTGGACTGCGAAGACGGTGCGCCGGTTGGCGGTGAAGCCGATCATGCGACCATGGTGGTCGCGCTGGCCACGCTTGCCGCCGACGGCGCTCGCGTCGCGGTTCGCATCCATCCGGTTGATCATCCGGCCTTTGAGTCCGACATGGCGGTGATTGCCGGCAAGCTGTCTCGCCAGCTCTCGCACATCATGATTCCCAAGGTCGAGTCGATTAAGGATGTCCTCAGGGCCGAGCAGGCGTTGCTGGCCGCTGGCGCCGGTAACCTGGCGCTGCATGTGCTGATCGAGTCTTCGCTTGCAGTGCGCAACGCGTTCGAAATTGCGGCCCATCCCCGGGTGCAGTCGCTCAGTTTCGGTCTGATGGATTTTGTCTCCAGCCACGGCGGGGCGATTCCCGCCAGTGGCATGAGCAGCCAGGGCCAGTTCACTCATCCACTGGTGTTGCGCGCCAAGCTGGAAATTGCCTCGGCTTGCCATGCTTTCGGCAAGGTGCCATCGCATTGCGTTGTGACCGAATTCAGCGACACCGCTGCCATGGCGGCGGCCGCACGGCGCGCGGCCGGAGAGCTGGGCTACAGCCGCATGTGGAGCATTCACCCCAATCAGATCCGGCCCATCCTGGAGGCGTTCGCCCCAAGCGAGGCTGAGGTTGAAGATGCTACTAAAATGATAGCTGCTGCGGCTGATGCTGGGTGGGCTCCCATTAGTTTTGGCGGAAAATTACACGACCGGGCAAGCTATCGCTATTTTTGGCAGGTACTTGAACGGGCGCATCAGACGGGCCGACAGCTGCCGCTGGAGGCGCAGACCTATTTCTAACCGGCTTTTTTCCAGCCAGGTTGGGCTGATCAGCTTAACTTCCCTAATTCAAGGATTTTCATGAGACTTGCTCTTGCCTCTACGCTCCTGCTGGTTGCGCCTGTGATGGCGCTGGCCCAGCCGGCGACGCCTGCAAAAACCCCTGCCAAGGCCGCCAAGGCTGCGCCTGCGGCCAAGTCCGCCGTCGCCAAGCCTGCAGTCAAGCCGCGTGCACCGATCTCGCGTTCGGCCGCCAAGGCGGTTGAAGAAGTCACGCCTATAGACGACGACACAAGCGTCACCCTGTCCGAACAGGACATGGAAATCGCCAAGCGCGTTTACATCGGTGTGATTCCCTGCGAACTGGGCGCCTCCGTCACCATCACGCCCAATGAAAGGCGACCCGGCTTTTTCATGGTGTCCACCAAGGGGTCGAAATTCCGCATGCATCCTGTCGAAAGCCGGACCGGCGCCATTCGGCTGGAAGACCCGCGTGCCGGTGCGATGTGGCTGCAACTGGGCAACAAGTCCATGCTGATGAGCCAAAAGCAGGGGCAGCGCCTGGCCGATGAATGCATGAGCCCTGCGCAGGTGACGCTTGCTGACGAGATGAAGAAAAATCCGCCGCCCAGCATTCTCGATGCACCCAAGCAGCTGAACTGACCGGTCGCCGCAGCGGCCTGGCCACCGCGTTTGTGCGGATGCCAGATGTTGATGAGCGCCTCAAAGCGTCGAGTAGACAAAAAAACCGTACCAGAAATCCAAAGCGCTGGTCGGCTATTGCGATAGTCCCTTTAAAACAGCTAAACAGGAGAAGCCTGCATGTCATCTGAATTTTTGCAAACCTACCGCAACCATGCCGCCGAACGCGCGGTGTTGGGCATTCCACCGTTGCCGCTGTCGGCCCAGCAAACCGGCGAGGTCATTGAACTGCTGAAGAATCCCCCCCCGGGCGAGGAAGCGTTTTTGCTGGAACTGATTACCCACCGCGTTCCTGCCGGCGTGGACACAGCCGCCAAGGTCAAGGCGAGCTACCTGGCCGCCGTGGCGCACGGCACTGAAAAATGCGCGCTGATTTCGCGCGAAAAGGCCACCCACCTTCTGGGCACCATGCTGGGCGGCTACAACATCAGCCCGATGATCGCGCTGCTAGACGACGCCGAAGACAGCGTCGCCACGCAGGCCGCCAGCGGCCTGAAAAACACGCTGCTGATGTTCGACCAGTTCCATGACGTTCAGGAAAAGGCGACCCAGGGCAACAAGTACGCCAAGTCCGTGCTGCAGAGCTGGGCCGATGCCGAATGGTTCACCAGCCGCCCGGAAGTGCCCGAATCCATCCAGCTGACCGTTTTCAAGGTGGCTGGCGAGATCAATACCGACGACCTGTCGCCCGCGCCCGATGCTTGGAGCCGGCCCGATATTCCATTGCATGCCCTGGCCATGCACAAGAACGCGCGTCCCGGCGTGACGCCTGAAGAAGACGGCAAGCGCGGCCCGATCAAGTTCATCGAGGAGCTCAAGGCCAAGGGCCACCTCATCGCTTATGTGGGCGACGTGGTCGGCACCGGCTCCTCCCGCAAGTCCGCCACCAACTCGGTGCTGTGGTTCACCGGCGAGGACATTCCCTTTGTGCCGAACAAGCGCTTTGGCGGCGTTTGCCTGGGCAGCAAGATTGCCCCGATTTTCTACAACACCATGGAAGACTCGGGCGCACTGCCCATCGAACTCGACGTGTCGAAGATGGCCATGGGCGACGTGATCGAACTGCGTCCTTACGAGGGCAAGGCGCTGAAGGATGGCCAGGTCATTGCCGAGTTCAAGCTCAAGAGCGATGTGCTGTTTGACGAAGTGCGCGCCGGCGGCCGCATTCCGCTGATCGTCGGCCGCGGCCTGACCGCCAAGGCGCGCTGGGCGCTGGGCCTGCCGGTGTCCACCTTGTTCCGCCTGCCGCAAAGCCCCGAAGCCAGCGAGCGCGGCTTCACGCTGGCGCAAAAAATGGTCGGCCGCGCGGTCGGCCTGCCGGAAGGCCAGGGCGTTCGCCCCGGTACTTACTGCGAACCGAAGATGACCTCGGTCGGTTCGCAGGACACCACCGGCCCCATGACCCGCGACGAGCTGAAAGACCTGGCCTGCCTGGGTTTCAGCGCCGACCTGGTGATGCAGTCGTTCTGCCACACCGCCGCCTATCCTAAGCCGGTCGATGTGAAGATGCACCATGAGCTGCCCGACTTCATGAGCGACCGGGGCGGCATTCCGCTGCGCCCGGGCGACGGCATCATCCACAGCTGGCTCAACCGCATGCTGCTGCCCGACACCGTCGGCACCGGCGGCGACAGCCACACCCGCTTCCCCATCGGCATCAGCTTTCCGGCCGGCTCCGGCCTGGTAGCCTTCGGCGCGGCCACCGGCGTCATGCCGCTGGACATGCCCGAGAGCGTGCTGGTCCGCTTCAAGGGCGAGATGCAGCCCGGCATCACCCTGCGCGACCTGGTCAACGCGATTCCGCTGTACGCCATCAAGGCTGGCTTGCTGACCGTGGCCAAGCAGGGCAAGAAAAACATCTTCTCGGGCCGCATCCTCGAAATCGAGGGCCTGCCTGACCTGAAGGTCGAGCAGGCGTTCGAGCTGAGCGACGCCTCGGCCGAGCGTTCCGCCGGCGGTTGCACGGTTCACCTGAACAAGGAGCCGATCATCGAGTACATCACCAGCAACATCACCATGCTCAAGTGGATGATCGCCACGGGTTACTCGGATGTTCGCACCATCAAGCGCCGCATCGCCGCCATGGAGGCCTGGCTGGCCGACCCGAAACTGCTCAAGGCCGACGCGGATGCCGAATACGCCGCCGTCATCGAGATCGACCTGGCCGACATCCACGAGCCCATCGTGGCCTGCCCGAACGACCCGGACGATGTCAAGACCCTGAGCGACGTTGCCGGCAGCAAGATCGACGAGGTGTTCATCGGCAGCTGCATGACCAACATCGGCCATTTCCGCGCCGCTTCCAAGCTGCTGGAGAACAAGCGCGACATTCCGGTCAAGCTCTGGATGGCGCCGCCGACCAAGATGGATGCCAAGCAACTGAGCGAAGAGGGCCATTACGGCGTGCTCGGCTCGGCTGGCGCCCGCATGGAAATGCCGGGCTGCAGCCTGTGCATGGGCAACCAGGCGCAGGTGAAGGAGGGCGCCACCGTGTTCTCGACCTCGACCCGCAACTTCCCGAACCGCCTGGGGAAAAATACCTTTGTGTACCTCGGGTCGGCCGAATTGGCTGCGATCTGCTCCAAGCTGGGCCGGATTCCGACAAAAATGGAATACATGAGCGACATGAAGGTACTGACCGCTGCAAGCGGCGAGGTCTACCAGTACCTGAACTTCGACCAGGTCAAGGATTACACCGACATGGCCGATACCGTCAAGAACGACGTCGTGCCGGCATAAGTTTCGCCAGCCGCCGCTGGCATCAAGCCAGCGGATGTCCGTTAATAAAAAACCCCGCGGTGTAAACAGCGGGGTTTTTTATTATCAAATTCAGGCCAGGTTTTCCCTGGATGGCAAACGCGAAGCCGGGCAACCTGTCCGCTCCTGAATTCATAGCTGCTTGCGTAAGAGCTGTCTGCGCTGCAGCCTGTTTTGATAAGAATTTTCGCAATTTCCCTGGCTTTTCCCGTATTTCTCCTTCTGCGCTGGAAAAGGGCCCACCGGAAACGCTGGCGCAGGTGCGCGGCTGTGCCAATCAGGGTGATTTCGCTCTGGCGACGCTCAGCCAAAAGCGGCTCAACAAAGCATGCCCCTCAGGAAACGCGCATTTCCTTGTGCTCGCCCATCTGCGGGGGAGTGCCGGTCACGGCGGCTGCCGCCATTTTGACGAGTTGAACCATTTTGCTTTCGGTCACATCCCAGTATTCCGCATGGCTGATGCGGACAAGCAGCAGTGCCAGGTCAGGATCGGTGGGGCCGCCAGGAAACCAGGCCTTCGCCATGGGGGACCAGAGCGATTCCTTTTTTTCCTGGTCCTCGACAATGGCGGCCTGGCCTGAGATGGAGACATAGCTGTCATCGCTTGGGTTGGCGTACGCCACATTGACATGGTCGTCCTCGGCAATGTGCGAAGCCACTTCGCCCTTGCGTGAAACGAAGAAATAAAGCGTCGCCCCCTCGTCCAAGGCCTTGTTCTGTGTCGTGAGCGGCTGGCTGTGCAGCATGCCGCTGCTGTGGCGATGGGTGAACATGCCAAACTTGATGCCCTTGATCAGCTGCCAAAGTTTTTCATGGTCGAATGCGGTGGTGGTGCTCATGCAGGCTCCGTGGAATGGTTGAGGGATGCAATGACTCTAGGCAACTTCGATCCCAGGCTTCATCAGTACCTCTCTTGCTTGCCTGTCGGCATTTGCTGACAGCTGGGAAGGATGCGTCCAGTGAAAATAACCGGTGGTCCCTGTTTAATATGCTTTCATCCGCAGCACTGCGGGCAAAGTAAGCTACCAAACATGTAGCAGCAGAAGACATCCGCCTGAGGCACGCTGTGTTTGCGGGTCTGGCCCGGCTGGCTTTGGCGGTCAGGCGCCCAAAGCGCAGCGCGATGTGGCGGCCGTTTTGCTGCGCCTTGCCCTGCCTGCCAGAATGAAGGCCGCTGGTTTTACAAAAAGGAGTTTGCCATGGCTACAACGCCCACCCCTGCTCACCCCGATGCGCACGATTTTGCATCCACCCGCCAAACTTTCCAGACCGCTTCAGGCAGGACAGGCAGTTTTTATTCGCTGCCCGCGCTGGCCGAGCAGTTTCCCAAGATAGGGCGGCTGCCGGTTTCACTGCGCATCGTGCTGGAGTCGGTGCTGCGCAACTGCGATGGCAAAAAGGTGACGGCGGCCCACGTTGCGCAGCTTGCCAACTGGATACCGCAGGCCGAGCGCAGCGAGGAGATTCCGTTTGTCGTCGCGCGCGTGGTGCTGCAGGACTTTACCGGCGTGCCGCTGCTGGCCGACCTGGCCGCCATGCGCAACGTGGCCGTGAAGCTGGGCAAGAACCCGAAGCTGATCGAGCCGCTGGTGCCGGTCGATCTGGTGGTGGACCATTCGATCATGGTGGACTACTACGGCACCAAGGATGCAATCGACCTGAACATGAAGCTGGAGTTCCAGCGCAACCGCGAGCGCTACGAATTCATGAAATGGGGCATGCAGGCCTTTGATACCTTCGGCGTGGTGCCGCCGGGCTTTGGCATCGTGCACCAGGTGAATCTGGAATTCCTGGCGCGCGGCGTGCACAAGACTGCCGAGGCGGTGTACTACCCCGACACGCTGGTCGGCACCGACAGCCACACGACCATGATCAACGGCATCGGCGTGGTCGGCTGGGGGGTGGGCGGCATCGAGGCCGAGGCCGCCATGCTGGGGCAGCCGGTGTATTTCCTGACGCCCGACGTGGTGGGCATGGAGCTGACCGGGCAGCTGCGCGAGGGCGTCACCGCGACCGATCTGGTGCTGCGGGTGACCGAAACCCTGCGCCACGAAAAAGTAGTGGGCAAGTTCGTCGAGTTTTTTGGCGAGGGCACGCGTTCGCTGGCGCTTCCCGACCGCGCCACCATCGGCAACATGGCGCCCGAATACGGCGCCACGATGGGGTTTTTTCCGGTGGATGAAAAAACCATCGATTACTTCCGGGGCACGGGACGCACGGAAGAGGAAATCGAAGCCTTCGAGGCCTATTTCCGGGCGCAGGGCCTGTTTGGCGTGGCAAAGGCGGGCGAGATCGATTATTCGCATGTGGTCAGGCTCGACCTGGACGATGTCAGGCCCAGCCTGGCCGGCCCCAAGCGGCCGCAGGACCGCATTGAACTGGGCAATGTCGCCAGCCAGTTCCGCTCGCTGTACAGCAAGTCGAATGCCGAAAACGGATTCAACCAGCCCGCCGCCATGCTGGGCACCCGGCACCAGGTGCGGCATACCGAGGAAACCCGCCCCGATGCCTTGCCTGCCGCGCCGCCTACGCCGGCCGGCGCGGCCCGTTTCGTGATTGAGATGGAGGCCAACCGGCCGACGATGGACATGGCGCGCGAGCAGGGCGGCATCGAGGCCAGTGCCAGCAACCATTCGGGGCAGCAGGCCGACAAGGGCCTGACCGTCGGCAATGGCGATGTGCTGATCGCCGCCATCACCAGCTGCACCAACACCTCCAATCCGAGCGTGTTGCTGGCGGCCGGCCTGCTCGCCAAAAAAGCGGTCGAAGCCGGCCTGAGCGTGCAGCCGCACATCAAGACCTCGCTGGCGCCGGGCTCGCGCATCGTGACCGAATACCTGACCGAGGCGGGGTTGATGCCCTACTTGCAACAGCTCGGCTTTGACCTGGTGGGCTACGGCTGCACCACCTGCATCGGCAATGCGGGCGATTTGACGCCCGAGTTGAACGAGGCCATCAACAACAGCGACCTCGTCTGCGCCGCCGTGCTGTCGGGCAACCGCAATTTCGAGGCCCGGATTCATCCCAACCTCAAAGCCAACTTCCTGGCCAGCCCGCCGCTGGTCGTGGCCTATGCGATTGCCGGCAGCGTCATGCGCGACCTGACGACCGAGCCGGTGGGCAAGGGCAAGGACGGCCAGGAGGTGTACCTCCGCGACATCTGGCCGACCAGCGATGAAATCCATGCCCTGATGAAATATGCGATGAACGGCGAAGCCTTCCGCGCCAACTATGCAAAAGTCAAGTCCGAACCCGGCGCGTTGTGGGAAAACATTCATGGCGTGACTGGCAACACCTACAACTGGCCTCCCAGCACCTACATCGCGGAGCCGCCGTTCTTCAGTGGGTTTGCTATGGAAATGGAAGCTGCCAACGCAGGCCCGACAAGCGCTGGAGGCGAAAACAATGCTTTTTCTGTCAAGGGCGGTCGCATTATCGGGTTGTTTGGCGATTCGATCACCACCGACCACATTTCTCCTGCCGGCGCCATCAAGGCGAGTTCCCCCGCCGGCCAATGGCTGCAGGCCAACGGCGTGCAGAAAACCGAGTTCAACAGCTACGGTTCGCGCCGGGGCAACCATGATGTGATGATGCGCGGCACCTTTGCCAATGTCCGCATCAAGAACCTGATGATTCCGCCCGATGAAACCGGTTCGCGCGAGGAGGGCGGCGTGACGCTGTTCTACCCGGCCCACCGCACACCCGAGAGCGTGATCGAGAAAATGCCGATTTACGACGCCGCCATGAAGTACATGTCGGAGGGGCGGCCAACGGTGATCTTTGCGGGCGAGGAATACGGCACCGGCTCCTCGCGCGACTGGGCGGCCAAAGGCACGCAGTTGCTCGGCATCAAGGCCGTGGTGGCGCGCAGTTTCGAGCGCATCCACCGCAGCAACCTGGTGGGCATGGGCGTTCTGCCCTTGCAGTTCATGCCAGGCGAATCATGGCAGGCGCTCAAGCTCACCGGCTCGGAAGTCATCGATGTGATACCACATCCCGAGCTCAAGCCGCAGAGCGAGGCCCAACTGATCATCACCCGCGCCGACGGCACGCGCCAGGAGGTCACTGTCATCCTGCGCGTCGATACCCCGATCGAGGTTGACTACTACCGCAACGGTGGCATCTTGCCCTACGTGCTTCGCCAGCTCCTCGCCGCATGAGGCCACAGGCCCCGCGCCAGCGCTGGGCGCTGGCAACCGGCAGTTTGTGAGCCATCAGGTCTTGATTGCCGGGGGCGGCATCGGCGGGCTGGCTGCCGCCTTGTCGGCATCGCGCGCAGGCTGGTACGTGCGCCTGTACGAACGCGCCGCTGCCTTCAGCGAGTTCGGCGCAGGCATTCAACTCGGCCCCAACGCTGTCAAAGTGCTCCAGGGTTGGGGTTTGCAGGAGGCACTGGCGCGCGTGGCAGCCTTCCCGGAACGGCTGCAGGTGCGCGATGCCCTCTCGGGCCGCGAACTCGGCGTGTTGCCGCTGGGCGAGCAGGCCCTGCGCAACTACGGCGCGCCCTATGCCACCCTTCGCCGCGCCGATCTTCATGCGTTACTGCTGCAGGCCGTGCAGGCGCGTGAAAACGTCTGGCTTCACCTGGGCACTTCGGTGGCCGGCTATGCCGACAGCGGCCGCGAAGTCACGCTTCGCACCCAGGCGGCGCCGGCCGGCGGGCCAGAAAATGCGCCAGGCACTGCGCCCTTGCTTTCGCCTGCGTTGCAGGAGGTTGAAGGCGATGCGCTGGTCGGTGCCGATGGCCTCTGGAGCCGCGTGCGCCAACAGCTACTGGGCGATTCGCCGCCGCGTGTCACCGGCCACCTGGCCTACCGCGCCCTGGTGCCGCAAGCGGCCTTGCCCGACCGGCTGCGCAGCCAGCAGGTGACCGCCTGGCTCGGTCCCCGGCTGCATGTGGTGCAGTACCCGGTGCGCGGTGGTGAATGGCTCAACCTCGTCGTCATCGTGCAGGGCCAGGTCGAAGGCGATCTGCAGAGCTGGAACCATGCGGCCAACGGCGGTAACCTGCAGGCCGCCCTGCAGGGCACATCGGCGCCGCTGCGCGACCTGATTGAGGCGGTGACGCACAACGGCAGCCCGACCGGCGAGGCCTGGCGGCTGTGGGCGCTGTGCGACCGGCCGCCCATGAGCGGCGCGCATGAGCATGCGGCAGGCCGCATCGCGTTGCTGGGCGATGCTGCGCATCCGATGCGCCCCTACCTGGCGCAGGGTGCGGGCATGGCGCTTGAAGACGCGGCCGAACTCGGCTGTGCACTGGCGCAGGCGTTGGACCCGGCGCTCGATGTGCCGACCCTGCTGCAGCGCTACGCCCTGAATCGCTGGCACCGCAACGCCCGGGTGCAGGCGCGCGCCGAACGCAATGGCCAGCTCTTCCATGCCGAGGGGCCGTTGCGCTGGGCGCGCAATGCTTCGATAAGGCTACTGGGCAAACAGCTGCTGGACATGCCCTGGCTGTACGGTCAAATGCTGAAAACCGTTTGATTTGCCATTCCTGCCGAGTGGCTGGGCAGGTGGAAATGCACCGGCTGAACAAATCCAAGAAAGCGGATCAACGCTTGGCCCCTCTACATCAACCTATATCAATCTATATCAGTTACCCTTGAAAACCTTCGACTTCTCAGGTTGGCTTGGTAGGGCTACAGGGAGCAGGTCAATAGTTGAGAATCAAAATTCGTGCTTGTTGCTTTGGCCATGGGCTGCACGCCAAGCGCATCGGGCGCGGCTTGGACAAAATTGACAGGCTGGCTGGGCGATTAATCGCTTGCCTCCGTTTTTAACCTATAGAAAAAGGCTTTTCATGAATTCGAACAACCAAGTGGCACTCGTCACCGGCGCAGGCACCGGCATTGGCAGGGCCGTGGCGCTGGCGCTGCTGAAAGACGGCTACCGGGTGGTGCTGGCCGGGCGCCGCATCGAGCTGCTCAATGAAATTGCCGCGCAGGCCGGCCTGGACCGCGCCTTGCCGGTGTCGACCGACGTGAGCCAGCCGGTTTCGGTCGATGCGTTGTTCGCCGCCATCAAGAACACCTTCGGCCGGCTTGATGTGCTGTTCAACAACGCTGGCGTCAATTCGCCCCGGGCGCTGTTTGAAGACCTGTCTTTCGATCAATGGCAAAACGTGGTCAACATCAACCTGACGGGCTCGTTTCTGTGCGCGCAGGGCGCCTTCAGGCTGATGAAGGAGCAGTCGCCACAGGGCGGCCGCATCATCAACAACGGCTCCATTTCCGCGCATGCGCCCCGGCCGAATTCCGCGCCCTACACCTCGACCAAGCATGCGATTACCGGACTGACCAAGGCCATTTCGCTCGATGGCCGCAAGTACAACATCGCCTGCGGTCAGATCGACATCGGCAATGCGCTGACGGAGCTGTCGGCGCGCATGGCCACCGGCGTGCCGCAGGCCAACGGCGAAATCGCCATCGAGCCCATGATGGATGCCAGCGAAGTGGCCGATACGGTGGTTCACATGGCGGCGCTGCCGCTGTCCACCAATGTGCAGTTCATGACGATCATGGCAACGAAGATGCCGTTTGTCGGGCGAGGGTGACCGGCACTTCTTGCTTCTTGATTCTTTCCGGCAACAGCGAAGTGATTTGCGGCCAACCTTGGCCGCGTGACCTTAAAGGCGGCCGAGCAGCAAAAACTCCATCAGCGCCTTTTGCACATGCATGCGGTTCTCGGCCTCGTCCCAGACCACGGACTGCGGCCCGTCGATCACTTCGGCCTCGACTTCCTCGCCGCGGTGCGCTGGCAGGCAGTGCATGAACAGCGCATCCGGCTTGGCCGCCCGCATCATGTCGCTATCGACGCACCAGTCGGCAAAGGCTTTCTTGCGCGCCTCGTTTTCGGCCTCGTACCCCATGCTGGTCCAGACATCGGTGGTGACCAGGTCCGCCCCCGCGCAGGCCTGCATCGGGTCTTTGAAGACCTGGTAGCTCTCGCTCGATCGGATGCCGGCAATCGACTGGTCCACCTCGTAGCCGCCTGGGGTGCTCAGATGCACCTTGAAACCCAGGATTTCACTGGCCTGCAGCCAGGTGTTGGCCATGTTGTTGCCGTCGCCGACCCAGGCCACGGTTTTCCCCCGGATCGAGCCACGGTGCTCGATGTAGGTAAAGATGTCCGCCAGAATCTGGCAGGGATGGAACTCATTGGTCAGGCCATTGATGACCGGAACCCGGGAATGCTCGGCAAAGCGGGTGATCTTGGTCTGCTCGAAGGTGCGGATCATCACCAGGTCGACCATGCGGCTGATGACCTTGGCGCTGTCCTCGATCGGCTCGGCCCGGCCCAGCTGGCTGCCCTCGGTGGTGAGGTTGACCACGGTGCCGCCCAGCTGGTACATGCCGGCCTCGAAGCTCACGCGTGTGCGGGTCGACGCTTTCTCGAAGATCATGACCATCGTGCGGTCGATCAGCGGCTGGTGCTTGTCGTAGGCCTTGAATTTTTTCTTGATGAGGGCGGCGCGCGCGAACAGGTAGGCGTAGTCGTCGGCGCTCAGGTCGCTGAACTGCAGGTAGTGCTTGACCGGTTTGGGGGCGTTGCTCATGGTCATGCGCCTTCCTGCAGCAGCTGCCTCACAAGCGGGCACAAAATTGCCACGACTTCATCGGCTTCGGCAGTCGTCATGACGAGCGACGGCACCATGCGGATCACCGTATCGGCCGTGACGCTGATCAGCAAGCCGTGTTCGGCGGCGCGGTTGACCAGAACCCCGCACGGCCTGTTCAGCTCGATGCCCAGCATCAACCCGCGGCCGCGCACTTCCTTGAAGCCGGGCAGGGCGCCCAGCTCGCGGTTCAGCGCGGCCCGCAGGTGGTCGCCCACTGTCACTGCATTGGCCAGCAAACCTTCCTCTTCCATGATGCGCAGGGTTTCCACGCCGGCACGCATCGCCAGCGGATTGCCGCCGAAGGTGGTGCCGTGGTTGCCGGGGCCGAAGATATGGGCGGCTCTGGGTCCTGCCACCACCGCGCCCACCGGCACGCCCGAGCCCAGGCCCTTGGCCAGCGGCATGACATCGGGCTTGATGCCGGCCCACTGGTGCGCAAACCATTTGCCGGTGCGGCCCATGCCGCATTGCACCTCGTCGATCATCAGCAGCCAGTCGCGTTCGTCGCACAGCGCCCGGACCTGCCGCAGGTAATCGTCCTGCATGGCATGCACGCCGCCTTCGCCCTGGATGGCTTCGAAGAACACCGCGACCACATTCGGGTTGCCTTCGGTGGCGGCCTGGAGCGCCGCCATGCTGTTGATGGGCACGCGGATGAACCCTTCGACCAGCGGGCCAAAACCGGCCTGCACCTTCGAGTTGCCGGTGGCGCTCAGCGTGGCGATGCTGCGGCCGTGAAAGGCTTTTTCATAGACGACGATCTCGGGGCGATCAATGCCCTTGTCATGGCCGAACTTGCGCGCCAGCTTGAGCGCTGCTTCATTGGCCTCCAGGCCGGTCGAGCAAAAAAACACGTTTTCCAGCCCCGACAGTTCGACCAATTTGGCCGCCAGCGTTTCCTGCAGCGGCACATGGTAGTAGTTCGAGCTGTGGATGATCTTGCCCACCTGGTCGCGCAAGGCGTCCACCAGCTGCGGATGGTTGTGGCCGACCGTGTTGAC
>JAQGLT010000109.1 GCA_028292745.1 Polaromonas sp. | reverse complement strand
CGAGGCGGCCAGCCTGGCCATCAAGAGCGGCAATGCCTGCATCCTGCGCGGCGGCTCCGAGGCCATCGAGTCGAACAAGGCGCTGGCCGAACTGGTGCGCCAGGCGCTGGAGGCGGCCGGATTGCCGGCGAACGCGGTGCAGCTCGTCGCCACCACCGACCGCGAGGCCGTCGGCCAGCTGATCGCCATGCCGCAGTATGTCGATGTGATCATTCCGCGCGGCGGCAAGGGCCTGATCGAGCGCATCAGCCGCGATGCCAAGGTGCCGGTCATCAAGCACCTGGACGGCAACTGCCATGTGTATGTTGACGACCCGTGCGACATCGCCATGGCCGTGCGCATCGCCGACAACGCCAAGACGCAGAAATACAGCCCGTGCAACGCCACCGAGGGCCTGCTGGTCGCGCGCGGCGCGGCGGCCGGGTTCCTGCCGCTGATCGGCGCCATCTACGCCGCCAAGGGCGTCGAAATGCGCTGCGACGAGGCCTCGGCGCATATCCTGCGGGCGCAACCTGCTATTGAACCGATAGCAAGCATCGTTCCGGCCACCGAGCAGGACTGGTCCGAGGAATACCTCGCGCCGGTCATCAGCATCAAGGTCGTGGCCGGTGTGGACGAGGCGATTGCGCACATCAACCGCTATTCCAGCCACCACACCGACGCCATCGTGACGCGCGACCACATGAATGCCCAGCGTTTTCTGCGCGAGGTCGATTCGGCCAGCGTGATGGTCAATGCCAGCACGCGCTTTGCCGACGGCTTCGAGTTCGGCTTGGGCGCCGAGATCGGCATCAGCACCGACAAGTTCCATGCGCGCGGCCCGGTCGGCATCGAAGGCCTGACCTCGCTCAAGTACGTGGTGCTGGGCCAGGGCGAAGTGCGCGGCTGAGGCGCGGCAGCTGACGCCTGGGCGACAGCCCGGTTACCGCAAAGCCACCCGAACAGGCGGCTTTTTGCTGGGCAGAGGCTTTTTCATCCCATCCTCCCGCCAAGCCTGCGCCTAAGCTGCCGGGTGCGTGGTGCGGGCTGTGCGCTGCAGGCTTAGATGCGGTGTAGGCCATTTCCGACTGTGGCGCGCCAACTGATTGCGGGCGGTTCATAAGCCCTAAAATTCAACGTCATCGAACGATATAACGCTATTCCATCGAAAGTGGCCGCATGGTTCCGCATCTCATTACTGCCCTGACCGGCCCGATCAACGAACTCGAACAGCGCATTCTCGACACCACACCCGCCATTGAACGCTGGTTCCGGCTTGAATGGATGGAGCACACGCCGCCTTTTTACAGCTCGGTGGACATTCGCAATGCCGGCTTCAAGCTCGCGCCTGTCGACACCAACCTTTTTCCGGGCGGCTGGAACAACCTGACGCCCGAAATGCTGCCGCTGGCGGTGCAGGCGGCCATGGCCGCGATCGAGAAAATCTGTCCCGAGGCGCGAAATCTGCTTGTCGTTCCCGAAAACCACACGCGCAACGACTTTTACCTGGCCAATGTGCTGCAGCTCAAGCGCATTTTTCACCAGGCCGGACTGAATGTGCGTTTTGGCTCGCTGAGCGCCGACCTCAAGGCGCCGACCCCCCTCAAGCTGCCGGACGGCGAAAGCCTGGTGCTGGAGCCGCTGATCCGCAGCGACCGGCGGCTCGGGCTGAAGGATTTCGACCCGTGCACGATTTTGCTCAACAACGACCTGTCGGCGGGCATTCCCGGCATGCTCGAAGACCTGCATGAGCAGTACCTGCTGCCGCCCGTGCATGCCGGCTGGTCGGTGCGGCGCAAGTCCAACCATTTCAAGGCCTACGAGGAGGTTTCCAAGCGCTTTGGCAAGCTGCTGGGCATCGACCCCTGGCTGATCAACCCGCTGTTCGCGCAATGCGACGACATCGATTTCAACCAGGGCCAGGGCATGGAATGCCTGACCACGCATGTCGATGCGCTGCTGTCCCGGATCAAGCGCAAATACAAGGAATATGGCATCAACGAAAAGCCGTTCGTCATGGTCAAGCCCGACAACGGCACCTACGGCATGGGCGTCATGACGGTGCACGACGCCAAGGAACTGGGCGCCTTGAGCCGCAAGACCAAAAACAAGATGAGCACCACCAAGGACGGCCAGCCGCTGGCCGAGGTCATCATCCAGGAGGGCGTGCTGACCAACGAGCGCGTCAACGGTGCCGTGGCCGAGCCGGTGGTCTACATGATGGACCGGTACGTGGTGGGCGGCTTTTACCGCGTCCACGCCGAGCGCGGGGTGGACGAAAACCTCAACGCGCCCGGCGCCAGCTTCGAGCCGCTGGCCTTTTCCGACAGCGGCCGGCTGCCGCAGAGCGGCGAAAAGCCCGGCTCCAGCAGTCCGAACCGCTTCTACATGTACGGCGTCATCGCCCGGCTGGCCATGCTGGCCGCCAGCTACGAGATCGAGGCGACCGATCCGGACGCCGAGGTCTACGACTGAGGCGATTCCCCAAGTCGGGCGGCAACATCGTGCCCCTGCCCAGCGCGAAAGCGAAATACCGGGAAAGCCAGGACAACCCAGGAAAAGGCGCAATTTCTGATCAAAACGGGCTCCAGCGCAGGCAGTGTCTGCGCAACCAGCTATGAATTCAGGAGCGTCAAGCTGTCCGGCTTCACTGTTGCCCGCCTGGGTGGAACCGCTCTGGCCGCAAAGAGCGCGGCTTGGCCCATTCGTCAGGGCCAGGTCCGGTTTGCCAGGCTAATTTGTTGCATTGCAACAAAATTTCCCCTTTCTGGCGTCCCCGCAAGCCGGCCCGCTTGCAAGCCGGCCGCCTGGGCGCAAAATAGCGGTCCCTTAGATAACCATTCCGCCGGTTCGGTCACGCCGCTCCAGACGGGCAGTTCTTGTGTCAAGCCAAAAATCATCACTCGCCGCGCTCACCGTCGGCGCCATCGGCGTCGTCTACGGCGACATCGGCACCAGCGTTCTTTATTCCATCAAGGAAGTTTTCGGCTCCGGACATGTTCCCTTCACACCCGACAATGTCTACGGCATCCTGTCCATCTTCTTCTGGACGCTGACCGTCATCGTCTCGCTCAAATACGTTACGCTGGTGCTGCGCGCCGACAACCATGGCGAGGGCGGCCTGATCGCCATGCTGGCGCTGGCGTCCACCGCCGTGCAGGACAAACCCCGGTTGCGGCGGGTGCTGCTGCTGGTCGGCATCTTCGGCACGTCGCTTTTCTATGGCGACGGCGTCATCACGCCGGCCATTTCCGTCCTGTCGGCGGTCGAGGGCCTGGAGGTCATCTCGCCCACCTTCAAGACGGCCGTGATTCCCATCACGCTCGTCATCCTGTTTGGCCTTTTCGCCGTGCAAAAGCACGGGACGGCCGGCATCGGCAAGTTTTTCGGGCCCATCACCATCGTCTGGTTTTTGGTGCTGGCGCTGCTGGGCATTTTTCAGATCGTCACCCACCCGGGGATTTTGTGGGCGCTCAGCCCGCATTACGCGCTGATGTTCATGTGGGCCAATCCGGGCACCACCTTCATTATTCTGGGCGCGGTGGTGCTGTGCGTCACCGGGGCGGAAGCGCTGTATGCCGACCTCGGGCATTTCGGCAAGAAGCCGATCCGGCTGGCCTGGTTCAGCGTCGTCATGCCGTCGCTGGTGCTCAATTATTTTGGCCAGGGCGCGCTGCTGCTGAACAACCCGGCAGCCGTCAAGAACCCATTCTTCCTGATGGCGCCCGAATGGGCGCTGATGCCCCTGATCGGTCTGGCCACCCTGGCCACGGTGATTGCCTCCCAGGCGCTGATCACCGGCGCCTTCAGCGTCACCAAGCAGGCCATCCAGATGGGCTACCTGCCGCGCCTGCGCATCCAGCACACCAGCGTGCGCGACACCGGCCAGATTTACATGCCGTTCGTGAACTGGAGCCTGTTCGTCACCATCGTGCTGGCCGTCGTGATGTTCCGCTCGTCGAGCAACCTGGCGGCCGCCTACGGCATCGCGGTCTGCACCGACATGCTGATCACCACCATCCTGACCTTCTACGTGATTCGCTACGGCTGGAAATACCCGCTGGGGTTGTGCATTGCGGCCACCAGCGTTTTCTTTGTCGTCGATTTCGCATTCTTCGCCTCCAACCTGATGAAGCTGTTCGCCGGCGGCTGGTTCCCGCTGGTGATCGGCGGCGCGGTGTTCACGCTGATGGTGACCTGGAAAGAGGGCCGGCGCCTGCTCAATGAAAAGTTGCGCACCGACGCCATCGATCTGCCGAGTTTTCTGGATTCCGTGTTCGTCAGCCCGCCGCTGCGGGTGGCGGGCACGGCCGTGTTCATGACCGCCGAGGCCGGCATCGTGCCCAACGCCATGCTGCACAACCTCAAGCACAACAAGGTGCTGCATGAGCAGAACCTGTTCGTCACCGTGCGCAACCATGAAGTGCCCTGGATTGGCCTGGACAAGCGGCTGCAGGTGGAGGCCCTGGGCCATGACTGCTGGCAGGTCACTGTGAATTACGGTTTCAAGAACAACCTGGACCTGCCCAAGGCGCTGACGCAGATCAAAAACCGGGGCTGCCAGCTGGAGCCAATGACAACCAGCTACTTTTTATCGCGCGACACGGTCATCCCGACGATTGGCAGCGGCATGACCGCCTGGCGCGAAAAGCTGTTCGCGCAGATGCACCACAACGCCAGCGGCGCGGCCGATTTCATGAACCTGCCGAACAATTCAGTGGTGGAACTGGGCAGCAAGATCGAGATTTGAGCCGAGCTGGCGCGCCGGATGGCCCTGGCGGTGTCGAGCCCGCCCCGCCGGGCCGCGCTTGGCACGGCTTCCGCTTGGTTGCCAGATGCGCGATAACCGGTGCCGGCCCGGCTTTTGGGCCGGCATGGGCTGCGCGCCGGCCCGGTTTGTACAACAATAGGCCGGCAACGCCCAAGCGCCTTCCCAGGCCGGCGCCCACCACGACCTCCGGGTCCCATAAAAATCCATGAACATTCTTTTTATTGCCGATCCGCTGGAGTCCTTCAAGATCTACAAGGACACCACCTTTGCCATGATGCGCGAGGCGCAAAGACGCGGCCACCGCATCAGCGCCTGCGAGCCGCAGCACATGGGCTGGCAAACCGGCAGCCAGGTGGCCGCCCAGGTGCGCCACGTCCGGCTCACCGGCGATGCCCAGGCCTGGTTTGCCGCCGATGCGGCGCGCCCGGACGGGCCGGCAGCCATCGCCGGCTTTGATGCGGTGATCATGCGCAAGGACCCGCCGTTCGACAGCGAGTATTTCTATGCCACCCATTTGCTGGAGCAGGCCGAGCGCGAGGGCGCCAGGGTCTTCAACCGCCCGCGCGCGCTACGCGACCACCCGGAAAAGCTCGCCATCCTGGAGTTCGCGCAGTTCAGCGGGCCCACGCTGGTCACGCGCAGCGCGGCGGACATCCGGCGCTTTCACGCCGCGCACCAGGACATCATCCTGAAGCCGCTCGACGGCATGGGCGGCATGGGCATTTTCCGCGTCAAGGCCGACGGCCTGAACCTGGGCGCCATCATCGAGACGCTGAACAAAAATGGCGCTGAAAGCGTGATGGTGCAGAAGTTCCTGCCCGAAATCGCCCAGGGCGACAAGCGGGTGCTGGTGATCGGCGGCAAGCCGGTGCCGTTCAGCCTGGCGCGCATTCCGCAGGGCAGCGAGGTGCGCGGCAACCTCGCCGCCGGCGGCCTGGGCGTGGCCCAGCCGCTGTCCAGGCGGGATTTTGAGATTGCCGAGGCGCTGGGGCCGGTGCTGGCGTCGCGCGGCCTGCTGCTGGCCGGCATCGACGTGATCGGCGACCATGTGACCGAGATCAACGTCACCAGCCCGACCTGCTTTCAGGAAATTTTCGACCAGGCCGGCTTTGACGTGGCGGCGATGTTCATCGACGCGCTGGAGGCGGCGCTGGCCGCCCGGTAGCGTCAGGCGTCGATCAACGCGCCGCCTTCGAACACCTTGAGCTCGCCCGGCGCAAAAGCCGTCCAGGTTTCATTGGTGGTCAGCGGCGCGGTCACCACCACGGCCACCCGGTCGGTCGGCTGGGTGTGGTCCTGGAAATTCACGCTCACGTCCTCGTCGCTCAGCGTCGCATGGGCGAACGGATGCCGGCGCTCCACGTAGTACAGGATGGGGGAGTCGGGCTTGGAGGAGGCATGGGCCCACAGCGCCTGGCCGTTGCTCAGCAGAAAGTTGAAGGTGCCGTGCGGCGCAATCTGCGCGGCCAGCTCGCGCAGCGTGATGCTCAGCTCCTGCACGCTGGGCACGTCCGCATGGGATTTGGCCAGCTCCTGCATGAGCCAGCAAAAGGCGCGCTCGCTGTCGGTGCCGCCGACCGGCCGGAAGCTGCCGTGCAGGCGCGGTGAAAACGCCGCCAAGTTGCCGTTGTGCGCGAACACCCAGTAGCGGCCCCACAGCTCGCGCACGAAGGGGTGGCAGTTTTCCAGCGCGACCCGGCCTTGCGTGGCCTTGCGGATATGAGCGATGACGTTGCGGCTCTTGATCGGGTAGCGGCGAATCAGCTCCGCCACCGGCGACGCGCAGGCCGGCAGGTGGTCGACGAAATGGCGCAGGCCCCGGTCGCCGCCCTCGACGGCGTCGCCCTCGAAAAAAGCGATTCCCCAGCCATCGCCATGGTGGTCGGTCTGGCCGCCGCGCCGCGCGAAACCGCGAAAGCTGAAGGTCACGTCGGTGGGCGCGTTGCAGTTCATGCCTAGCAGTTGGCACATGGTCAGTCCCCGGTGGCCGCGGCGGCTGCCGGCGCGCGAAGTTGGAATGCAGCGACGATCGCCAGCACGCACAGGGCGGCCAGCATCAAAAAGGATTCATTGAAGGCGGCCAGCCGGGCCGGGCTGCTGGTGGCGTGGGCCAGGGAGTCGCCGTGGGCCGCGAGCCGCCATTCCAGCACGATGCCGCACAGGCTCACGCCGATGGCCCCGCCCAGCATGCGCACGAAGCTGATGGCGCTGGCGCCCTGGGACATCAGCGCATTGTCCAGCGGCCGCAGCGAGCCCAGGTTGAGCGAAGGCAGGATGAACCCCAGCCCGATGCGCCCCAGCGTCGCCCACAGCGCCAGCAGCCACAGCGCCGACGTCAGCCCGACCGTCAGCATCAGCGCGAAAGAGGCGGCCAGCAGGGCCAGGCCAATGCTGACCAGCAGCCAGGTCGGCTGCTTGTCGGCCAGCCGCCCGACGCCGGCAATCGTGACGGCCAGCACCAGCCCGGCGGGCAGCAGCACCGTGCCGGCATGGGACGCCGAGAGGTTCAGCCCCAGCTGCATGTAGACCGGCAGCAGGTAGGTCGAGCCGAACAGCGCCGTGCCGTAAATGAACGCCACCACGCTGCCCATGGCGAACGGCCGGCAGCCAAAGAGCGCCAGGTTCATCAGCGGCGTGCGGCCGGTTGCCCGCATGTGGCGCTGCCAGCCCACGAACCCCCCCAGCGCCACGGCGAAAGCGGCCAGCAGCAGCGCCGCCTGCAGCCGGTCGCCGCCGTGCAGCGCGACCATGCCGTTGAGCAGGCACAGGGTGCCGACAGCGGCCAGCAGCAGGCCGCGCCAGTCGATCATCTCGCCGTTGCGGTTGGCCGCGACGCCGCCGGGCGCGGCGTTGGGCACGTAGCGCAGCGCCATCCACAGCGACAACAGGCACAGCGGCACCACCATGAAGAAGATCGAGCGCCAGCCGAACAGGTCCACCAGCACGCCGCCGACGCTGGGGCCGACCGCCGGCGCCAGCACCACGCCCATGCCGAACAGGCCGCTGGCCCGGCCCTGCTCGTGCGGCCCGAAAGCGCGCATGATGATGATGGCCGGAATCGGCTGCACCACGCCGGCCGCCAGCCCTTCGGCCACCCGCGCGGCCAGCACCAGGAAAAAATTATTGGCCAGCCCGCCGACGATGCCGCCGGCCATCAGCAGCAGCATGCAGCCCACATAGGTGCGCCGGTAGCCGTAGCGCGCCAGCAGCCAGGGGGTGGTCAGCATCGACACCGTCATCGCCACCATGAAGCCGGAGCTGACCCATTGCGCCCGGCCCTGGCCGAGCGAGAAATGCCGGCTCAGGTCGGGAATGGCCACGTTGATGATGGTGGACGACATGATCGAGGCCATCGTGCCGACCATCACCGCCACCAGCAGCAGCCAGCGGTAGCGCGGGCCGAAGCGCGCCTGCAGCGCGGCCAGGGAAGAGGGAGAGGTCGGGGTGCTCAAGGGGATTCCGGGGATTTTTTCACATCGCGTTGAGGCGGGCGCAAGCAGCGTGCCACAGGCAACGCGGCGCCGTAACGCTGGGCGCGAACGGGCGTCAGTTGCGCGGTTCCGACCAGAGCTTGCCGCCGGTGGCCCAGTTTTCGCGCTTGACGTCGGTGATCAGAATGTCAACGGAATCGGCCTGGCCGCCCAGAATCTCGACGCTCACGCGGGTGATGGCTTCCACCAGCTTCTTCTTTTGTTCAAGGGTGCGGCCCTCCAGCATTTCGATATGGTAAGTAGGCATGGGGTTTCCTTTGGAGGCGGGTTGGCGGGCAGGCTGCGCGAAAGCACGCAAGCTGTGCATTATTCCGTGTCTGGGCGCGGATTGTCTCGCGCCAGGGATTGGCCTGCGCGTGGCCGGCTCGCGGCGGCGCGGTTGCCCGCAGCACGCAGCATGCGGCACATGGCGGCCATGGCCGGCGCCAGGCGGTCTTTTTAAGCAAAATATGGCCTTTGCGCTTATTGCGTAAGCGTAATCAGCTATGGTATTCATAGCGTTTGGTTGGCCGGCCTGGGCTCATGCAACCTCGCGCGTGCCCCGGCAACGGTCCTGCGCATAGCGGCTGCAGCCCCAGAACGCCTTGCCGGGGTTGGCGCCGTTGCGGGCCTGCCGCAGCACCATGGGCGCGCCGCAGGCCGGGCAATCGGGCACCGACGGTTCGGCCAGAGCGCTTGCCGGGCCGCTGTCGGCCTGTGCCCGGATGCCCTGCAGCAGCGCCCGTCCGTTCACCAGCGCCAAGGCCAGGCCGTCGGCAAACCGGATCGCCTCGGCGGTGAATTCGCCCGACGTGACGACAAAGCCGCCCGCCGCGCCATGGGCCGCCATCACGCCGTACAGCTCGCGCACCGGCTGCACCCCGACCCGCATGGCGCGCCAGTGCTTGCACTGGACCAGGTAGCTGCCGGTGCCGTCCTGCAGCACCACGTCCACCCCGCCATCGGCGCCGCCCCCGCCGTTGTCCCGCACACTGAAGCCCTGGCGCCGGTAATACTCGCCCACCAGAATCTCGAAGTCCTGCCAGCTCATGCGCTCCAGCGCGTCGGCATGCCGTGCGGCGGCCGCGTGCAGCCGGGCCGCCTTGCCCCGGCGCCAGGCCGACAGCAGCGCGCCCAGGCCGAAGAAAAAAGGCAGCAGGTACTGGCCGGCCAGCGCCAGCCCCTGCACCGTGGCCGACATCACCAGCTTTCCCATCTGCCCCGGCTGAAGGTTGGCCGGCATGGGGTTTTGCGCCAGGTGGTGCAGCCCCAGGTAGCTGATGCCCGCCAGCGCCAGCCCCAGCCACCAGGGCAGGCGCGCGGCCAGCCCGATCAGGGCCTTGGGCCAGCCTGGCTTTTCACGGAACTCCATGTCTGAACTTTTCTCTTCGCGCTGCGCGCTCGCCGCTCACTCTGTTGGTGCATGTCCCGTCTGCGCGGGCCATTGCTGGCCGCGGCGCTGCAGGATCTGCAAGGCTGGCGTTTTTACACCAGGCCGGGTTTCAGGGGGCGGGTAGGGGTTTGGGTTTGGGCGGCGGCGCCATGCCGCGCGTTTGCTGGGAGCAGTGGGCTTTTCCGGCCGGCAGTTCGCACAAGCGCCATGTGCGCCCGGCAGGCGGCGCAGGCTGTGCGCAGCCAAGCGAGGCGCCGCTGCCCTGCCAAAGTGCCTGGGCCGCGCATAAGAACTGAACGGCGACCGGTACGCTGCCGGGGTCGGGCCGCGCCGTGCCTGTCAGATGTCGACCAGGTCCTCGATCATCCGCTCCAGCCAGTCGGCAGGCACCGGGGGTTCGGCGCTGTCGGTGGCGGGCAGTTGCACCGTCCAAGCGCCGGTCTGCGGGCCGGCTGACGGCGCCTGTACCTGGACGGGCCGGTTCCACCACAGCAGCCAGGCCAGCCAGACCGTGTCGCTCGCCTGCGGCAGCTGGCCCGGCGCGGCGTTGAGCAAGGCCGTCAGCGGCGCTGCCGAAGGCAACTGCAGGCTGGCGCCTTGCGACTGCACGCCCAGCGCCTGCGCCAGCTGTGCAAAGGCGCGCTCGGCCGTGCGGTCCTCGCCAAATTCGGCTTGCCAGCGCCCCAGCTCCCGGGCAATCGCCATGCCGCGCTGCGCCTCGGCCTGCAACAGGCCGGCATAGTCCCATTTATGCCAATCCGTGGCCGGCATGCTGCAATGGGCGGCAATCGCACTGCGCGCATAGCGCTGCATGGCCGCGCTGCTGTCGCCGCGCGTGGCGCCGGCCCCCAGCATGGCCAGGCTGGCCAGCCGGCTGCCCAGGAGCTGGCGCTGCTGCACCAGCAGCTTTTCGTGCGCCAGCTGGTCGCGTTCGCTGCGCAGCGTGGCCAGCTCCAGCGCGTTTCTGAGGTCGGCATGCAGGCTGCCCAGGTCCCAGGGCTTGGTGATGTAGCGGTAGATCTCGCCGCTGTTGATGGCCTCGATCGCCTCGCCGATTTCCGAGTACGCGGTGGTCAGCATGCGGACAATGCCCGGGTGAAACTCGCGCGCATAGCCCAGCAGTTCGTTGCCATGCGCGCCCGGCATGCGCTGGTCGGACACCAGCACCGCGATCTCGCCGCCGCGTTCGCGCAGCACGGCCTTGCCCTGCTCGACCGACAGGGCGGTGATCACGGGCGCCAGCGGGCTGACCAGGCGTTCAAAATATTTGATTGCCATGGGTTCGTCATCAACGAAAAGAATTTTGTCTGGACTCATGGCTCAGCCCTTTTCAGGTGGGTATCAGGTTTGAATAACAGCGCAATGCGGGTGCCCCGGCTCACCTCGGAGCTGATCTCGATCAGGCCGCCCATGGACTGCACGACGCGCCGGCAAAACAGCAGGCCCATGCCGGTGCCGCCTTGCCCGGCGCGCGTGGTCACGGGCTCCTTCATGAGCCGCGCAAGAATATCGGGCGCGATGCCCGGGCCATTGTCAGTGAAGCAGATGGCCGCCTGCGCCGTGCCGTCGGGCGCGCTGGCAGCGGCTTCCAGCGTGATGCGCAGGCTCGGCTGCAGGCTTTCGCGCAAGGCAAGCAGGGTGTTTTTGGTCAGTGTGCACAGCACCAGATACAGCAAGTCGCCCTGCGGGGGCAGCAGGAAGTCCGCTGCCAGGTCGCAGCTTACCCAGGCGCGCTCGTCGCCCTCGAAGGGGTATTCATTCAGCAGCGCATTCACCAGGCCGCCCGCGTGCGGCGAGGCCGGCGTGGTGCCTGGGTAGGCGTCGCGCGCGGACTGGACAAAAGTGGACAGCAGCGACAGCGCGTAGAGCGTGCGGCGTTCGGCTGCCTCGACCATCGCAAGCGTGTCGCCCGTGCGGTTTTCAGCGATGTGTGCCACGCCGGGCGCCGCATCGGCGGGCGGGGTGCGGTGCCGGTCCTTGAGCGCCTCCATGTAGCCCAGCACGGTTGCCAGCGGGGTGTTCAGCTCATGCGCAAGAAAGCCCAGCGTCTCGCGCATGGCGGCCGCCCGGCCTTCAATCAGCGAGTGGGTGCGCTCACGCTGGCGGTAAATGTCCAGCGCTTCCCGCAGGGCCTGGCGCACCTGCGCATCGTCAAACGGCTTTTCCAGGATTTGCATGATCCGGCCCTGGTTGATGGCGGCGACCGCCACATCCTTCTCGGCATAGGCCGTGGCCAGCAGCCGCACGACATGCCGGTGCTCGCGCTGCACCGCCTTGAGCAAGGCCAGCCCGTCGCGGCCGGGCATGCGGTAGTCGGTCACCAGCACCGCGATTTCCAGGCTGTGGGCGTGTAATTTCTGCAGCGCCTCATCCGTGCCACCGGCCGTGAGAATCGTGAATTCATCGGCGAACAGACGGGCAAACCACTTGCATGCCTGCGGTTCGTCGTCCACGAAAAGGATGGCGCAGGGGGAGGGTTGAAGAGAAGGGAACATGGGCGGGCAGTCGTCAGTGCTGGGGCGTTGCCAGGTCCAGAGAAAATTCGGTCCATGCGCCGAGCTCGCTGCTCACTGACAGCAGGCCGCCGTGGCGCTGGATGATGCCATAACTCATGCTCAGGCCCAGGCCCAGGCCGGCCCCCACGTCGCGGGTGGTGAAGAAGGGTTCGAGCACGCGACTGATGTTTTCCGGAGCAATGCCGGTGCCGTTGTCGCGCACCGTCAGCCACAGCCGTTCGCTGCGGTGCTCGCCCCGCAGGTCGATGCGCGGCTGCTCCCGTCCGGCAGCGGCCAGGGCCAGAGCGGCATTGCTCAGCAGGTTGATGAGCACGCCAATAACGGCAGGCTCATCCCCCAGCACATGGGTGTCTTGCGGCAGGGAAAGTTCTACCTTGACGCCCTTGAGCTCAAAGCTGGTCAGGCGCAGCGCGGACTGGATGGCCTTTTCAAGCAGGAACACGCGCTGGCTGTCCACCCCCGGCTTCTGGTAGGCAAAGGTCTTGAGGTCCGAGACGATGTTCTGCACCCGCTGCATGCCTTCGCGCGCATCCGTCAGGCTCTCCTTGAGGTCGGCGCTCTGCGCGGCGGCCGGGTCCATCAAGGCCATGTTGATCGCCATCAGGCTGTAGTTCACCGGGTTGTTGACTTCATGCAGCAAGCCGGCCGACAAGGTGCCCAGGGCCGCCATTTTTTCGCGCTGGATGAGCTGGCCCTTGACTTCGGCGAGGTCTGCGTTGGCTTTTTGCAGCGTCACATTTTTATCCCTGACTTCATGTTGAAGCGAAAAAAGTCGCAGGCGAGCGCGCTCGTTGAACCAGGTACAAACGGCACTGGCAGCCGCAGAAAACAAGATGAACAGCGAGTGGCCTGCCAGCCGACCCAGATCATCGAATCCCTTTGAATGCAATGCACACGCAGCGAGATAGATAAGGACTGTAAGTACGCCAAAACCGATTCCCTCAAAAAGACTGATGGGCAGGATGATTCCGACCGCGTAAAGCGCAAGATGCAGTCCCACGAAGTAAATTGATTGGGTTCCGTCGGTTAACGCGATCATTGCGCCAATCATGAACTGGGGCAGTGCCAGCCACAGCATGGTCAGTGCACGCACGTAATAGCGCCCGGTTGGGGTAAACAATACGGCCAGAACAATTCCAGTTAAAGCCGCCACAACCAAGCGCGCAAGGAAGAATTCTTCGAGCCGATCAGGATAGAGGACGTAATCAAGAGCCGACCCGCCCAGGACCAAGACCATTGACGTCACACAGCCGGCCTTGCTGTACGTAACGCGGAATTCACTCAGTTCAGCGTGGTACGGTGAAGGTTCGCGTCTGGGTTGTGCATCAACCCTCACTGGCAGACCCCATGCAGATGCGGAACTCGGCAAAGACATTCACGCCAGTGGCATCCGTGTACAGCTTCGTAGCCGAACGTTGCGCGGGAAGCACCGACTCCAGCCCATTCTCATCACGGTAAATCAAGTGCCATTCAAGAAGGTGCTCCATGCCATTGCGCTCAGGATTACCGGAGTGAACATTGGTGACGAGTATCTGGCCCCCGTCACGGCTGCGCAGCACAAAATACTGAAGCAGTCGCGCGCATATCTTGTCCGATAAATAATCGAACAGTCCCGCGCAGTAAACGAAATCGAATTTTTCGTGGTCTGAAAGAGGGTCTTGTCGAACTGCGCGCTTGAGAAGGTCGTGCACTGACTCATGCACAAGCTCCACATTCACATTCTTCCCTTGGACGCGGGCAGCATTGTCGATGCAGCTACGGGTGTACTGCAATGTCTCCTGACTGAAGTCAACCAATGTAAAGGCGAGTCGCTCGGGGTAGGGGTATGTCTCGATGAACCGCTGGATTTCCACTGCAGGCCCACAGCCGACATTCAAGACCTTGATCTGCCGACCCTCACGACCGGCAAGCTCGGCTGCACGGTGTAAATAGTCCACCAGAATATCGATTCGATTGCGGTGCGCCTGTGCCACGGCGCACTTGAGAAACAGGGTATTCACAATCTGAAAATAGGTGTTGTGCCCTTGCCGTGGATCAGCCAGGATTTGATTGACCATTTCGTAGTCCCCTGCGTAACCCATGGGCTTGGCAAACGTGCGATAGACAAAAGGTGCGCGCAGCAACAACGGGTGCAAGGCGGACTGTGCGAAATTACGGTGAGAAACGGAATCTTCTACGGAAACGTTCGCCGCTTCAGATTCAATCCTGACCAAGTAATCTCGGCCTTTTTTCATCAAAGGCACAGCGAGTTCATGGAATACATCATCGCGAATCCGTCCGGTCGCATCCCTCGGCAAGGTATCGGACATATCGGCTTGGTCGGCCCAACGAGAAGTTTCCCCCAAAAACGCGCGCATTTCACTGACGATGACCTGGTAGCTGCGGCTGATGCGAAAGCGGCTCTCCCAGTCCTCAACAAACCGCTGCGCCTCATCCGAAACACGTGTCAGGTCACCGCGCACGACGTTCAGGTCAGACCATTCATCGATAAGCACCACCGACACCACCGCCATCAGCCCCGTATTAAGCAGACTGGTTACGACTGCCTTACCTTTGTAGATGCTCCGCTCACCCGATCGAATGATGAGGTCGCTGAGCACCTCGCTGACCTGCACGATCGAGTAAGGGTTGTAGAGCTCCATCACTAGCGAGCGACGCTGTACGTTGGTTTGCGTGCCGCGTACAGCTTCCCCCTGGCTATTGCGAAACGTGATGACAGGATCAATCGGGCGGATGGGATGCACGGTATCAGGCGTCCTTGAGGAGGGGCAGGGCCGGGTAAGGCAACAACCTGTAAAGTGGTTGCAGCGGGCATTGTGACATCGAAGGTTGCGTTTTATGTGCCGCTTCAACAGAATTCATCCCGGCTGGCAAAGGCCGCTCACGCCTGGTACGGGGTTTGCGTGGCGGGCCTGGCCCGGTTCCAGTGAAGGCCCCATCGCAATCTTTTCGGGTAAAGGAGGAGAAAAATGGAACCCGACTTTGGGCCTTGCCATTTTAGGCATTAAAAGTGCCTTTAGCGCAGGCGCAGTATACGCAAGAAGCTATGAATTCAATAGCATTTTGGCCGGCAGGACACAGGGTTGCAAGTCAGGGTGGTGCGGCCCTTGTGCGGGCCGCAGGCGATTGCGCGACCATCGCCCGCGCATGCCGAAATGGACCGGCTGCGCCATGTGCTGGACAGCGGCCTGCCGCATCGCGCGGCATGGCGTTCGGCGATTCGGGAAGTGCCGAAAAAGTGCCTCAAAAGTGCCAGAAACCAGGCGCATTGCGCCTGATTTTCAGCACGCACACCGCTCATCACGCGCCGCAGCACTTCTTGTACTTCTTGCCGCTCCCGCACGGGCACGCGTCGTTGCGCCCCGGCATGGCTTCCTTGCGGATCGTTTCGACTTTCGGGCCCATCGTCTTCCACAACTCGCGCAGGTCGTACACCGCCCAGATCGCTTCGCCGAACGCGTTGAGCCGGGCGATGCTGGTGCTGGGCGTGCCTTCTTCGCTCAGGGGCGACACCTCGGGCGCGCCCAGGTCGTCCTCGGTCATGGTCAAAATGGCCTGCAGGGCGCCGTCCAGCCATTTCGCGGCGTCCTTGTCGCGCGGGGTGCTCCATTCGTCGGGCCAGCTTTCAACGGCGAACATGAAGCCCAGCGCCCACACCTGGGCAAACGCCGGCAGGTCTTCCCTGGCGAAGGCAGCCTGCTCCTCGGGCGGCATGTCGGCCACCACGCCGCGAATGTCCATCACTTCGGGGTGATAGCAGTGGTCGTCTTCGAGTGAATCGACTTCGGCGTCGAGCGCGGCGGACACCTCGTTCCAGCGCTGGTTCCACAGCGTGATGAAGCGCTGGCGCTGCGCGTCGCTGGCAAACGAGCCGCTGTCCTCGTCGGGCGGCTCGCCCTCGGTGGGCGTGCCGAGCAGCACCGACAGGTATTCGTCGGCCGGAATCGGGCGGCGCGAGCAGATCACGGCGGCCATGAAGCCTTCGCAAAATTCCCATTGCGGCGTTTCGTCGTAGCGGCTGCGCAGGTCGTCCAGGATGGCGTCGAGCTCGTCAAAAGCCTCGGTTTCCATCCAGGGGGTATCGGGGGGTGTCGCCGAGGCGGGGAGTGGGTTTGTCATAAAGTGCGGTCCTGCGCCCCCGGTGAGGCGCTTAGGATTAAAGTGTATCTGCGGCCCTGCCTTTGCGCAGGGCCCCCGCCCGGTTTAAAGTCCGCCGGCAGCCTGAGGCCCGGCTTGCACGGAACTTCATAAAGTAACAAGCGCCATGCCCCTGCGACTCCATGCCTTGCCCCCGATCCGCTATGCCGCCTTCGGGCTGAGCCTGTGCGGCCTGCTGCTGGCGCTGATCAACCTGCTGCTGCTGGGCGGCGGCTGGGTGGCGCTGCTGGTCTTTCTCGTGTGCGCCGCGGCGGCCGGGCTGGGCGTGTACGACCTGCGGCAGTCGCAGCATGCGATTTTGCGCAATTACCCGGTGATCGGGCACCTGCGCTTCCTGCTGGAATACATCCGGCCCGAGGTGCGCCAGTACTTCATCGAGAGCGACAGCGAAGCCACGCCCTTCTCGCGCGCCCAGCGCTCGCTGGTCTACCAGCGCGCCAAGGGCGAGCCCGACAACCGGCCGTTCGGCACGCAGCTCGACGTGGGCAGGCAGGGCTACGAATGGGTCAACCATTCGATCGCGCCGACGAAACTGCCGACGCACGACTTTCGCATCTGGATTGGCGGCGCGCCCGGTCAGCCCCAGCTCTCGGTCGAGCCCTGCACCCAGCCCTACCACGCGAGCGTTTTCAATATCTCGGCGATGAGCTTCGGCTCGCTGTCGGCCAATGCCATTTTGGCGCTCAACAAGGGCGCCCGCCTGGGCGGCTTTGCGCACGACACCGGCGAAGGCTCGATCTCGGCGCACCACCGGGTGCATGGCGGCGACCTGATCTGGGAAATTGGCTCGGGCTATTTCGGCTGCCGCAACGACGACGGCAGCTTCAGCGAGGAACGCTTCGCGGCCAACGCCACCGACCCGCAGGTCAAGCTGATCGAACTCAAGATGAGCCAGGGCGCCAAGCCCGGCCACGGCGGCATCCTGCCCGGCCCCAAGGTGACGATTGAGATCGCCGAGGCGCGGGGCGTGGCGGTCGGCAAGGACTGCCTCTCGCCGTCCCGCCACAGCGCGTTTTCCACGCCGGTGGAGATGATGCGGTTCATCGCCCGGCTGCGCAAGCTGTCGGGCGGCAAGCCGACCGGCTTCAAGCTGTGCATCGGCCATCCGTGGGAATGGTTCGCCATCGTCAAGGCGATGCTGGAGACCGGCATCACGCCGGACTTCATCGTGGTCGATGGCGCCGAGGGCGGCACTGGCGCGGCGCCGCTCGAATTCAGCGACCATGTGGGCGCGCCGCTGCAGGAGGGGCTGCTGCTGGTGCACAACACGCTGATCGGCGTCAACCTGCGCAGCCGCATCTCCATCGGCGCGGCGGGCAAGGTCATCAGCGCCTTTGACATGGTGCGCCTGATGGCGCTGGGCGCGGACTGGTGCAATGCCGGGCGCGGCTTCATGATGGCGCTGGGCTGCATCCAGGCGCAGACCTGCCACACCGGCCGCTGCCCGACCGGCGTGACCACGCAGGACCCGCTGCGCCAGCAGGCACTGGTGGTGCCGGACAAGGCCGAGCGGGTGCGCAACTTTCACCGCAGCACGCTGCATGCGCTACAGGAACTGGTGCAGGCCGCCGGCCTGTGCCACCCGCATGAAGTCAATGCCCACCATATCGTGCGGCGGCTGACCGACACCGAGGTGCGGCTGCTCAGCAATTTGATCATGCAGGTCAAGCCGGGGGCGCTGCTCGGACCGCTGGCCGAGCAGCACAACGTGTTTCGCCTTTACTGGCCCATGGCCAGCGCGCACAGTTTCCAGGCCAGCGGCCCGGAGGTCAGCGCGACCAGCCCGCCGCTGCATGACGGCGATGCGTCGGCCAGCGTGCCCGGGCAGCCGGCGCCAGCGCCCGCCAACGCTGCGGATGCGATGGCTTGAGGCGTTTTTGGCGGTCGGTTTGCTATTAATTAAATAGCTGATTGTGCGCGTACGCCATACGCCAACAGCCTTTTTGCCATCGAAAGCACATGCCTGTCCTTGCTCAGCAGCAGGGCCTGGCGGGCCACGGCCAGGTCAATGAATTTCTGGTCATCGGGATCGCTGCAGTTCAGTCGCGCCTTGACGGCGACTTCCTGCAACCGGGCATGCTGGTCGAAAGCGGCCAGCACGTCACCCGCGCTCAGCTGGTAGAAATCCAGGCGCGGCACGATCTGCGGATAGGCCAGCACGCGCGCCAGTTCGTCGCGCATCGGCTGGGTGGCGATCCAGTCGAGCTTGCCCGCTTGCAGCGCCTGCCGCACCGGTTTTGCATCCGCGTCGGCAAAGACGAAGAGGTCCAGGATGATGTTGGTGTCGATGACAACCGGCTGCTTGCCGGCTTCCTGCAGGCCCGCTTGCACGGTCACGCCGGGGCCGGCTCGGCCGGCTTGCCGCGCGCCGAGCCGGCCACCATGTCGAAGCGGAACAGCCGGCATTCGATCGGGCCGTTCCACATCGGCACGCGGCGCGACTCCTTCAGGCGCATCCTGCCGGGCAGCTTGAGGTCGGGCGTGAGAATGTGAGCGGTCCAGCCGGCGTAGTTTTTCTTCCAGTGGGCGGCCAGTTGCGGGAAAAAGTCCGAGGCTTCCTCGCCCCAGGCGTTTTGCGCCTGCTCGCGGCCGGGGTTGGCCGAGCGGTCGCGGGACGGCTCGAAGGCGCTTTCATCCCGGTCGTCGCGCTCGTTGCGGCCGGTGGGGTTTTCGCGGCCTTCCCGGCCCTGGCGCTCCGGGCGCATGGCTGGCTGGCCGAATTCATCCACGCTCTGGCCCTGGAACTGCGAACGCCGCTGGTCGCGCTGCTGCACGCCGCTGGTGCCCGCCACGCCCGCCACGTCGATCCGCTCGCCGTAAGGCGGGTTCACCAGCATCACACCGCCGGGCGCGGGCGGCATCCGCTGCAGCGCATCGCCGCCGCGCACCTGCACCGCATGGGCGACACCGGCGCGCTCGGCGTTGCGTTCGGCAAAGTCCACCATGCGAAAAGACACATCGCTGCCGAACACCGGCGCGGTCGGCTCGGTGATGGCGGCTTCGGCCTGGTCGAGCAGGCCGTCCCACACATGGCCCTGGAACGGCAAATACTTCTGGAAGGCAAATTTGCGGTTGATGCCGGGCGCAATGTTGCAGGCGATCTGCGCGGCCTCGATGACGATGGTGCCCGAGCCGCAGCACGGGTCGTACAGCGGCACGCCCTGGCTGCACGGCCCGTCGGCATCGCTCCAGCCGCTGGCGGCAATCATGGCGGCGGCCAGTGTTTCCTTCAGCGGCGCATCGCCCTTGTCCTCGCGCCAGCCGCGCTTGAACAGCGGCTCGCCCGAGGTGTCGATGTAGATCGTCGCGGCGTCGGTCGTCAGGTGCACATAGACGCGCACGTCGGGCCAGCGGGTATCGACGCTGGGGCGCACGTCGTTGAACTTGTGGCGAAAGCGGTCGGCAATCGCATCCTTGATCTTCAGGGCGGCAAAGTTCAGGCTGGTCAGCGGGCTGTGCTGGGCGGTGATCTCGACCTTGAAGGTCTGCTTGGGCGTGAACCAGATTTCCCAGGCCACGCTGGCGGCCGCGTTGTACAGGTCCTGCTCGTTGCGGTAAGGGCTGTGCTGCAGCTCGATCAGCACCCGCTGAGCCAGGCGGCTGTGCAGGTTGAGCTGCAGCGCCTCGCGCCAGGAGCCCTGCAGCTGCACGCCGGCGCGCCAGGCCTTGCCGGCAATGCCGGTGACGCGCTGCACTTCGCTGGCCAGCAGGGTTTCAACGCCGGCGGCGCAGGGGAGGAAGAGTTGGAGTTGGTTCATGGTGTTCAGAGTTGGACGGAGGGCGTGGCAAGCGTTGCAAAAGCCGCTATCTGGGGGCAGGGAACCACGCGCGACGCAGAGCACGAGGGGGCCATCCCCCGCCAGCAGGGGCCGCGGGACTGGCTTTTGCCAGACCGCAGGCGCAGCGGCCCCCTCGGGGGGCAGGGAGCCACACGCAGTGGGCGACCGTGGGGGCTCACAACATTTTGCGCAAATTGGTCGGCGCGATGCGCAAGGCTTCGCGGTATTTGGCCACGGTGCGGCGGGCGCATTCGATGCCCTGCTCCTTGAGCATGTCGGAGATCTGGTTGTCGCTGAGCGGTTTTTTGGGGCTTTCGGACGACACGAACTGCTTGATGAGCGCGCGCACCGCCGTGCTCGACGCGTTGCCGCCGGTTTCGGTGCCCAGGCCGGAGCCGAAGAAATACTTCAGCTCGAAGGTGCCGAACGGCGTGCCCATGTACTTGGCGGTGGTGACGCGCGAGATGGTCGACTCGTGCAGGCCCAGCTCGTCGGCGATCTCGCGCAGCACCAGCGGGCGCATCGCCAGCTCGCCGTGGGTGAAGAAGTTTTTTTGCCGCTCGACGATGGCGCTGCTGACCCGCAGGATGGTGTCGAAGCGCTGCTGGATGTTCTTGATGAACCAGCGCGCTTCCTGCAGCCGCTGCTGCAGCGCCTGGCCACCCTGGCCGGCGCCCCTGCCGTTGTGCTGCTTGAGCGCATTGGCATAGATGTCGTGCACCCGCAGCCGGGGCATGACGTCGCCGTTGAGCGTGACCTTGAACCCTCGGCCCGATTTGACGACGATGACATCGGGCACGATCAGGTTGCGCTCGACATTGGCAAAGCGCCGGCCGGGCTTGGGGTCCAGCCGCGCGATCAAGGCAATCGCGCCCTTGACCAGCTCGTCCGACACATTGCACAGGTGCGCCAGCCGCTTGACGTCGCGCTTGGCCAGCAGTTCCATCGGGTGCCTGCAGATGGCGATGGCCGCGCGGACCGTGTCGCTGGCCTGGCAGTCGAGCAGCTGCAGGGTCAGGCATTCGGCCAGGCCGCGTGCGCCGACACCGGCCGGCTCCATGTGCTGCAGCAGCTTGAGCGCCATGGCAAAGCGCTGCGTGAGCTCTTCGGTCTGGTCTTTGTCACTGCCTGCCAGGCCGGCCGCAAGCGAGTCGAGCGTGTCTTCCAGGTAGCCATCGTCATTGAGCGACTCGATCAGGAAATACAGCGCGGCGCGGTCCAGCTCGGACAGGCGCAGGCCGAGCGCCTGCCGGTGCAGATGGTCCTGCAGCGACACATGGGCGCCCGTCAGGTCCGAGGCTTCGGCATCGCTTTCATCCAGGTTGTTCTTGCGCGCCGGCGCATCGCCGCCCCATTCGCCGTCGTCGGGCGACAACTCGACCGAGCCGTCGCCGTCCCAGCTTTCCTCCAGCGAAGGCTCGGCGCTGGTCTCGGGCATGGTTTCAGTATCTTTTTGGCCCCCAGCGCTTGCTGTATCTGTGCTTTCAGCTATCGATTCAGTAGCAAATTCGAATTCACGGCTGTCCTGGCTGACAGGCGTATCGGTGTGGTCCAGGCCGAATTCCTCGCGCGGGGCCGTGTCGTCGGCCAGTTCAAGAAACGGGTTGTCGTCCAGCATCTGCTCGACTTCCTGGCTCAGCTCCAGGGTGGACAGCTGCAGCAGGCGAATCGACTGCTGCAGCTGCGGCGTCAGCGCCAGGTGCTGCGAGACGCGAAGGGAAAGGCCCTGCTTCATGATGCCCCCACGCTCCCCACTTCGTGTGGTTCGCTGCCCCCCGAGGGGGCCGTCCCGCCTGCAGTCCGGCAAAGCCGGCCCTGCGGCCGGTGCTTGCACGAGCGGGGATGCCCTTGCGAAGCAAGGTTGGCGCCCTGGGGGGCCGGCAAACCATACGCAGCAGGAAGCAGTGGCGCATACACCCGTTCCCGCCCGTGCAAGCACCGGCCGCGGAACTGGCTTTGCCAGGCCGCAGGCGGGGCAGCCCCCTCGGGGGGCAGCGCATTACACGAAGTGAAAAGCGTGGGGGCCATACTCACATTTTGAAATGTTCGCCGAGGTACACGCGGCGCACGTCGGCGTTGTTCACGATCTCGGCCGGCGTGCCGTTGGCGAGCACCTGGCCATCGCTGATGATGTAGGCATGGTCGCAGATGCCCAGGGTTTCGCGCACGTTGTGGTCGGTGATCAGCACGCCGATGCCGCGCGCCTTCAGAAAACCGATGATGCGCTGGATCTCGATCACGGCAATCGGGTCAATGCCGGCAAACGGCTCGTCCAGCAGGATAAAGCGCGGCTGGGTGGCCAGGGCCCGCGCAATTTCAACCCGACGGCGTTCTCCACCAGACAGTGACGGTGCCGGCGAATCGCGCAGATGGTCCACCCGCAGGTCGGTGAGCAGCGCATCGAGCCGCAGGTCGATCTCGCCGCGGCCCAGCGCCTTGCCGGCGGTGTCGCGCTGCAGTTCGAGCACGGCGCGCACGTTTTCCTGCACCGTCAGCTTGCGGAAGATGGACGCCTCCTGCGGCAGGTAGCTCAGGCCCAGGCGGGTGCGCAGATGAATCGGCATGTGCTCGACCGGCTGGCCGTCAATGGAAATCTGCCCCGCATCGGCCCGCACCAGGCCGACAATCATGTAAAACGAGGTGGTCTTGCCCGCCCCATTGGGGCCGAGCAGGCCGACAACCTCGCCTTTTTCTACCGACAGCGAGACATCCCGCACCACCAGGCGGCTGCCGTAGGATTTCTTCAGCCCCTGCGCGACCAGGCGGCTGGGCGTGTCCAGGCGCGGTGCGGCATCGCGGTTTGCCGTGTCTGTCGCTCCATTCATGGGTCAGGGTGCCTTCGCAGGCGGTGTGCCGGTCCCCAGCGTGGTGCTGGGGCGCAGAACCGGGGCGGGGCCCCCGGGCGCGGCGGGCGGCGGCGCGGCTGCGGTGCGCGGCGAGAGCATGGCGCGGACCCGTCCGCCGGGATTGGCCGGCGTGCTGTTTTGCGAACCCGCATCGACCGTGAACACATCGGTATTGTTGTTGTAGACAATCAGCGCCCCGCTGGTCTCGTCACTCAGCGTGCTGCCCTTGAGCCGGCGCACCACGGCACGCTTGATGAACTTGACCAAATCGGCCCGGCTGTCGTATTCGATCCGCTCGGCTTCGCCTTCGATGTATTCCTCCACCCCGTCGCGCTTTTTGCGGTAATAGGCCAGCTTGCCCGGCGCGGCAATGGCCACGGCCTGCTGGTAGCCCTCGGGGTCCTGGCTGACATCCACCTGCGCGCCGCGAATTATGGTGGTGCCCTTGGTGATCACCACGTTGCCGGTGAATACGCTGGTCTGCTTCAGGTCGTCATAGCGCAGGGCATCGGCCTCGGCGTTCATCGGCTTGTCGCGGTCGGCTTTTTCGGCCGCAGCGGGCAGCACGGCGCCCGCCGCCAGAAAGGCGAACAGGAAAAGGGAGAGCAAAGGACTTTTCATAAGGCACGAATCTTGCAGCTGACGGTTTAGGCATTGTAGCCATGCCACTAATGCGAATTTCAGGATGCTCAAACACCGGCATGCGCTACATGCCTATGTCGCCCGCGGGCTCACCCATCGGCATTCGCACAGCCGCCGCGCCGATCAAGGTCCACCCAGGCAAATGTGCCGCATCGGCGGCCAGGAAGCCGGTAGCGGTTGAAGCTGCTGGGCTTGCATTCAAGCCATCAAACCCATCAAGGCGCGCTTGCGCATGTCCACCCCGAACCTCACTGCGTGGCGATGTGCAGGCGTTCGCGTGCCTGCACGTCATACGCGCCGAACACCTCGCGCGCCGGGCGGGTTTCGGGCAGCACATAGACGATGCCGTCCGTTCCGGTAAATGCCGGACTGACGACCTCGTCATAGAACTTGACCGGGACATTGATGCAGCCGTAGGAAATACGGTTGTCCAGCGGGCTCGGCGTGGCCAAGCGCTGCGCGCGGCGCTCCCTGGGCTGCGACGTCACCACGCGGTGCAGGGAAATGGACGTGTCGTAGTCCACCCAGAGAATTTCCTCGCCATGAAGATTGCGGTCCAGCGACGCCACGAAACGGCCGGCCGGGGTGGTGCGCTCCTCGGGGCGAATGCTCGACAGCTTGCGCTCGCCGATGCCCGGCACCGAGTCATCACCCACGGCCAGGCCCAGCAGCACAGCCGCTGCGCCGCGCAATTGACCTTGCGGATCGAATGCAAAGACCCTGGCCGCTGCCTTGTCGACAATCAGGAAAGGCAGGTTGCGGTTGTCGCCTGAATCCACCACCCAATGCGCGATTTCCTGCGAAGCGGGAGAAGCCGCTTCCTGGCCGAAGTTCGCTCGCCTGGCGGGCCGGCCAGGCGCGGGCTGCGTTGCAAGCGCAGTCAGGGTTCCGGCGTCGGTGGCTAAGCCTCGGGCCAGGTCTGGTGTGCGCAGAGTCGCTAAGTTTTGTGCTTGGACTGCCAGCGGCACGGACAAACAGGCCAAGGTCAAGCTCAGGCGCACCGCTTGAGTCCTAAAACCACTCGGCCAGCACGGCTGGCGCCCCGGCTCCGAAGCCGCGGTTTGGAAAGTCAAGTCTTCGTTCCTGCCATGGCTCGTCATGTTGCTGCTCCTGTTCAGTGGTGAGCGCCTGTTTTCTAGTTCCGATCCTGCTTGCGAACACGCTGCGGGGCCACGTAGGGCTGGGGTGGCGTAGCCACGGGCACCACCTCTGGCGTGTTGGCAATCACCACAACGGGCGCGGCTGGAACCGTTTCAACCTTGAAAACAACCGGCACGGCCACCGGCGGCACCACGACAAGCGCGACCGTGGACGGCACCGGAATCGGCACGATGCCAACTGGAGCTGCAGGGGGAGCTGGAAAAGGGAATGGGGTTGGGAGAGGTAACGGCGCGGTGGGCAAAGCAACCGGGGGCAAATCGACGGGCGGTGTGCCGACACCTGGTGGCGTGCCCACGACGGGAGGCGTGCCGACAACTGGTGGTGTGCCCACGACGGGAGGCGTGCCGACAACTGGTGGTGTGCCCACGACGGGAGGCGTGCCGACAACTGGTGGTGTGCCCACGACGGGCGGTGTGACGACAACAGGCGGTGTGCCCACGACGGGCGGTGTGACGACAACAGGCGGTGTGCCCACGACGGGCGGTGTGACGATGACTGCCGGGCCGATGGTTGCAGTGGTCCTGGCAGACGCCGGGCCGCAGCAGGCAACCGCCAAGGCATAGTCGCCGGCGTTTGTACCGCCCAGGCTGTAGCCGGTCAGGGTGATGACCTTGTTCGTTCCCACGAAGGGCGTGGCGAACGTGGCGGTGCTGCCGGGGCCGGCAACCAGCGTCACGCCGACAGGGTTGCCCTTCAGTGCCGAAAGGGTGGCCGTGGTCGTGCCGTCAAAGGGCTTGTCGCCGCCATCGGGAAAGACCAGCATGTGTTGCCCCAGTGCCGCGCCGCTGCTGAGAATGAAATTGGGTGAGTAGTTGACCGGCGTTGCATACGTAGCGGGGTTGTAGTTGATCGTGACCGGCGCATTCGGCCCGGTCACGGTGACCGGCGGCGCCAGCGGGTCGAAAATCACCGTGCCGCCGCCTTTGCCGGGCCCCGTGGCGCCATAGCCTGCCGTCAATACCAGCCCGAGCGGCAGGCCCAGGCTCTGGCCTGGAATGCTGCTGCCCCGGGTCAGGGTGATTTTGGCGCCGATGTTGACATTGTCCGCAGCGCACATGGTCATGTTGCCATCGGTCGTCGTCATGGCCCCCTTCATGTTCACGTCGCGGCCAGCGTTCAATAAAATGCTTCCGTTGACGGTCGTGATGGCGTTGTTCACATTGATGTCGCGGCCGCAGCACACCTCGAAATTTCCATTGGTGGCCGTCACGGCCTGGTTCACGTTCACATCCTGCAGGGAATTCAGGGCCAGGGTGGTCGGTCCGGTGCTGGCCGTCCAGCTGACGGCATCGTTGACATTGATGTCGCCGTTGCTGGCCGTGGCCGCCAGCGTGCTGATGGTGACGTTGCTGGTGACCAGCTGGGCCGACAGCGTGGCGCCGGAAATATTGTCCGTCGGGCCGCTGCCGATCGTGAAGTCCTGCGCCTCCAGCAGCCAGGTGCCGGACTGTCCCGTGGGGGCGGCGGATGTGATGACGGCCGCGTTGGCCACGTTCACCCGTGCCGCGGAAGTCCTGATAGCGCCGCCAGTGCCGCCGCTGGGCCCGCTGGCGTCCAGCCTGCCCGCCACGTTCACCGTGCCTGTTTGCATGCCGCCCAGCAGCTTGATAGTGCCATTGCTGCTTAGAAGCGTCTGCGCCTCGATCACGCCGGTGTTGTTGACCGCATTGGACAGCAGGCTGCCCGCCGCCTGCGTGGTCATCAGCACCTGGCCGCCCTCGGCCCGGATCAGCCCGCCGTTGTCCACCAATGCATTGATCGCGCCCTGGTCCACCGCGACGTTCAGCAGCTTGTCGCCTGCAACATCCAGGGTCATGGCATTGCCGCCGGCCAGCGCGACGGTGCCCAGCTGGGCCGAAAGGGTGCCCTGGTTGCTCACGTTCGCGCCCAGCAGGGCCACATAGCCAGCACTGGCGGCGGTGATCGTGCCCAGGTTCACCACGCTGCCTGTGCCGGCGCCCGAAAACTGGTAATTGCGCGCCATGAAATTGGCATCGCTGATGGCCAGCGTGGAAGCCACCAGCCCGCCGACGTTCACCGACGCGCCGCTGCCGAACAGGATGCCGTTGGGGTTGACCAGAAACACCTTGCCGTTGGCCGTGAGGCTGCCCAGGATGCTGGAGGGCGTGGCGCCGGTGACCCGGTTGAGTGCCACAGAGTTGATGTTCGGCTGCTGGAACTGGACGGACTCGCCAGCGTTGATGCCGAAGCTCTGCCAGTTGATGGCCACGCTGGGCGTGGTCTGGGTGATGGTCATGTTGCCCGGCGTGCCGCCGATCGTGGCCGCGCCGGCGGACACCACGCCGCCGACCGGCTGGGCCTGGACGTTCGCGCCGCAGGCCAGCATCAGGGAAAAAGCCAGCACGCTGAAGAGGAGCGCGCCCCCGCTGCCCGCTGGCAAGGCACCGGCGGATACGCCGGACGAGGTGGTTTTGCCCGCGCTGCGGGCATGTTCTGACACGGCGACAAAGGTGCCGGTCTGGTCATTCCAGACGGAGCGGTGGATGAGGTTCATGGGGTTCTTTCGCGAGTTCTTCGAATACGGGTGGGGTCGGGTTCAGACGGCTCAAAAATACTTGACAGCCTGAATCCAGAAACGGCCCGACTTGTCCGGCGCCGAGGTGGCCGCATCGTTTCCAATCTTGCGGGCGTAGGACGTTCTGACCATGAAGCTGTTGTAGGCCGACCAGTTCAGCCCGACGCCTGCGGCGCTCAGGGTTCTGCGGTTGTCGCCACCCGCCCAGGCGCCGGGGTTTTTGTTAACGGTCACGCTGCCGGTGTCGATGAAGCCGACCAGCTGCATCTGGCCGGGCATTTGTGCTGAAAATCTGGGCAACTCCAGGCGGGCCTCCAGCGTCACGACATAGCCTTGGTCGGCATAGGCTTCGCCTTCCGGGTAGGCCCGTATGCCGTTCATGCCGCCGAGTTCCATCTTCTCTGAGATGTCGAGGTTGGTCGACGCCAGCTGCCCATGGATGCCGGCGTACAGCGACACCGTGTCGGTCACGCTTTGCAGACGCATGGCGCTCAGGCCCAGCTTGGCGTAGCGGCCGTGGCTTTGCGCGGTTGCCGCATCGAAGGCCCGCAATGCCGGGGTCTGGATGTCCAGGTTGCCCGCTGTTGCGGTAAGCGAGTAGCTGCTCACGCCGCCGCCGCCCAGAGTGTCCCGGTGGTCGCCGCGCAGGGTTGCCATCAGTGCCTGGGCTTTCTTGTCCGTGGCTGTCTGCGTGGCATCGACCCGGTCCTGAAACGTCTTGTGGTCATAGGCGAGCAGGGCATACAGGTTGGTGTTGCGCGTGCGGAGGAGCGGATAGCTGCCATACACGCTGGCGATCCTTGCCGTGCCGCTGGCCTGCAGGCTGGAAAATTCCCGGCCCAGTTCATAGCCCAGCCAGCTGTAGGCCACGCCTGCCGTCGCCTTGCCGAACTGCATCTGGTAGGAGGCGCGCGCATAGTTCAGGCCCGAGCCGGATGTCAGCACGCGCAGCGAAGCGACATCGCCCCGGCCCGCCGCATTGTTCAGGTTCAGCGTCGCCCCCAGGCGGTATTCGCCGGTGTAGCGGTTGCCGCCGTTGTCGGCATCGATGCTGCCCGTGACGCGCCGGCCGGGCGCCACGTCCACGATCAGGTCGGACGCCCCCACCGACGCGCCGGGCGTCAGGGTCGAGGTGATGGCGACGCCGGGAATGTCCGACAGCAGCAGCAGGCGGCTTTCAAGCGGAAGGATGGCGACCGTGTCGCCGCTGCGGAGGCCGGCCAGCTGGCTGTCGACCAAGCCGTTCGAGAGCGCGCTCTGGTTGCGCACCGTGATTTTTCCGTACTGGCCTTCGGCGACGGCAAGGGTGACGATGCCGTCCTTGATTTCCTGCGCCGGCAGGTAAGCCTGGGCGACGAAATAGCCCGCGCCGCGGTAGTGCGCGGTGATTTTTTCGGCCATGCCGCGCAGCTCGGCAAGGCTCAGTTCACTGCCCGGCACGAATCCGGTCAAGCCCACCAGCTCGGCTGCCGGGTAGGTCGTTGCACCGCTGACCTGAAGGCGGTTGACCGTGATCTTCACGGCGTCGGTGGCTGCCGTGGCGGGCGCGCTGCTGGGCTCGATGCGGACACCGGGCGCCATTTTCTGCGGCACGGGGGCAGGGGGGATTTGCTGGAGCTGGCTGCCGGCGCTCGGCGGTTGCTGGGCAAGTACGCCCTGGCTCAGGGCCACAAGCGCGAAAGGAAGGAGTTTGATTTTGAACACGAGATGCCTTGGGCGGGACTGACTGTTGATCTGGGCCGTACCTACAGGAGGCAGGGCAAGCGAGGTAAAGAGCAAACAGCGCCGGTGTTTTTCACGATTGGATCAGTCTTTGTACCTTGGCCCAATTAAATCAGTAAATTTGATAAATTTATGTAAAATTTTGTAGGAAAAAGCGCTTTCATCGTGCGGGAAAAATCAGGCGGTGAGCCGGGAGCGTTTCAAATCAGGTACAAAAACGGCCTCGTTTGTCTCTGAAATAGAAGTCGGTTGACGTGCTGGCGTTGCCTGCATAACCGGGCCGCCCTGTCACACCTCTTGTGTGGCGTGCAGGCACAAAACCGCTGATACAAAATGTTTTTTTGATTGCTTTGGCATCCCCAACAAGCGATTTTGGTATTAAACAGGCCTCTGGCGCTGGTGGCTATTGCGCAGAATGCTATAAATATAATAGTAATTGGCGTTGTCGGCAGGGCAAGCGCATGCCAATTGAAAGTGCCCTGGCTAAGCGGCCCCGCTTGGCTCCTTCCCCCAGCGGGGGAAGCAGGGATGGGGCCTCCCCGAATCCGAACCCGAACCTTCCAGGCATCAGGCAGGCCTCGGGTCAGCAGGAAAAAGCCGGCGGCTGGCGTTCGACCTCCGCTGGCCCCCATCCCAACCTTCCCCCAGCGGGGGAAGGAGAAATACCGGGGAAAAGCCGGGAAATGTCGAAATTTTTGATCGAAACGGGTCTCAGTACAGGCAGCGCTTGCGCAAGCAGCTATGAATTCAGGAGCAGCAAGGCTGTCCGGCTCCGCTGTTGCCAGTCAGGCAAAAGCGGCTCCAGCATGCCGGGCCTGCCGACCAGGCTCTCCGCGCCGGCGGCTGGAGTGGTTGGCTGGCGTCGCCGCCGACGCAGGCCGGGCAGGCGGCTTACTTCACCCCGGCGCGTGCCTGGACGATCAGGTAATCGGTGACCTGCAGCGCGCGTTCAAGCGTCTTCGCCTGGCTGCCGGATGTGAAATAGCGGCCGTTGATGCCCAGGGCGGGCACGCCGTCGACAGCATAGGCGTCCTGCAGCTGCGTGGCCTTGCGGGCCTTGGTGGCGACTGAAAACGAGTTGTATAACTCGACAAACTTGGCCTTGGCTATCCCCTGTTTTTCCGCCCAGGCCGTGATCTGGTCGGCGGTGGTGAGCGGCTGCTTGTCCACATGGATGGTGTAGAACACCTTCTTGTGCAGCTCGTCAACCTTGCCCAGGCTTTCCAGCACGTAGTAGAGGCGCTGCTGCGGTTCAAAATCGGGCCGGAAGGCAACCGGCACCCGGCGCACCGACACATCCTTGGGCACTTTTCTGGCCCAGGCGTCGAACATAGGCTCGAACCCGTTGCAATGGCCGCAGCTGTACCAGAAAAACTCGACCACTTCGATTTGCCCGGCGGGCGCTTCGGTGGCGGCTGGCTTGCCGAGCGTCAGGAAATCAGTGCCGCTTTGAAAAGCCCTGGCCTGTGCCTGCGCCACGGCGGGAAGCGCGGAAATGCCCAGCGCGGCGGCAGCGGCCAGCGTGGCGGTTGAAAGCGAAAACTCACGACGTTGCATTGATTGGTCTCCTGGTGTCAATAGTGCAGAGGTTGGATGCAGCGGGGCGGAAAAGTTCAGCCCCTGCGGCAGTGAAGGACGCGCTGCAAAGCGCCCTACGGTCTGCTGCGTTGTTTTTCACGCCAATAGCCCTGCTATCGGCTTCAAAAAGATGCCTTGCAGCCCGTCCCGAGTCGGCGGCCACAGCCTGGCCAGCGTTGGGCCGCGCATTCTCAACGCTGCACCCGGACCAGCGCGGTTTCGATCGAGTTGTGGTCCAGCCGGTCCTTGACCTTGTCGGCATCGTCTTTCTTGTCGAACGGGCCGATGCGCACGCGGTACACGGTGCGGCCGGCCTGCTCGCGCTCGGTGACCTTGGCCTGCATGCCCAGCAGCAGCAGGCGGGCGCGCTGCTGCTCGGCGTCTTCCGGGGTGCGGTAGGCACCGGCCTGGATGAAGTAGTTGAACGGATCGGCGCCGGAAGAAAACGCCGGGCTTTCCGAGCGGGACTTGGCCAGGTCGCCCAGCGGGTCGGACGACATGGGTTTGGAGGGTTTGGCCACGACTGCCGGCGCTGGCGCTGGCGTCGGCGCCGGTGCGACCACGGTGGGTGCCGGCCGGGACGGCTTGGCAGCGCGCTCGGGTGGCGCGCCTGCCGAAGGCGCGACCGGGTCGGGCACGCCGATGGCGGTCTCGGGCGGCAGCGTCAGCTCACCGGAGGCCGAAGGCGGCGTGGCCTTGGCGGGGTTTTTCCCCGCCAGCGGCGCGTTCGGGTTCCAGTCCTTGTTTTTGCGGCTTTCCGCCGCGTCGCTGTCGGGGTTGTACACCGGGCTTTTGTTCATGAAGGGCACGGGCACCTTGGTGACGTACACCGCCACGGTCAGCGCGATGCCCAGCCCGACCAGGGCGCCGATGACCAGACCCAGCAGGGTTCCACCTCGTTGTTTTTTCATACCGTATTCCCGGAGCTTGCCGATGACTTGCATTTGAGTTGGATTCTTTCTGGCCAGTGAGGTTCTTGGGGCGGCTACATCTTGCGCGGGGCGCTGACCCCCAGCACGGCCAGGCCATTGTGCAGCACCTGCGCGGTGGCCGCGACCAGGGCCAGGCGCGCCAGTTTAAGCGTTTCGTCCTCGACCAGAATCCGCTCGGCGTCGTAGTAGCTGTGGTAGCAGGCGGCCAGCTCGCGCAGGTAGAAGGCCACGTCGTGCGGCGCGAAGCCGGCGGCCGCGTGGCCGAGCATGTCGGGGTACTTGGCCAGCAGCAGCATCAGCGCCTGCGCCTGCGGGCTGCCAAGGGCCGACAAATCCACCGCCTTGAGCAGGCTTTCCTCGCCGCCCCAGGCGGTGAGCACCGAGCAGATGCGGGCATGCGCGTACTGCACGTAATAGACCGGATTTTCGTTGTTCTTGGCCAGCGCCAGGTCGATGTCGAAGACGTACTCGGTGTCGGGCTTGCGGCTGAGCAAAAAGAAGCGCACCGCGTCGGCGCTGGTCCACTCGATCAGGTCGCGCAGGGTGACGTAGCTGCCGGCGCGCTTGGAAATCTTGACCTCCTCGCCGTTTCGCACCACCCGCACCATGGTGTGCAGCACATAGTCGGGGTAGCCCTGAGGAATGCCCGCATCGGCGGCCTGCAGGCCGGCGCGCACGCGGGCAATCGTGCCGTGGTGGTCCATGCCCTGGATGTTGACGGCCTTGGTGTAGCCGCGCTCCCACTTGGCCAGGTGGTAGGCCACGTCGGGCACGAAATAGGTGAACGTGCCGTCGCGCTTTTGCATCACGCGGTCCTTGTCGTCGCCGTAGTCGGTCGATTTGAGCCAGAGTGCGCCGTCCTGCTCGTAGGTCTTGCCGGCGTCTTTCAGGCGCTGCACGGTGGACGCGACCCGGCCTTCGCTGTACAGGCTCGATTCGAGGTAGTAGTGGTCGAACTTGACCGAGAAGGCCTGCAAATCCAGGTCCTGCTCGTGGCGCAGGTAGGCGACGGCGAACTGGCGGATGGCGTCCAGGTCGTGCACGTCGCCCGAGGCGGTGAACTCGCGGTCGTCGGCGCGCACCGTCTTGCCGGCCAGGAAGTCGGCGGCGATGTCGGCGATGTAGTCGCCGTTGTAGAAGCCCTTGCTGGCCGGGTTGTCGGGGTCGGTCGGCCAGCACTCGTCGCCCGGCTTGAAGCCCTTGGCGCGCAGCTGCGTGCTGGTCGCCAGCGTCTGGATCTGCACGCCGGCGTCGTTGTAGTAGAACTCGCGGTGAACCTTCGCTCCTTGCGTGGCGTAGAGATTGCAGATCGCATCGCCCAGCGCCGCCTGCCGGCCGTGGCCGACATGCAGCGGGCCGGTCGGGTTGGCCGAGACGAACTCGACGATCATCTTGCCGCCGCCATCCCCCTCGCGCGCCGGCTGCGTGCCGTAGCCGCTCCCGGCCAGCAGCACCTCGCGCACGGTCTCCTGCTTGGCGGCGGGCTTGAGCCGGATGTTGATGAAGCCGGGGCCGGCGATCTCGACCGCATCGACCCAGCGCACGAACGCCGGCGCTTGGAGCAGCAGGGCGCGCAGGGCTTCAGCCGTCTGGCGCGGATTCTGTTTCAGCGGCTTGGCCAGCTGCATCGCGGCGGTGCAGGCGAAATCGCCATGCGCGGCGACCTTGGGCGACTCGAAGGCGGCCTTGCCGCCAGCGCCGGGGGAGAGGGTTTCCAGCGCAGCGGCCAGGTCGGAGAGCAGGTCTTTTTTGATCGAAAGCATGGCCGGATTTTACGGTCAAGGCTCGGGCCGCCTGCCGGGCTGGCCGCGGCAGGCGCCAGCAGCCTGGCGGAGGCTTGGCGCTGCGGTGGTCCCGGTGATGGGGGACACCCCCGCCGGGCTGATGGGCGGGCTCTTTGAGAAGGTTCCGGGTGGATTTCCAAGGGCTGTCAGGCGCAAAAGATGCTATTGAAACAATAGCTGACTATGCTTGACCATCAAGCGCTAGAGCATTATTTGGCACATGAATTGGCGCCGAAGGCCGTCAGCGGCTTCAGCGTCCCCAGAATTCGGGCTGGCTGTAGTGGTGCTTGAGGAAATCAATCCACAGCCGCACCCGCAGCGGCAGATGCTTGCGCTGGGGAAACACGGCGTAAATGCCGTTGGGCGGGGCGGCAAACGCTTCCAGCACCGCCACCAGCCGGCCCGCCGCGATTTCGGATTCGACCTCCCAGGTGCTGCGCCAGGCGATGCCGCAGTCGGCCAGGCACCAGTCGTGCAGCACCTGGCCGTCGGAGCAGTCCAGCGGACCGCCGGGTTTGAGGCGCATCAGCTCGCCGGCCACATGAAACGCCCAGCCGCGCGTTTGCGAGGCGTCGCTGGACAGCGTCAGGCAGTCAAAGCGGGCCAGCTCGCCCGGATGCTGCGGCGTGCCGTGCCGTTGGAGGTAGCGCGGCGTGGCCACGCACAGCCGCCGGTTGTCGGCCAGGCGCACGCTGACCAGCGAGGAGTCGGGCAGGTCGCCGACCCGGACCGCGCAGTCGAAGCCTTCGCCCGCCAGGTCGACCACCCGGTCGCTCAGGTTCAGGGTGATGGTCACGTCGGCATGCTGATCGCGGAATTTCGCCACCAGCGGCGCCACATGGCGCCTGCCGAAGCCGGCCGGCGCGGTGATGCGCAGATGGCCGCTGGCCTTCACGCCGCCGGCCGACACGCTGGCCTCGGCATTGGCCAGGTCGGCCAGCAGGCGCTGGCAGTCTTCCAAAAACGCGCTGCCTTCGTGCGTCAGGGCCATGCGCCGCGTGGTGCGCACCAGCAGCTTGACCCCCAGGCGTTCCTCCAGCGCATCGAGCCGCCGGCCCATGACGGCCGGGGCGACACCCTCGGCCTTGGCCGCGGCGGTGAGGCTGCCGCGCGCGACCACCGAGACAAAGGATTCGATCTGCTTGAGTTTGGCCATGAATTGAAATTATGCGGCGGTGCCGTACTGCGCCGGGTCGCGCTTGCCGAACATGTTGAGGCTGATGCCGTGCAGCGTGAGAATTTTCATGCAGTGTCCTGTGGAAAAGTCAAGGGGCGAAAAGGCGCCAAGGCACGGATTCAGCCGCCGGCCTGCCGCTGCTCCAACGCCCCGATGGCATCGTCGCCATAGCCCAGCGCCTGCAGCAGTTCGCGGGTGTGCTCGCCCAGGCGCGGCGGCTGCAGCCGGATGCCCGGCCGGTGGCCGCCCAGGGTGAGGGGCATCAGCGGCACCTTGGACAGGCTGCCGTCGTTCATGCGCACCGGCGCCAGGCCGCCGGTCGCGTTCAGGTGCGGGTCGTCGAACAGCTGCTCGGGCCGCACGATGGGCGCGAACGGCAGCTCGCTGGCCTCGAACACCGCGCTCAGCTCGGCGGCGCTGTGGCCGGCCAGGCGCGCGCGCAGGATCGGCATCATCCATTCGCGTGCGCGCACGCGGTCGTTGTTGGTCTTCAGGCGCGGATCGGCCAGCAGCTCGGCCAGCCCGAAGGCCTGGCAGAAAACCGCCCACTGCCTGTCGCTGACGGCGGCCAGGAAAACCTGCTCGCCGTCCTTCACGGTGAACACGTCGTACACGCCCCAGGCCGAGATGCGGCTGGGCATGGGGGCGGCCGGCTGGCCGGTGGCGGCGAACTGCATCATGTGCTGGGCGACCAGGAAGACGTTGTTCTCGAACAGCGCCGACTGCACCTCCATGCCCCGGCCGGTGCTGTCCCGCTGGCGCAGCGCGGCCATCGCGCCGATGGCGCCGAACAGCCCGCCCATGATGTCGTTGACGCTGGTGCCGGCGCGCAGCGGGTCGCCGCTGCGCCCGGTCATGTAGGCCAGTCCGCCCATCATCTGCACGACTTCATCGAGCGCGGTGCGGTGGTCATACGGGCCGGGCAGGAAGCCCTTGTGGCTGACGTAGATCAGGCGCGGATGGCGCTGTTTGAGCGTTTCGTAGTCCAGCCCCAGCTTTTTCATGGTGCCGGGCTTGAAGTTCTCGCTCACGATGTCGGCCGTGGCGATCAGGCGCAGCGCGGCTTCCCGGCCCTCGGGCGTTTTCAAATCGAGCGCGATGCTTTTCTTGTTGCGGTTGAAGGTCGGGAAAAAACCCGCGCCCGAGCCCAGCAGGCGGCGGGTGTTGTCGCCCTCGGGCGGCTCGACCTTGATGACCTCGGCGCCCAGGTCGCCCAGCAGCAGGCCGCAGGTCGGGCCCATCACCATATGGGTGAACTCGACGACGCGGATGCCGGCGTAGGGCAGGGGTGTTTCCTTGGTTTCCCCGGCATCGCCGGCATCAGCGGCCGGGCTGGCCGGCGCGGCCCTGCAAGCGCCCTGCACGAAGCCTTTGGGCAAACCCGCCTCGGGCGTCATGCCGTACACCGGCTCGCCGGGCAGCCCGGCCTGCAGCGGCGCGCGCGCGGCGATGAGCTTTTCCAGGTCGATGCCGGTGCCCAGGCCCATGGCCTCGAACATGAACACCAGGTCTTCGGTGACGACGTTGCCCGACGCGCCGGGCGCATGCGGGCAGCCGCCCAGCCCGCCCAGCGACGCATCGAAGGTGCGAACGCCTTCCTCGTAGGCTGCCAGGCAGTTGGCCAGCCCCAGGCCGCGCGTGTTGTGCATGTGGGCCGCGCCGGCGTGGACGCCGATCTCGGCGCGCAGGCGCCTGAACAGGCGGCGCACCTGCGCCGGGTTGGCGTAGCCGACGGTGTCCGACAGGCCGGACTCGTCGGCCCCGGCCGCAATGCATTGCGCGGCGAGCCAGATCACCTCGTCCTCGGGCACCTCGCCCTGCAGCGTGCAGCCGAAGGCGGTGGAGATGCTGGCCTCCAGCGTCACATGCGGCGCGATGTCCCTGCGCAGGGCGGCGATGGCGCGCACCTCCTCGACCATTTCTTCGCGCGTCTTGCGCACATTGGCCAGCGAATGCGCGCGGCTGGCCGACACCGGCATGGTGAGCTTGTGCACGCCGGCCGCCAGCGCCGCCTCGGCGCCCCGCAGGTTGGGCACCAGCGCCATCACCGTGAGGCCGGGCAGGGTGCGCGCGTGGCGCACCACCTCGGCCGCATCGGCCATTTGCGGCAGCAGCCGGGCCGGCACGAACGAGGCGACCTCGATTTCGCGCACGCCGGCCGCATGGAGCGCGTCGATCCAGCGCAGTTTGTCGGCCGTCGGCATGGTGGCCTTGACGGACTGCAGGCCGTCGCGCGGGCCGACCTCGCTGATCAACAGGGGGGGAGGAGTCATGTCTTGCATTGCCTTTCAACCCGCAGCATAAAACAGCCTGCGCCGCGATGGCCAGCGCCACGGCCGGGCCGGTTGCCCAGGACAACACCTGCATGCCCGACCCGGCGGGTGTTAAAACGGTTTTAGCGATGTTTTCCATAGCTGACTGCGCAAGCAGGACAAGCACTGCGGCCTCAAAAGGCTTGAATTTCGGTAGCCGGGCAGCGCTCTGGCGCTTTCGCCGGGGCGGGGCAGCGCGTCTGCGGCGCGGGCATTACCCCTGTTCAAGTCACAGATAAATCGCATTTTTAGGGGGTTAATTTATTCCTGGGGATCAAATACAGTCATGCAATGGAAAAACCCCGTCCTGCCAGCGCCCCGCCTTTGCGCGCCGTGCTGTTCGATGCCTACGGCACGCTGTTCGATGTCTACAGCGTGGCGCTGCTGGCCGAGCAGCTGTTCCCGGGCCACGGCCAGCCGCTGGGCGTGATGTGGCGCGACAAGCAGATCGAGTATGCGCACCTGGTCAGCACCAGCAGCGGCGGCGCGCACTACCAGCCGTTCTGGGCGCTGACCCGCGCCGCCCTGCGCTATGCCTGCAGGCGGCTGGGGCTGGCGCTGCCCGCCGGCCACGAGGAACAGCTAATGAACCAGTACCGGCATCTGTCGGCCTTTCCCGAAAACCGCGAGGTGCTGCAGGCGCTGAAAGCGCAGGGCGTGGTCACCGGCATCCTGTCCAATGGCGACCCGGCCATGCTGGCGGTGGCCGTCAAATCCGCCGGCCTGGACGGCCTGCTGGACCATGTCATCAGCGTCGATGGCATTCGCAGATACAAGACCCATCCCGACGCCTATGCGCTCGGCCCCGAGGCCACCGGCCTGCCCGCCGCGCAGACCGCCTTTGTCAGCTGCAACAGCTGGGACGCGCTGGCCGCGACCTGGTTCGGCTACTGCACGCTGTGGGTCAACCGCTACCAGCTGCCCTTCGAGACCCTGGGCACCGAGCCGCTGCACATCGGCACCAGCCTGCGCGACGTGCTGGCGCTGCCCGGCCTGAAGCGCCTGCCCGTCCAGGGCGCCGCCGCATGACGCCCGTGGACATGCTGCTGATCGGCGCGGGCGGATTCGCCGCCGGCGCGGTCAATTCGGTCGCCGGCGGCGGCACGTTCTTTTCGTTTCCGGCCATGCTGGCCGTGGGCCTGCCGCCGGTGGTGGCCAATGCCAGCAATTCGGTCGCGCTGTGGCCCGGCAGCCTGAGCGGCGCCTGGGCCTACCGGCGGGAACTGGCGCGCTACACGCGCTACTTGATCCCCATGGGCATCGCCTCGTTCCTTGGCGGGGCGGCGGGGGGGCTGCTGCTGCTGGCCGCCGGCGACGCCCGCTTCGCCGCGCTGATTCCCTGGCTGCTGGCCTTTGCCACGGGGCTGTTCGCCTTCAGCCCCCAGCTCGCCAGCGCGCTCAGGCGCATGCGCCGGCGTGCGCCCGTGGCGCCGCTAGCGGCGGCCGCAAGCCGGGCCGAAGTCCCGGCCGGCCATGGCGCCGGTTCGCCCGCCGGCTGGGCGGTTCAGCTGCTGGTGGCGGTCTACGGCGGGTTCTTCGGCGCCGGCATGGGCATTTTGATGATGGCCAGCCTGGCCATCGGCGGGCACGAGGACGTGCAGCACATCAACGCCCTGAAAAACCTGCTGTCGGCGGTGATCTACAGCGTCACCGTGATCACCTTCATCCTGGCCGGCGCCGTCAGCTGGCCGCACACGCTGGTGATGGTCGTCACGGCCAGCCTGGGCGGCTACTGGGGCGCCCGCATGGCGCGCAACATCCAGGGCGCCTGGCTGCGCCGCATGGTGATTGCTGTCGGCGCCGCGCTGACCGCCTACTATTTCTACAAGACGCTGGGCTGACCGGTCGAGCGCATCGCACGGTTCACGCTTTTTTTGCCAACTTCGCTTCTGTTTCAAAGGATGCTTTCATGACAACCACTTCCCATCGCACCCCCTGCCACGACCTGCAGGTCGCCACCGAGCTGTACCGCTTCATCGAAGACCGGGTGCTTCCCGGCACCGGCGTGAAGAGCAGTGCCTTCTGGGCCGGTTTCGACGCCATCGTGCGCGACCTGGCGCCGAAAAACACCGCCCTGCTGGCCGAGCGCGACCGCCTGCAGGCCGAACTGGACCGCTGGCACGCCGCCCACCCCGGCCCCATCGCCGACATGCCCGCCTACCGCGCCTTTCTGGAGCGCATCGGCTACCTCGTGCCCCAGCCAGAAACGGTGTCTATCACCACCGCCAATGTCGATGCCGAACTGGCCGTGCAGGCCGGCCCGCAACTGGTGGTGCCCATCCTGAATGCGCGCTACGCCCTGAATGCGGCCAATTCGCGCTGGGGCTCGCTGTACGACGCGCTCTACGGCACCGACGCGATTCCCGAGGCCGACGGCGCCGAAAAAGGCAAGGGCTACAACCCGGTGCGCGGCGCCAAGGTGATCGCCTTTGCCCGCAGCCTGCTCGATCAGGCCGCGCCGCTGGCGTCCGGCTCGCACAAGGACGCGACCGGCTATAGCGTCGAAGGCGGCCAGCTGGTCATTGCCATGGAAAACGGCAGCACCGGCCTGCAGGACCCGGCGCAGTTCATTGGCTACCAGGGCGGCGAATCGGCCCCGTCGTCGGTGCTGCTGCAGCACAACGGCCTGCACATCGACATCATCATCAACCGCGCCACCACCATCGGCAAGCTGGATGCGGCCGGCATCAGCGACCTGGTGATCGAGTCGGCCCTGTCCACCATCATGGACCTGGAAGACTCGGTCGCCGTGGTCGATGCCCAGGACAAGGTGCTGGCCTATGGCAACTGGCTGGGCATCCTGCAGGGCACGCTGACCGAGGAGGTCAGCAAGGGCCGCACCACCTTCACGCGCGGCCTGAACCCCGACCGCGAGTACACGGGCGCCGACGGCCAGCCGGTCGTGCTGCACGGCCGCTCGCTGATGTTCGTTCGCAACGTCGGCCACCTGATGACGAACCCGGCCATCCTGTACGCCGGCGGCAAGGAGATTCCCGAGGGCATTCTGGACGCGGTCGTCACCACGGCCATCGCCATCCACGACTTCAAGCGGCAGGGACAGCCCGGCATCAAGAACTCGCGCACCGGCTCGGTCTACATCGTCAAGCCCAAGATGCATGGCCCGGCTGAAGTCGCCTTTGCCAGCGAACTGTTCGGCCGCGTGGAAAGCCTGCTGGGCCTGCCCGCCAACACGGTGAAGCTCGGCATCATGGACGAGGAGCGCCGCACCAGCGTCAACCTGAAAGCCTGCATCGCCGAGGCCGAGGCGCGCGTGGCCTTCATCAACACCGGTTTTCTCGACCGCACCGGCGACGAGATGCACACCGCCATGCAGGCCGGCCCGATGATCCGCAAGGGCGACATGAAAGCCAGCGCCTGGATTGCCGCCTACGAGAAGAACAACGTGCTCGTCGGCCTGAGCTGCGGCCTGCGCGGCAAGGCGCAGATCGGCAAGGGCATGTGGGCCATGCCCGACCTGATGGCCGACATGCTGGCGCAAAAAATCGGCCACCCGAAAGCCGGCGCCAACACCGCCTGGGTGCCCAGCCCGACCGCCGCCACGCTGCATGCGCTGCACTACCACCAGGTCCTGGTCAGCGACGTGCAGAAGGAGCTGGAAAAGATCGACGCCAACGCCCAGCGCGACGCGCTGCTGACCGGCCTCTTGACGGTTCCGGTCGCCGCCAACCCGAGCTGGTCCGACGCCGAGAAGCAGCAGGAGCTCGACAACAACGCCCAGGGCATCCTGGGCTACGTGGTGCGCTGGATCGACCAGGGCGTGGGCTGCTCGAAGGTGCTCGACATCCACAACGTCGCCCTGATGGAAGACCGCGCCACGCTGCGCATCTCCAGCCAGCACATGGCCAACTGGCTGCACCACGGCGTGGTCACGGCCGCGCAGGTCAGGGAAACTTTCGAGCGCATGGCCGCCGTGGTCGACGGCCAGAACGCCGGCGATCCGCTGTACCAGCCGATGGCCGGGCATTTCGACACGTCGGCCGCCTACCGCGCGGCATGCGACCTGGTGTTCAAGGGCCTGGCGCAGCCCAGCGGCTACACCGAGCCGCTGCTGCATGCCTGGCGCCTGAAGGTCAAGGCCGGCGCGGCCTGAGTTGTGCAGGACGGGGGTGTCCCCGCCTTGCCCATTCCCCCAGCGGGGAATGGCGTAAACGCCGGGGAAGCCAGGAAACTGGCGCAGTTTCTGATCAAAACGGCCTCCAGCGCAGACGCTGCTTGCGCAAGCAGCTGTGAATTCAGGAGCGAGCAGGCGGCCCCGCCCCGGTCTTGATATGGCTGCGCGCGGGCAGGGCGGTCAGGCCACGGATGGCCTCACACCCTGCGCGCAATATGCTATGGATTCAATAGCACCTTGCGCCCGTGGATTGTGCGCCGGTGGCACTTTTTACGGTTAAACCCGCTGCCGTCCCTCCAGTCCCCGTTTTTCTATGGACAATAGCCTGCTGCCCTGGGGAGCACGCGCGGGACAGACCTTGCGGCGCATGGCCTGAGGCCTGCTCCTGCGGCATCCGCGCTTAACAACCCCGCCCTCATTTCAGGCCTGGCGCAAGCCGGGGCCATCAGGAGCCCATTGAATGACCGATCCAGCCCCTTCGTTTTTCAAACGCATTCCCATCGCCTTCGGCGCGTTTTTCAGCAGCCTGTCCAATCCCCTCTATGCAGGCCGCGTGCTGGGCCTGCGTGAAGAAGATGGCGCGTCGGCAGCGGCCACGGCGCCGGCACCTGCGGCGGCCGCTCCCACGGCCGCCCCGGCGCCCCCCGCGCCCGACGCCGCTCTGCAACTGCTGGCCTTGCTGCAGCGCGAAGCCCGCCTGATCGACTTTACCCAGGAAAACCTGGCCGGCTACTCCGATGCCGAGATCGGCGGCGCGGCGCGGCTGGTGCACGAAGGCTGCGCCAAGGTGCTGCGCGAGCATTTCACCCTGGCGCCGGTGCGCCCGGAGGCCGAGGGCAGCCCCATCACGCTGAACGCGGGCTTCGATGCGCGCGCCATCCGCCTGACCGGCAATGTGGTCGGCCAGGCGCCGTTCCAGGGCGTCCTGAGCCACCGGGGCTGGCGCGCCACCGAAACGCGCCTGCCGCGATTGGCCGACGGGCACGACGCCGCCGTGCTGGCGCAGGCGGAGGTGGAGTTGTGACGGCGCAGGCCGCCCCGTCCGCCGCGCGGTTTTCCATCGGCATCGACCTGGGCACCACCCACTGCGCGCTGGCCTATGTGGACATTGCCGCCAGCGACGGCGAAAAGACCAGCTACGGCGTGCTCGACATTCCCCAGCTGACGGCGCCGGGCAGCGTCGAGCGCCTGCCGCTGCTGCCGTCGTTTTTATACCTGCCGCATGCGAGCGAAATGGCCGAGGGCGACCTTGCCCTGCCGTGGGCGGCCGGGCAGGACTTCGCGGTGGGCGAGCTGGCGCGGGCGCGCGGCGCGCTGACGCCGATCCGCCTGGTGTCGAGCGCCAAAAGCTGGCTCTGCCATCCGGGCGTGGACCGGCGGGCGGCGATCTTGCCGGCCGAGGCGCCGCCCGAGGTGGCGCGCATCTCGCCGCTGGAGGCCTCGACCCGCTACCTGGCGCACCTGCGCCGCGCCTGGGACCAGGCCCACCCCGACGCGCCGTTCGACCAGCAGGACATCACGATCACGATTCCGGCGTCGTTCGATCCGGCCGCGCGCGAGCTGACCGCCGAGGCCGCGCATGCGGCCGGCTACACCGCGCTGACCTTGCTCGAAGAGCCGCAGGCCGCGCTCTACAACTGGATCCAGGGCAGCGCGGGGAACTGGCGCAAGGACGTCAAGCCGGGCGACATCATCCTGGTGATCGACGTCGGCGGCGGCACCAGCGACTTTTCATTGATCGCGGTGCTTGAGCGCGAAGGCAACCTCGAGTTGCACCGCGTCGCGGTGGGCGACCACATCCTGCTCGGCGGCGACAACATGGACCTGACCCTGGCGCATGTCGTGGCGCGCAAGCTGGCGGCCGACGGCAGGCAGCTCGACCCCTGGCAGATGCGCGCGCTGACCTATGCCTGCCGCAGCGCCAAGGAAAGCCTGCTGAGCGACGCCAGCCTGCAGGCGCAGCCCATCGTGGTGCCCAGCCGTGGCGCCAAGCTGATCGGCGGGTCGGTCCGCACCGAGCTGACGCAGGCCGAGGTGCGCGCCACCCTGCTCGACGGCTTTTTCCCCGACGTGGCAGCGTCCGCCCGCCCCGCCAGCCGCGCCCGGGCCGGCCTGACGCAGCTGGGCCTGCCCTATGCCCAGGACGCCGGCGTGACCCGCCACTTGGCGGCGCTGCTGGGGCGCCAGGCCGGGGCCACCGCCGACCTCGACGGCTTTGCCGGCCAAGGCGATGCATCGGCCAGTTTCCTGCACCCGACGGCGGTGCTGTTCAACGGTGGCGTCTTCAAGTCCGGCATCCTGACCGAGCGCACCCTGGCGACGCTCAACGGCTGGCTGGCGGCCGAGGCGGCCGCGCCGGCGCGGGCGCTGCTAGGGGGCGACATGGACCTGGCGGTGGCGCGCGGCGCGGCGTACTACGGCTATGTGCGGCGCGGCCAGGGCGTGCGCATCCGGGGCGGCACGGCACGCGCCTATTACGTCGCGGTGGAGTCGTCAATGCCCGCCATCCCCGGCTTCGAGCCGCCGGTGCAGGCCCTGTGCATTGCGCCCTTCGGCATGGAGGAAGGCATCGAGGCGGACCTGCAGACGCAGGAGTTCGGCCTGGTGGTGGGCGAGCCGATGCACCTGCGGTTCTTGGGCTCGTCGGTACGGCGCCAGGACCCGCTGGGCACCCTGCTCGATTTCTGGCAGCCGGACGAGTTGCAGGAGCTGGGGGAAATCCAGGCGACCCTGCCCGCCGAAGGCCGCCAGCCGGGCGAAGTCGTGCAGGTCCGGCTGCGCGCCGTGGCCACCGACACCGGAACGCTGGAGCTGACCGCCGTGGCCACCCAGGGCGACGAGCGCTGGAAGGTGGCGTTCGACGTGCGCGGGAATGCCTGAAGCGGCATCCCGCCAGCATAAAAAACAAAGAAAGCGCGCGGCCTGATGAGCCAGTACATCGTCGGCATTGACCTGGGCACCACGCACACGGTCGTCGCCTATGCGCCGCTGGCCACGCCGGCCGGTGGCCCGCCTGCTCCGGCCCCGGCCGCGATTGAACTGTTCGAGATCGCGCAGCTGGTCGCGCCGGGTGAAGTGGATGCCTTGCCGCTGCTGGCGTCGTGCCGCTACCAGGCGGCCCCCGGTGAACTGGCCGCCGCTGCGCTGACATTGCCCTGGCCCGAAACGCAGCCGGCGGAGGCGAGCGACACGGCGGATGAAGCGGATGAAGCGGACGGGGCAGCCCCGGGCCCTATCGTGATCGGGCAGTGGGCGCGCAAGCTGGGCGCGCAGGTGCCGGGCCGGCTGGTGGCCAGTGCCAAGAGCTGGCTGTCGCACGCGGCGGTGGACCGGCTCGCGCCCATCCTGCCCTGGGGCGCGCCCGCCGATGTGCCCAAGGTGTCGCCGGTCGAGGCCAGCGCCAGCTACCTGCGCCATGTGCGCCAGGCCTGGAACGCGCGCTTTCCCGGCAGTCCGCTGGAGCGCCAGCAGCTGGTGCTGACGGTGCCGGCGTCGTTCGACGAAGGCGCCCGCGCCCTGACGCTGCGGGCTGCCCGGCTGGCCGGGCTGCCCGAGCTGCGGCTGCTGGAGGAGCCCCAGGCGGCCTTCTACGACTGGCTGCTGCGCCACCGCGGCGACCTGGCCGGCGCGCTGGCACAAACCCGGCTGGTGCTGGTGTGCGACGTGGGGGGCGGCACCACCGACCTGAGCCTGATCCAGGTGGACCTGGCTGGCGGGCTGCCCCGATTGACCCGCATCGGCGTGGGCAACCACCTGATGCTCGGCGGCGACAACATGGACCTGGCGCTGGCGCATGCGGTCGAAGCCCGGATGCCGTCCTCGGCCGGCGCGGCAGCGGCAGCGCCGCTCTCGGCCAGCCGGCTGGCCCAGTTGATGGAGCGCTGCCGGGCGGCCAAGGAACTGCTGCTGGCCGCCGATGCGCCGGATGAAACGCCCGTCACGCTGCTGGGCAGCGGTGCCCGGCTGGTCGGCGGCAGCCGCTCGGTGATGCTGGCCCGCCAGGAGGTCGAGCACCTCATCGTGGACGGTTTTTTCCCCCCCGTCGGGGCCGATGCCCAGGTGCGGCAAGCCCGCAGCGGCATCGTCGCCTTTGGCCTGCCGTACGCCCGAGACCCGGCGATCACCCGGCATGTCGCCGATTTTCTCCGGCAGCACGGCCATGCCATGCCCGACACCCTGCTGCTCAACGGCGGCGTGTTCCGGGGGCATGCGCTGGCCCGGCGGCTGGCCGACACGCTGGCCGCCTGGCGCGGCGCGCCGCTGCGCCTGCTGCACAACGACAACCCGGATGTGGCGGTGGCGCGCGGCGCGGTCGCCTATGCGCTGGCGCAGCAGGGCCTGGCGCCGCGCATCGGCGGCGGCTCGGCGCGGAGCTATTTCCTGCGGCTGGATGGCGCAAATAACGCGGTCACGAGGCGCGGCATCTGCATCCTGCCGCGTGGCACCGAGCTGGGGCAGGAGCTGCTGCTGACCGGCCGCACCTTTGCCTTGCGCCTGGGCCAGCCGGTGCGGTTCCACCTGCTGGCGTCGGTGTCGAGCGGCGTCGAGCAGGCGGCACCGCAGCTCGGCGAACTGGTCGCGCTGAGCGATGACCGGGTGGTGCAGCTGCCCCCGATCGTGACGGTGCTGCAGGCGGCTCCGGACGCGGAGCAGGCGGCCGAAAACCCGGCGCCCCCACCGGCAGGCGCCCGGCGCGACATCACCGTGCAACTGGCCACGTCGCTGACCGAGGTGGGCACGCTGGAGCTGCACTGCGTGAGCCTGGCCGACCCCACCCGGCGCTGGCTGCTCGCGTTTGACCTGCGCCATGGCGGCGACAGCGCCGCCGCGCCCGACAGCCCGGGCGGCGAGGCGTCCGTGCCCGCCTCCCGCCTGAGCGAGGCCCTCCAGAAGATCGACCGCATCTTTGGCGCGACCGGCCAGGCCGTGGCGCCCCGGGACGTGCGGCAGCTGCGGGCGCAGCTGGAGCAGGTGCTGGGCGAGCGCGAGCGCTGGGACACGCCCGCGCTGCGCCAGCTGTTCGATGCCTTGTGGCAGCGCGCGCGCGGCCGGCGGCGCTCGGCCGAGCATGAACGGGTCTGGCTGAACCTGGCGGGTTACTGCCTGCGACCGGGATTTGGCGACGCGCTGGACAGCTGGCGAATGCAGCAGCTCTGGCCACTGCTGGAGACCGGGGTGCAGCATGCCAGGGACAAGCAGGTCTGCGCGGAATGGTGGACGCTGTGGCGGCGTGTCGCGGGGGGGCTGGATGACGCGCAGCAATTGCGCCTGCTGGACGACTTTGCCTTCAACCTGCAGGGCGACAAAACCCTGTTGAACGCCGGCGGCTCACCGCCCGTCGGGGGCAGTGAACTGGACATGCTGCGGCTGGGGGCCTCGCTGGAGCGCATTCCGGCCGGCTACAAGGCCGAGATCGGGAACTGGCTGCTCACCCGGCTGCAGGCCGCGCCAGCGGCAAAACCGGGCCGGCGCGCTGCCGTCGGCGACACAGCCATGGAAAGCGTGGCGCTGTGGGCGCTGGGCCGCATCGGCGCCCGCCAGCCTTTTCATGGCAGTCCCCACGACGTGGTGGCGCCGGAAACGGCGGACGCCTGGCTTGACACCCTGCTGGCATTCGACTGGAAACGTGTCGAGGCCGCCGCTTTTGCCGCCGTCAGCCTGTGCCGTGTCACCGACGACCGGGCCCGCGACCTGCCGCTGGCACGGCGCGAACAGGTGATGGCGCGACTGCGGACCAGCCACGCGCCGGCCAGCTGGATCGAGATGGTGCGCCACAAGGTGGAACTGGATGAAGCCGTGGAGCGCCGCGTGCTGGGCGAGTCGCTTCCGCCGGGGCTCAAGCTGATTGCCTGAGGGCGCCAGGCGCAACGCCTGGACGGCAGGCTGCCTCAGTGCGACAGTAAGGCGGGATTCTGCAGGTCGATGACCATGACAATGTCGCCGCCGAACCTGCCCACGCCCAGTTCATTGATCACCTCCTGCTCCTGCTCGGCCGAGCCCATGCGCAGAAAGCACAGCGCCTGGCGCTTGCCGGCCTGGCGCGACGTCAGGATGTCCAGCCGGGCAATCGAGCCGAAACGCGAACACAACGAGGACAGCCGTGACCTGAGCGTGGTGGTGTCCGCACAGTTTTTCAGGTTGTCCAGGGCAATGGTCATGACGGCTGCGGGTAGAAAAAGGTAAGTTTGGAGGAGTGATGGATTTGTAAGCTCCGATCACTATAAAAAATCCGCCCGATCGCCAGCATGGGAGAGGGCCTGCCTTGGGCGTAGGACGTCGCCTTGCCTGCAGGGTGGCCTGTGACTTGATTTGGAGTTTATCGGCCCGGAGTGGTAAACAATTGCGGTTGCGCGTTACCCTGCCCGGTTGTTCGGCGGGCGCTGAAAATCCGGGCCGCTCCAGGCTTGCCGAAGAAATCCAGGCCGCTTTGATCCAATTTAATTTCACTGCTCTTGCCATGTCCACATCGATCTTGCCCGTGCCACCCGCTGTGGCCTACCGTTCCCCCAGCGAACCTGACCGGCAACTGCTGGCCCTGCTCGAACGCGCTGCCGGCGCCGGCGCCTGGTCTTTCGACCTGCGTGAATCGCTTCTTACCTGGTCGGATTCCCTGGCTGAACTGCTCGAAATGCCGCCCGGTGTGATGTCGACCTACCTCGATCCGATTGATTTTTACGCGCCTGACTTTCGCGCGCAGATGACCGCCGCGCTGCATCTGTGCCAGACCCAGGGCGTTGCGTTCGATGAGGAGGTGCAGGTCGTCAACGCCTACGGCCAGCGCCTGTGGGCGCGCGCGCTCGGCGAGGCGGTCCGGGATGCGTCGGGCGCCATCGTGCGTGTGCAGGGGGTGCTGCAGAACCTGACGGAAAGAAGGCGCGCCGCGCAGGAATCAATGAGCCTGATGATGCGGCTCAGCACCACGCTGGCCAGTATCACCGACGCCTTTGTCACGCTCGACCTGGAAGGCCGGTTCACCTATGTGAACCCTGAAACCGAGAAGCTGCTGGGCCGGCCCGGCACCGAACTGCTGGGCCATGCGATCTGGCTGGTGCTGGAGGAAACCGAGAGTGACCGCGTGCGCACCGAAGTCCAGCGGACGCTGGAGAGCGGGCGCCACAGCGAGTTCGAGGCGTTCTACGGCCTGCGCGACAAATGGCTTGAGCTGCGCGCCTATCCCTTCGAGGAAGGGCTGGCGGTGTATTTTCGCGACGTCACCGACCGGCGGCGCTCCCAGGAGCAGCTGCTGCTGCTGCAGACCAGCATCTCGCGCCTGAACGACATCGTGCTGATCACCGAGGCAGGGTCGCTGGACGCGCCCGGGCCGCGCATTGTCTTTGTCAACGATGCCTTTGAACGCCATACCGGCTACCGCCGCGAGGAGGTGCTGGGCCAGACGCCGCGCCTGCTGCAGGGACCGATGACCCAGCGCAGCGAACTCGACCGCATCCGCGCGGCGCTGGAGGCGTCGCAGCCGGTTCGCGTCGAGCTCATCAACTACCGAAAGACCGGCGAGCAGTTCTGGATCGAGATGGAAATCGTGCCGGTGGACTATTTCAGCCGCGGCCAGGCGCACTGGGTGTCCGTGGCGCGCGACATCACCGAGCGCAAGGCGGCCGAGGACGAGATCGAGCATCTGGCGTTCTACGACACGCTGACGCAGCTGCCCAATCGCCAGCTCCTGATGGACCGGCTGCAAAGCGCGCTGTCCCAATGCGCCAACCACACAAAAATCGGCGCATTGATGTTCATCGACCTGGACAACTTCAAGGTGCTCAATGACACCCTGGGGCATGCCAAGGGCGACGTGCTGCTGCAGCAGGTGGCCGTGCGCCTGACCAGCTGCGTGCGCAAGACCGATACCGTGGCGCGCCTGGGCGGCGACGAGTTCGTGGTGATGCTGGAAGACCTCGGCGAAGACCCCGAGGTCGCCGACGACAAGAGCCGGGCGGTGGGGCAAAAAATTCTGGCCGTGCTCAGCGAGCCCTATGACCTCTCGGGCTACCAGCACTACGGCACCTGCAGCATCGGCGTGACGACCTTCAGCCAGCACCAGCAAAGCATTGGCGATGTGCTGAAGCAGGCGGATCTGGCGATGTACCAGGCCAAGGCGGCCGGGCGCAATTCGGTCTGCTGGTTCGACCCTGAAATGCAATCGGCCGCCACCGCCAGCGCCATTCTCAACACCGAGCTGCGCCAGAGCTTGCGCGACCAGGATTTCATCCTGCATTACCAGCCGCAGGTGGGGCGCGAGGGCCGCATGATCGGCGTCGAGGCGCTGATCCGCTGGCAGCATCCGGAGCGTGGCATGGTGTTCCCCGATGGGTTCATCGCCCAGGCCGAGGAAAGCGGGCTGATTCTTCCGCTGGGCAAGTGGGTGCTGGAAACCGCCTGCGCCCAGCTGGACCTGTGGGCCAGGCGGCCCGAGACGGAAATGCTCAGCATCGCGGTGAACGTCAGCGTTCGCCAGTTCCGCCACCCGGAGTTCGTGGAACTGGTGATGTCCATCATCCAGCAGTTCGGCATCTGCGCCCACCGGCTCAAGCTGGAGCTGACCGAAAGCCTGCTGGCCACCGACATCGATGTGACCATCGCCAAGATGGGCATGCTCAAGAACGCGGGCGTCACGCTGTCGATTGACGACTTCGGCATGGGCTACTCGGCGCTTTCCTACCTCAAGCACATGCCGCTGGACCAGCTGAAAATCGACCGTTCCTTCGTCAAGGACGTGCTGACCGACCCGAACGACGCGGCCATTGCGCGCACCATTGTCGGGCTGGCCCAGAGCCTGGGCCTGGCGGTGATGGCCGAAGGCGTGGAGACCGAAGCCCAGCGCGAGTTCCTGGCCCGGCACGGCTGCGAAAACTACCAGGGCTACCTGTTTTGCAAGGCCCTGCCCATCGATTCCCTGGAAGCCTTCATGCAGGGCCTGTCGCACTGAGGCCCGGCGCCGTGCCTGGCCAGGAAAACGCCCTCTGCGGGAACTGAAAAACGCGGCGCGGCAGCCGGCTGCGCGCCCGCAGCGGCCCGGCACCGGTAACGAAGCGCCCCTGCGGGTTTGCGGTCTTGTCCGACGCGGCAATCCGGCCTGCGCAGGCAAACTCGCCAGTTGACCCGGGGCGGCTGCCTGCCAGCACGCCCCGCCTTGCAACCATTTCCGAAAGCCAACGCATGACTGAAAAAAACGCCTCCGTTCATTGGGAAGGCCAGGGCAAAAAAGGCCAGGGCCAGATCAGCACCGAAACCGATGCGCTCAAAGCCTACCCGTACGGCTTTGGCAGCCGTTTTGAAGACGACAGGCGCGGCACCAACCCCGAGGAGCTGCTGGGCGCCGCGCATGCGGCCTGCTTCACCATGGCTTTTTCGTTTGCCTGCGACAAGGCCGGCTTTGCCACCGCATCGGTCGATACCCAGGCCAGGGTCCGGCTGGTGCCCGAGGGCGACGGGTTTGTCATCGACCGCATCGCGCTCACCCTCAAGGCGGTAGTGCCGGGCATGGATGAGGCCAAGTTCATGGAAATCGCCCAGGCGGCCAAGCAGGGCTGCCCGCTGTCCAAGGCGCTGGCCAGCGTGCCCGAAATCACGCTCGACGCCACGCTCGGCCACTAGGCGCGGAGGCTGCCATGAACCAGAAAACCAATTTTTCTTTCGAGGTGCAGTACCTGCCCAGTGCAGACGGCAACCCGGCCCAGCTGAATGACGCGATCGACGCGCTGGCACCCGCGCTGCAAAAACTGCTGGCGGCGCACGACGGCGCCGCGACGGTGGCGGTCAGCGACAGCCACAAAGGCAGCGCCAGCAAGATTGTCGAGCTGACCACCACGCTGCAGGATGCGCAGATTGCCGAAGTCCTGCAGGCGTTTTCCGCCCAGCATGCGGTCAAGGTGTCGGCGCTCGAATAGGCGGGCGGCCTGGCGCCCGAAGCCGAAAGGCGCGTCGGCTTCAGGCCGGGCGTATTCGATAATCTGGCCCAATTATTTAGAGGCCTGATGGAAAACCTATTGGAGCTGCCCGACCTGGGCTATGAACCCGACGACCTGACCGCGAAAATTTCCGGGCTGCTGGTCGTCACCGCTGACAACAGCGGCGATGCCCTGATCGACAACGCAGTGCCGGAAATTTTGAAGTTGCTGCGCGAGGGCATGAGCATGGATGTGGCCTTCGTGTCCGAATTCGTCGCGGGCCAACGGGTCTTTCGCCACGTCGATGCGGCGCCAGAAAAGGCGCCAATTGCCGTGGGCGGCGCGGATCCGCTGGAGCGCAGCTGGTGCCAGCGCGTCGTCGATGGCCGGCTGCCCGAATACATTCCTGTCGTTTCGGCCGACCCGGCCTCGGCGGAACTGGAAAAAGCATTGCCGTTTCGCATCGGCACCCATTTCAGCACCCCCATCGTCCTGAAAAGCGGCGAAATCTACGGCACGCTGTGCTGCTTCAGCTTTTTTCCGCAGGAAGCGCCCAATCCGATCGACCTGCAGCGGCTGAAGTACACCGCCCAGCTCACCGCCATCAGGATTGACCACAGTAGCGGTGCTTGAAAAAAAGCGCGCCCCCCGGCAGCCTGCCGGCGCAGGCTAGGTCAGCAGCGCCACCAGCCGCTGCAGCGCGTGGCAGACCGTTGCCTGGCGCACCGCGGCGCGGTCGCCGTCGAAATGCCGCAGCTCGCTGATGACGCCGGTGGGCGTGGCCCAGCCGAACCACACCGTGCCCACCGGCTTGGCCGGGCTGCCGCCGCCCGGACCGGCAACGCCGGTCACCGCCACGGCCACCTGCGCGCGGGAATGGCCGATGGCACCCGCCGCCATGGCCCGCGCCACTTCTTCGCTGACGGCGCCGTGTTCGCGGATCAGCGCGGCGGCTATGCCCAGCAGCTCGGTCTTGGCCTCGTTGGAGTAGGTGACAAAGCCGCGCTCGAACCAGTTGCTCGAACCCGCCAGATCGGTGCAGGCCGCCGCGATCATGCCGCCGGTGCAGCTTTCGGCCGTGGCCAGCCACCAGCCTTTTTGCTGCAATATTTCAGCCAAATCAGCCGTTGGCGCAGATGGGCATTGCGTAGCCGGCTCTGATTTTGAGAGCGAATCGGTCATATGAAAAAGCGCCAGAGCGCGATCACCAGCAGCGTGCAGCCGGCCGCCACCAGATCGTCGGCCATGATGCCCAGGCCCGCCCAGGCAGGGCGGTCGGTGGTCGGATCGGCGCCGTGCGAGAACCTGTCGGCCCAGCCGACCGGGCCAGGCTTGGCGGCATCAAAGTAGCGAAACAGCCCAAAGGCAACGGCCTGGCCCAGGAAGCCGGCCGGCATGACCAGCCAGAGCACGGCCCAGAACGCCACGATTTCGTCCCACACGATGCTGCCGGGGTCGCACACCCGCATGTTGCGCGCCGTGATGGCGCAGACCCAACAGCCCAGCGGGATGGACACGGCGATCAGCCAGCCGATCTCCGCCGGCGACAGCCAGCGCTGCAGCATCAGAAACGACAGCCAGGCCCACAGCGTGCCGGCCGTACCGGGCGCCACCGGGCTCAGGCCCGAGCCAAAGCCCAGGGCCATGAAATGCGCCGGATGGGCGAGCAGGAATTTGCCGCTGGGCCGCTGGGGGCCCAGGCGGGCGGGAGGGGACTCCAGAAGGGCGGCCGGCGGGTCTTCGAGCGGGAATTTGTTCTCAGGCATGCGGCAATTATCACGAGGATGGGCGCATCCGGCCTGCTGCGGGGGGCAGCCGGGCCGCCCTGCACTGGCGGCCGTCATTCCAGGCAGTCGTGTTGACGCTACTGTTTTAATAGCAGGATAGAGGCCTGCCATCTGCGCTACAGCACTGAAACATGCATGAAACCGGCATGCCGCGGTTCAGGCGAAGTGGTCGAACGCGCCGTAGCGGTTGGGCACGTCCTGGCCGCAGCGGTCGACCAGCCGCAGGCCGGGCTCGCTGTCAATGCGGCCGATCCGGGTGACGGGGGTGCGTGCCTTGCGCGCCGCGGCCTGCACCGCGCTGCGGGCCGGCACCGGGGCGGTGAAAGCCAGCTCGTAGTCGTCGCCCCCCGCCAGCACGCATTCGAGCTGTTTTTTTAAGGAAATAATGTCTGCTACGCAGGCTGGGTCTGCGCAAGCAGCTATCAAGTTAATAGCAATCGACGTGTCGAGGGTGGCGCCGGTGCCCGAAGCCTTGAGGAGGTGCTGCAGGTCGCCCAGGAGGCCGTCGCTGATGTCCAGCGCCGCCGACGCCACGCCGCGCAGCGCCTGGCCCAGCGCGACGCGGGGCGTGGGCTGCTCCAGCCGGCGCCGGGCTGCTGCCAGCACGGGAGCCGGCAAGTCCAGGCTGCCGCGCAGCGCATCGAGCGCCAGCCGCGCGTCGCCCAGCGTGCCGCTGACATACACGTCATCGCCCGGCCGCGCGCCCGAGCGCAGCAGCGCCTGCGAGCGGCCATCGACGATGGGCACGGCGCCGAAGACGGTGATGCAGATGGTGAGCGGCCCCCGCGTGGTGTCGCCGCCGACCAGCTCGCAGCCATGCGCATCGGCCAGCGCCAGCAGGCCGCGCGAGAAGGGCGCCAGCCAGGCGTCGTCGGCCTGCGGCAGGGCCAGCGCGAGCGTGAAGGCCAGCGGCGTGGCGCCGCAGGCGGCCAGGTCGCTCAGGTTCACGGCCAGCGCCTTGTGGCCCAGGCTGAACGGGTCCACATCGGCAAAAAAATGCCGGCCCTCGACCAGCATGTCGCTGGAAATCGCCAGCTGCGTGCCGGGCGCGGGCTGCAGGAGCGCGCAGTCGTCGCCGATGCCCAGCGCAGCCCGGGCCGTGGGGCGCGTGAAGTAACGCGCAATCAAGTCGAATTCACCCATGGCGGCAAGCATACAGCCAGGGCCGGTGCCGGTGCCGTTCAAAACAGCAGGGCTGGCCGGCCCCGGCACCCCTCGGCAAGGGGATTTGCCATTTGCCTATTCGCTGGTGTCCGCGCCGCCCCGGAAGCGGTCGGCCGCCTGCCGGATGACCTCGGCCAGCAGATCCTCCTGGCCCTGGCGCTCGCGCAGCCAGCGGGCGTCGTTGTCGTTGCGCTCGACGCTGCGGCGCAGCAGCGCGATGGAGGCGCTGGCGCCGACGCGGTGGGCGTGGTACTCGATCCGGTCCATGGTCAGCAAGATATGCTCGCGCAGCGGCATGTGTCCACCGGTCGCGGGGTCCACATACACCGCATCCAGGCCGAAACGGCAGGCCTGGAAACGGTTGTAGGTGTAGACCAGGTAGTCGTCCTCGGTCGGCATGAAAGGCTGGTCATTCATGAACCAGGAGCCGAGCGACTGCACGAAACCGGCCAGCGCGGTGGCGCGCTCGACCGTCAGCGGCGTGTCGAACACCCGGATTTCAATGGTGCCGAACTCCGGCTTGGGCCGGATGTCCCAGTAGAAGTCCTTCATGCTCTTGACCACGCCGGTGTGCGCCATCTTGTTGAAGTACACCGTGAAATCGTCCCAGGTGAGGGCAAAGGGCGCGCGGCCCGACAGCGGAAAGGCAAACACCGAATTGAGCCGCGCCGAATCAAATGCCGTGTCCTGCCCCTGCACATAGGGACTGGAGGCCGACAGGGCGATGAAATGCGGAATGTAGCGCGACATGCGGTGCAGCGTGAGGAGCGCGCTGTCGGCGTCGGGGCAGCCGATGTGCACATGCTGGCCGAAGATGGTGAACTGCTTGGACAGGTAGCCGTACAGCTCGGACAGCTCGCGAAAGCGCGGCTTGTCGTAAATGCGGCGCTCGTGCCACTGCTGGAACGGGTGCGTGCCGCCGCCCACCACGGCAATGTTGAGCTTGTCGGCGCTTTTGACCAGCGCATCGCGGATCTGCGTGAGCTGGCCCAGCACTTCGGAGGACGACTGGCACACGCCGGTCGAGACCTCGATCATGCTGGACGTCATCTCGGGCACCACCGAGCCCGGCAGCGCGATCTTGCTCATCAGCCGCAGCATGTCCTCGGCATAAGGCGCCAGGTCGTAGTCGTGGGTGTTCACGAGCTGCATTTCAAGCTCGACGCCCAGCGACAGGGCGTTGGATTTCTGGAAGGGTTCAAGACTCATGGACAGGTCCGGTCGAAGGGCCGCGCACGGAGCGGCTCCAGGGGCGGGAGCATTCCCCGGCGCGGTAGAGGGCCACGCTGGCCAGCACCGCGCCCAGCATTTCCATCAGCAAAATGGCCGGCAGCGCGATGACGGCCACCTGGCCGCCGATGAAACCGGACGCCGCCACGTACTGCGACACCAGCAGCAGCGCCACCGAGGACATGGGCGACATGGCGCAGCCGACCCACAGGCCTTGCTGCCAGCTGATGCCGCTGCCCACATTGCCGATGGCCACGCCGGCAATCTTGGCGACGATGCGCGCCACCACCAGCCCGATGACCAGGCTGGCCACAGGGCGGCTCCAGTCCGCCTGCGCCGCCACCACCGACACCAGCACGAACATCAGCATGGTGAGCATTGAGGAGGCCGTGCCCATCTGCCGCGGCCAGGACCAGGGGCGCGGATTGAGCTGCTTGAGCAGCATGCCGCCCAGCAGGGCCGCCAGCGGCGCCGAGCCGCCGAAGTTGGCCGCCAGCGCCGCGCCCGCGGCAATCAGCGAAAGCAGCAAAATGGCCGTGTTTTCGCTGGTCGGACTCATGATCCGCAGCGCCGCCCGCAGCACCAGCGCCAGCACCGCGCCCACCACCACCGACAGGCCCAGCACCACCAGCACCGGGAACAGCGTGTTCGACAAGCCGCCTTCGCCCCGCGGCAGCATGCCGGCCCGGGCGCTGCACAGCGTCAGGGCATACAGGGTGCTCAGGGTGGACAGCACCAGCGCCCGCTCGGTGACCGGGCCGGCGGCCCGCGTGTCAATGGCCACGCGCGACAGCACGGCGGGCGAGGCGGCCATGGCCAGCAGCGCGACCGACTCGGCCACCACTTCGGGCACGCCCATCAGGCTGAGCAGCCAGTGCACCCCGAAATATGTCAGCGCCGACTCGGCCAGGCTTTGCACCAGCACCATCGGGTTGTGGCGAAACCAGCGCAGCGGAATGCGCCCGCCGGCCTCGAACAGCACCACCGCCACGCCCAGTTCCAGAAGGAACAGGCCAATGCCCTGCAGTGGCCAGGCGGCGCCGGTGAACCCTGCCAGGCCGGCAAAAGCGCCGATGGCCGAATAGCCGATCACCTTGGGCAGGCCGACGTAGCGGTTGACCAGGTGGCCGGCGGCGGCGGCAAGCGCCAGCAAAATAGACCATTGCACGGTTGGCAGTCCGGCCGATGGCTTGATCCATTCGGCCCAGATGCCCATGATTTCATCCATACAAAAAGGTCTCCACGAGAAAGAGGGCGGTACGCTGGCGGCGCAGCAGACCAGGCAGAAAGCGCGGCGGGTGCCGCAGCTTCAGGGTGTCAGGGCCGGCCGCAAAACCGGCCGCTTCCCGAGAGAAAAAGCGATGTCGAATCAATTTACTGTTTTCCCGCAAACGCTGCTGTAGGACAAGGCCGACTGCCGGCATTCATCCCGGAATGAAAAAAGCCAGCGGATGGCTGCGCCAGCGCCCCCAGATGGCGGCGCGGATGCGCGCGCGGTCCAGCTTGCTGACGTTATGGGCCTGCAGCGCCAGACGGAAGGCAAAGTAAAAACTCACACCCAGGTTGAGCGCGCCGATCAGCGGGATCGAGGCCATGCTCCACCAGAACGCCGGCTGGCTAAAGGCCGCCAGCCCGAGCGAAGCGCCTGCCGCTGCCAGCTGGCCGGTGGACAGCGTGACATGGCGCAGTTCGAGTTCGATGCCGAAAAAGCCGGTAAACGCCGGAATCAGTCCCAGCATGAAACCCAGCGCGATATTGGAGACAAAGCCTGAAATGTGTTCGCGCATGAAGGCCGACCAGCGGGCGGCGCGCCTGTTGCCCAGCACGGCGGTGATGCGCGGGTTGTGCCGCAGGGCCGAGTCGAGGTGGTGCAGCACAAACCAGTTTTCCGCCCAGCCGCCAATCATGCTGGAGGCAAACAGCACCACCCCGGTCAAGGCCGCCCACAGCAGGGTCGGGCCCAGCAGCGTGAGCGATTCCAGAACATGGCGGGCGCTGGCCTCGCTGATCATCGGCTGGCCCAGGGCCAGCGTGATGGCCGCATTGACCAGCAGCACGGCCGGCACCACCATGAAAACGTTGCCGAACACGGCGGCCATCTGCGAGCGCACCAGATGGGTGACTTCATCCACGAAGTCTTTGAGCGTGGTGGCGGAATCCTCCGAGTCGATGTTCCTGAGCTTGGCCGCCATGGCCGGCGCCGTCATGGCGGGCTGCTTGGTGGCCAGCGTGAAATGCAGCAGCTGGATCATGATGAAGGTCGCCGAATAGGCCACGGCGGCCCAGAAGCCGCTCCAGAACGCCGACAGGCCGATCGCCACCACCATGAACTTGAGCAGCGTTGTCAGGGCGGTCACGGCGCCGCCGCCCATCGCCTTGCCCAGCATTTGGCGGTAGTCGGCGCGGTTGCGGGTGATGTAGTGTTCGCCCGTTGCGGCGCTGCGCTCGGCCATCTTGGCCGACAGCAGGGTCGAGTTGGCGCTGATCAGCGCGCCGATGCTCTTGACCTCTTGCGCGGTGGCCACGCGGCGCACCAGCAGCTTGAGCGCGGCCATTGCCGGCTTGGGGGACAGCAGCGCTTCGAGCAGTTCGCGGTCGCGCACCATGCGGGCGCGCAGCTGGCGCAGGCGAAACACCATGCCGACGGAGATGCCGTTTTCCTCCAGATGGGCGTAAATGCTGTTGACCGCCTGGCGGCAGGCGTCGAGCCTTTCGCGGTACTGCATCACGGCCGCCTGCAGCGCCGCTGCATCGCGGTCAGGCCGAAAGAAAACGTCGCGCAGCTCCTGCACATCGGCCGGCAGGGCATGAAAGGCCCGGGCATGCGGGCTGGCGCGGTTCATGCGCAGCCGCAGCTCGGGCGCAAAGCCGGTCGCCCGGATCTGGGCGGTGCAGTAGGTGATCGCATCCATCAGGCTGTAATGCCAGCGGCGGGTGTCCCGCGCGGGGTTGACCGACAGCAGCGCGGTGAGTTGCTCGATCTGCGTCTCCTCCAGCGCGCTCATCCACTGCGCATCGAAGCGCGTCGGCACCACCATCGGGAAAAGCTCTGATGCGTCCTGGGTCTCAGGCGTTCCCGGCAGCAGTTTGCGGCGCAGCCGCTCGGCCAATTCACTGACAAAAGCGGTGCGCGGCGCAAAGCCGAAATCGGCCAGCAACGGGGTGATATCGACTGTCTGGATCAGTGTTTCCCACCACCCCTGCAGCCTTGCCTGCAGCTCGGGCTGCTTCTGGACGGCCTCGATAAAGGCCTGCACCCGCGCCACGGCGGCCTGGGTGGACGTCTGGTCGCCGCGCACCCATTCAAACAGCTTGATCAGCCAGACGTGGCGATCGGCCAGGCCGGCTTCAGGGTTGAGCGCCCTGAGCAGTTGGGGCAGGTCCTTCATCGCAGGTTGCGGCGCCCGATGACCGTCAATGCAGCACGCGCCTGGACGGGCCGCTGCCGTGGGGGGCCTCCAGCACAAACAGGGGGATCGCCGCCTCGAAGCGCTCGCCGTCCTCGGCGACGCAAAAATAGCTGCCATGCATGGTGCCGCTGGCCGTGCGCAGGCGGGAGCCGCTGCTGTACTGGAAAGCTTCGCCGGGTTTGAGCAGCGGCTGCTGGCCCACCACGCCCAGGCCCTTGACCTCTTCGGTATGGCCATTGGCGTCGCTGATGGTCCAGTGCCGCGCAATCAGCTGGGCCGCAATATCGCCCGTGTTGGTCACGGTCACGGTGTAGGAAAAGCTGTAGACGCCCTCGTCCGGCGCCGACTGCTCGGGCAGGTACTGGGGATGGACTTTGCAGGAAAATTGGTATTTGGGCATGGCAGGAAAATCGTTTGGCCGTCATGTTAACCGCCTGGGCGCGCTGCCGTCAGGCCGCTTTGCCGTGCCCTGACGCCGCCTGCTGCTTGCTGCGACAATCCTGCGCATGCCTACCACCCCCCCTGCCTACCGCATTGCGCCCTCCCTTTTGTCAGCCGACTTTGCCCGCCTGGGCGACGAGCTCAAAGCCGTCATTGCGGCAGGGGCGGACTGGATTCACTTCGATGTGATGGACAACCACTACGTGCCCAACCTGACCTTCGGCCCGATGGTCTGCCAGGCGCTCAAGCCCCATGCCCGGCGCGCCGACGGCACGGCCGTGCCGATCGACGTGCACCTGATGGTGCAGCCGGTGGACGCATTGGCCGCGGCCTTTGCCGACGCCGGCGCCGACCTCATCAGCTTTCATCCCGACGCGTCAAGCCATGTCCACCGCAGCGTGCAGGCGATCCGGGCCAAGGGCTGCCAGGCCGGTCTGGTGTTCAATCCGGCGACGCCGCTCGATGTGCTGGACTGGGTGATCGAGGACATCGACCTGATCCTGATCATGAGCGTCAACCCCGGTTTCGGCGGCCAGGGCTTCATCGACTCGGCGCTGCGCAAGATCGAGCAGGCCAGGAAACGCATCGAGGCCTCGGGCAAGGACATCCGCCTCGAAGTCGATGGCGGCATCAAGGCGGACAACATCCGCCGCGTGGCCGATGCCGGCGCCGATACCTTCGTGGCCGGCAGCGCCATCTTCGGCAAGCCGGACTACAAAACCGTGATCGATGCGATGCGCGCGTCGCTCAAGGGCTGATGCGCCTGGTGCCAGACCGATGAACACCCCTTCACGACAAGCACAGCCGCTGGCACGCGCAGCCGCTCAAGCCCGCCTGCGCCCCGGCCGCTACGACGCGGCGATCATCGATCTGGACGGCACGATGGTCGATACCCTGGGCGACTTCGTCGCGGCCATCAACCTGATGCTGGCGGACCTGCTGCCGGCAACGTTTAGCGCTGTCAAGCTTGATGCCGCCACGGTGGACCGCATGGTCGGAAAAGGTTCCGAGCATTTGATTGAATCTGTGCTAAATCATGTTCAAGCGCATGCAGGGCATGCGTCTATAGCTATCAATTCAAGAGCAAATTACCAGCTGGCCTTTGCCAGCTACCAGCGCCATTACGCCACTGTCAACGGCCAGCATTCAACCGTGTATCCGGGCGTGGCGGCGGGATTGGAAGGTCTGCGCAACGCCGGTTTGCCCCTGGTTTGCCTGACCAACAAGCCGGTCGGGTTTGCCCGTTCGCTGCTCAAGCGCAAGGGGCTGGACGGTTTTTTCGCCGAAGTCTTCGGCGGCGATTCGTTCGAGCGCAAAAAGCCCGATCCGCTGCCCCTGCGCAAGGCCTGCGCGTTTTTGGGCACGGCACCGGAACGCACCTTGATGGTCGGCGACTCCAGCAACGACGCCCGGGCCGCCAGGGCCGCAGGTTGTCCGGTGCTGCTCGTGACCTATGGCTACAACCATGGCGAACCGGTGCGCGCTGTCGATGCCGACGGCTTCGTCGATTCGCTGGCTGAACTGGCTGAAGGCGAAACGCTGCGCTGACGGCCCACCGTGCCGCAGTGCCATGGGCCCGCTCGGAAACGGCCTTGCCCAGGCGTTCGCCCTTGATTGTGATGACGGCGGCATGCCCCGATGAGACTTTTTAATGCTTGGCGGGCCCGTGCGGCTCTTTGCTACACTTTGGGCAACATGTTCATTCAACGCATCGTTCAAACAGCAGCTTGTGAAAGCCGGGGAGCCTGGCTTTGGCGCCCCTGTCCTGCCCGGCGCGTCTGAAACGCCTGCATCGCTCATTGTCCTGAGCCCGTGCATTGCCCTTCAGGCTTGCCTTATCCCGAATTGATGCGTCCTTGCACCACGCAAGGGCACCCGGCCCCTCACCTTGGATGTGGGGCGTTTTGAACGACGGAAGACGGCCAATTTGATGCGCAGCGTCTTTCGCGGAAGGACCCACACCGATGACTGAACTTGAATTCAAAAGCCTCGCAACGCAAGGCTACAACCGCATTCCGCTGATGCTCGAAGCATTCGCCGACCTGGAAACCCCGCTGTCGCTCTACCTCAAGCTGGCCAACGGCAAGGACGGCGGCAAATACAGCTTTTTGCTTGAATCCGTGGTGGGCGGCGAGCGTTTCGGGCGTTACAGCTTCATTGGCCTGCCGGCACGCACCTTGCTGCGCTCATCGGGCTTTGGCGCCGACTGCCTGACCGAAGTGGTGACCGACGGCCAGGTCGTCGAAACGTCCCGGGTCAATCCGCTCGATTTCATCGGCGACTACCAAAAGCGCTTCAAGGTCGCGCTGCGCCCCGGACTGCCGCGTTTTTGCGGCGGCCTTGCCGGCTACTTCGGCTATGACGCGGTGCGCCACATCGAGAAAAAGCTGGAGGCCACCTGCCCGCCCGACACGCTGGGCTGCCCCGACATCTTGCTGCTGCAGTGCGAGGAGCTGGCGGTGATCGACAACCTCTCGGGCAAGCTCTACCTGATCGTCTATGCCGACCCGGCCCGCCCGGAAGCCTATGCCAATGCCAGGAAGCGCCTGCGCGAGCTCAAGGAGCAGCTGAAGTATTCGGTCAGCGCGCCGGTGGTCAAGCCGAGCCAGGGCTACCCGGCCGAGCGCGAATTCGCCAAGGCCGACTACCTCGCCGCCGTCGAGCGCGCCAAGCGGCTGATCGAAGCGGGCGACTTCATGCAGGTGCAGGTCGGCCAGCGCATCAGGAAGCGCTATACCGAGTCGCCGCTCTCGCTGTACCGGGCGCTGCGCTCGCTCAATCCGTCGCCCTACATGTATTACTACCATTTCGGCGACTTCCATGTGGTCGGCGCGTCGCCCGAAATCCTGGTGCGCCAGGAGCAGGTCGAAGCGGGGCAGAAAATCACCATCCGGCCCCTGGCCGGCACCCGGCCGCGCGCCGCGTCGATCGAGGCCGACCAGGCCGTCGAGCAGGAACTGGTCAACGATCCCAAGGAACGCGCCGAGCATGTCATGCTGATCGACCTGGCCAGGAACGACATCGGCCGCATCGCCAGAACCGGCACGGTGAAGGTCACCGAAGCGTTTGCCGTGGAGCGCTACAGCCATGTGATGCACATCGTGAGCAATGTCGAAGGGATCTTGCTGGACGGCATGACCAGCATGGACGTGCTCAAGGCGACGTTCCCGGCCGGCACGCTGACCGGCGCGCCGAAAGTGCATGCGATGGAACTCATCGACCGGCTCGAACCCACGAAGCGCGGCCTGTATGGCGGGGCGTGCGGCTACCTCAGCTATGCCGGCGACATGGACGTGGCCATTGCCATTCGCACCGGCATCATCAAGGACCAGGTGCTTTACGTGCAGGCCGCGGCCGGCGTGGTGGCCGATTCGGTGCCCGAACTGGAATGGCGGGAGACCGAAGCCAAGGCGCGCGCGCTGCTCAGGGCCAGCGAGCTGGTGGAAGAAGGACTGGAGTAAGCCATGGCACGCATGAAACTTTTGATGATCGACAATTACGACAGCTTCACCTACAACATCGTCCAGTATTTTGGCGAACTGGGCGCTGAAGTGGCGGTGTTTCGCAACGATGAAATCACGGTCGCCGACATTGCCGCGCGCCTGGCCGCCGGGCAGCTCGACCGCCTGGTGGTTTCGCCCGGCCCGTGCTCGCCCGCCGAGGCCGGCATTTCAGTGGCGGCGATCCAGCACTTTGCCGGCAAGCTGCCGATTCTGGGGGTTTGCCTGGGGCACCAGGCCATCGGCGCGGCGTTCGGGGGCCACATCGTGCGGGCGCAGGAATTGATGCACGGCAAGACCAGCCGCATCACGACCACGCAGCAGGGCGTCTTTGCCGGCCTGCCGGCCCAGTTCACGGTGAACCGCTACCACTCGCTGGCGATAGAGCCCGCCTCCTGCCCCGACGTGCTTGACGTCACGGCCCGGACCGACGACGGCGAAATCATGGGCGTGCGGCACCGGGAGCTGCCCATCCAGGGCGTGCAGTTCCATCCCGAATCGATCCTGACCGAGCACGGCCATGCGATGCTGAAAAACTTCCTGGAGCAGCGGCATTGAAGAATGCTATAAATTCAATAGCTATCTGCGCAGACTGCGTATGCGCTGGAGGCCTAAATGATGCATAAAACAGTTGATCTGCGCAGCGACACGGTCACGCAGCCGACGGCGGCGATGCGCGAAGCCATGCGGGCGGCAAAGCTGGGCGACGACGTGTTCGGCGGCGACCCGAGCGTCAATGCGCTGCAGGAAAAAATCGCCGGCCTGCTCGGCTTCGAGGCCGCGCTGTTCGTGCCCACCGGAACGCAGGGCAACCTGTGCGCCATCCTGGCGCATTGCCAGCGCGGCGACGAGTACATCGTCGGCCAGCAGGCGCACTGCTACCGCTGGGAAGGCGGTGGCGCGGCGGTGTTCGGCAGCGTGCAGCCGCAGCCGCTGAGCCACCAGCCCGACGGCACGCTGGCGCTGCCCGACATCGAGGCGGCCATCAAGCCCGACGATGCGCATTTCGCCCGCACTCGCCTGCTGGCGCTGGAAAACACGCTGGGCGGCAAGCTGCTTCCATTCGGCTATGTGGAGCAGGCAACGGCGCTGGCGGCGGCGCGGGGGCTGAACCGGCATCTGGATGGCGCCCGGCTGTTCAATGCCGCAGTGGCCCAGGCAGCGCTTCATGCTGCCGACCGAACCGCCGCCGGGCCGTCCCAAGGCGGGGCAGCCCCCTCGGGCGGCAGCGGCCCGCATGCAGCGCCCGCCCGCGAAGGCATCATTCACGAGGCGCGCCGCATCGCCCAGTGCTTTGACAGCGTCTCCGTCTGCTTCAGCAAGGGGCTGGGCGCGCCGGTCGGCTCGGCGCTGTGCGGTTCGCACGGTGTCATCGCCCGCGCGCACCGCATCCGCAAGATGGCCGGCGGCGGCATGCGCCAGGCCGGCATGCTGGCCGCAGCGGCGATGCATGCGCTGGACCACCACGTCGAGCGGCTGGCGCAGGACCATGCGCTGGCGCAGCGCCTGGCCGACGGGCTGGCGGGCATCGACGCGCTGCAGGTCGAAGCGCCGCAGACCAACCTTCTCTTCGTTGACCTGACAGGAAGCGCGCGTGACAAGTCGGGCGCCTTGCTCCAGTACCTGGCAGACCACGGCATCCAGGCGACGGGCCTGTACCGCCTGCGTTTCGCCACCCACCTCGACGTGGATACCGAGGGCGTGGACCACGCGGCGGCCGTGATCCGCCGGTTCTTCGGCCACTGATGCGGGCGCCGCGCCATGGGCATTGACCACCTTGCGCTGTTTGTCGCCGCGGGCATCGTCCTCAACCTGACGCCCGGCCCCGACGTGCTCTACATCGTGACGAATGCGTTGCGCACGGGTGCCCGCGCCGGCATTGTGGCGGCCCTGGGCATCACCGCCGGATGCTTCTTGCATATCCTTGCCGCGGCGGTGGGGGTCAGCGCGCTGATGGCCGCGTCCGCCACCGCCTTCACCCTGCTCAAATGGGCGGGCGCGGCCTACCTGGTGGTGGTCGGCCTGCGCATGCTGCTGGCGCGCGCCCCGGGTGGGAGGGCATCATTAGCTATTAAATCAATAGCTACTGATGCAGGCAGGGAAAGCGCCACAGCCCTAAAACGTGTATTTTTCCAGGGTTTCTGGACAAATGCGCTCAATCCCAAGGTTGCGCTGTTTTTCCTGGCCTTCGTGCCGCAGTTCATCGCCCCCGGCGTGGCCAACAAGCCGCTGGCGTTTTTGCTGCTGGGTTTGCTGTTCAACTTCAACGCCCTGTGGGTCAACATCGGCTGGGCCGTGGCCGCCGCCTGGCTGGCCGGTCGGGTGGCCGCCGTCCAGCGGCGCATGCACTGGCTGGAGCGCACGGCGGGGCTGATGTTTGTCGGCTTCGGCCTCAAGCTGGCGCTGACCGAGCAGCCCGCCCCTTGACGATCATCCATTTCAAGCACCACAAGAGCGAGATATCCATGCCCAACACCCACAAGATCACGGCCCAAGAGGCGCTGCAGCGCACCATCGAGCACCGCGAGATTTTCCACGACGAGATGCTGCACATCATGCGGCTCATCATGAGCGGCGAGATGTCGCCGGTGATGATGGCCGCGCTGATCACCGGCTTGCGCGTGAAGAAGGAAACCATCGGCGAAATCACCGCCGCCGCCCAGGTGATGCGCGAGTTCTCGACCAAGGTGCATGTCGCCGACAAAACCCACCTGGTCGATATCGTCGGCACCGGCGGCGACGGCTCGCACACCTTCAACATCTCGACCTGCGCCATGTTCGTCGCGGCCGCGGCCGGCGCCAAGGTCAGCAAGCACGGCGGGCGCAGCGTCAGCAGCAAGTCGGGCAGCGCCGATGTGGTGGAGTCGCTGGGCATCGCGCTGGACCTGTCGCCCGAGCGCATTGCCCGCTGCATTGAAGCGGTGGGCGTCGGCTTCATGTTTGCGCCCCACCACCATCCGGCGATGAAAAACGTCGCGCCGGTGCGCCGTGAACTCGGCATCCGCACCATCTTCAACATTCTCGGGCCGCTGACCAACCCGGCCAGCGCGCCCAACATCCTGATGGGCGTGTTTCACCCCGACCTGGTCGGCATCCAGATCCGGGCCCTGCAGCGCCTGGGCGCCGAGCATGCGCTGGTGGTGTACGGCAAGGACGGCATGGACGAGGTCAGCCTGGGCGCGGGCACCCTGGTCGGCGAGCTGAAAAACGGCGAAATCAACGAATACGAAATCCATCCCGAGGATTTCGGCATGTCCATGGCGGGCAACCGCGCCCTGCGGGTGGAAACGCCCGAGCAGTCAAAAGCCATGCTGCTCGGCGTGCTTGACAACCAGCCGGGCGCGCCGCGCGACATCGTGGTCCTCAATGCCGGTGCTGCGCTCTATGCCGCCAATGTGGTAGATTCAATGAAAGACGGCATGGAGCATGCGCAAGCTGCTATTGAATCAGGAGCGGCAAGGCTCAAGCTAAAGCAGCTTGTGGACTTCAGCCAGACAACTGACGCTTGAACAACCGCAGGCAGCGCAAGCCGCTGTCCCGCTTACCCCACTGGAATCCCATGAGCGACATCCTGAACAAGATCATTGCCGTCAAGCGCGAGGAAATCGCCGACGCCATCAACCGCAAGCCGCTGGCTGCCATGCGCAAGGACGCCGAGTCGCGTGTGCTTACACGCGACTTTGTTGGCGCCCTGCGCGCCAAGATCGCCGCCGGCCGGCCGGCGGTGATCGCCGAGATCAAAAAAGCCAGCCCCTCCAAGGGGGTGCTGCGCGCCGACTTCATTCCCGCCGATATCGCCCAGTCGTACGCCGAGTTCGGTGCCGCCTGCCTGTCGGTGCTGACCGACCAGCAGTTTTTCCAGGGCAGCATCGACTACCTGAAGCAGGCCCGCGCCTCCTGCAGCCTGCCGGTGCTGCGCAAGGACTTCATCGTCGACGCCTACCAGGTGTACGAATCCCGCGCCATGGGGGCCGATTGCATCTTGCTGATCGCCGCCTGCCTGGACGATGCGCAGATGCAAACACTCGAAGCATTGGCCATGTCGCTCGACATGGCGGTGCTGGTCGAGGTGCATGACGAGGAGGAACTCAATCGCGCGCTCACACTCAAAACCCCCCTGATCGGCATCAACAATCGCAACCTGAACACCTTTGAAGTGTCGTTAGACATCACGCTGGCGCTCATGGGCAAAGTACCCGCCGACCGTTTGCTGGTCACTGAATCGGGCATTGCGACCCCGCAGGACGTTCAGCGCATGCGCGATGCCAAGGTCAACGCTTTCCTGGTCGGCGAGGCCTTCATGCGCGCCGAAGAGCCAGGTATCGCGCTGGCGGCGCTATTTAGCCAATAACAGGAGTCAGGCATGCCGCAGGATGATTTGCCCGCACAAGCTGGCGGCGTCGCGCCAGACCAGTTGATGGCTGCCGACCCGTCCGCCTGGCCCGTTGCCCCAGGCTGGCAGTCGCAGGTGGATGCATTTTTCACCAGCCCGACCGGCCAGGCGCTGCTGGGTTTTTTGCGTGGCCGGCTGGAAGAAGGTGCGGTGATTTTTCCACCCCGGCCGTTGCGGGCACTCGAACTGACGCCGCCTGAGGACGTGCGGGTGGTCATCCTGGGTCAGGATCCATACCACGGCCGTGGACAGGCCGAGGGACTGGCATTTTCAGTCGCGCCTGGCGTGGCGCTGCCGCCCTCGCTGCGCAATATCTTCAAGGAACTGCAACGCGATCTAGGCACGCCACCACCCAAATTTCCCGTACCCGGTGGCAGCCTGGTGAACTGGGCCCGCCATGGCGTGCTGCTGCTCAACACCTGCCTGACGGTGGAGGAGGGCCGTCCAGCAAGTCATGCCGGCAAAGGCTGGGAAATGCTCACGGACAGCCTCATCCGCGAAGTGTCTGACGGCGGGCATCCGGTGGTCTTCATGCTCTGGGGCTCGCATGCGCAAAGCAAGCGTGCCCTCATCGATGCCAGTCGCCACCAGGTGCTTGTGGCCAATCACCCCTCGCCGCTGTCGGCTTTGCGGCCCCCTTTGCCGTTTATCGGCTGCGGCCACTTTTCGCAGGCGCGCGACTGGCGCATTCAGCATCCCCTGCCGAAAAAATGATGCGCCATGTTTTCGATATTGCTTGCGCAGTGCATTTTTAAATTGAGCAAGCAATTCCTGTTGGTAGCGGGATGCAGTTCAAACGCAAAAAAGCAGGGCGCTTTGAAAAGAGAGCCTTTGCAGGCGTATTAACCCTGCAACTTTGAGCTTCTTCAGCTACAAAGCTTTCGCTTTTTAAATAAAAGAATGGCATAATCCGTGATTCGCTTGAAGGATGGGTGCCCGAGTGGTTAATGGGGGCAGACTGTAAATCTGTTGGCTAACGCCTACGCTGGTTCGAATCCAGCCCCATCCACCATTTTTTTGGTTTGGCAAGCGAGCAGTGCAAAAATTGTTGGCTTTGGCTGGTTTTGAGTTGCAGGTAATTAAGCGTTAGGCGTGAGTTGATCTGGCAGGGTTGCGCGGGAGTAGTTCAATGGTAGAACCCTAGCCTTCCAAGCTAATGACGCGGGTTCGATTCCCGTCTCCCGCTCCAGTTGTGCTGATGATGCTTCTGGGGGTTTTGCAGGTCGATGGCGTGCTTTTGCTGTAAGAGATTTTTTGATTCAGCCCATTTGGCTCAGTGGCAGAGCACTCCCTTGGTAAGGGTGAGGTCCCGGGTCCGAGTCCCTGAATGGGCACCATGTTTTTAGTGGTTGTAGCGCGTGCTGCAAACAGTGCTGGTTGTTAATTGATTTTGTAACTTTTCGGAGTTGAAAATGGGAAAAGAGAAATTTTCGCGGACCAAGCCGCACGTCAACGTCGGCACGATTGGCCACGTCGACCATGGCAAGACCACGCTGACGGCAGCCATTGCCACCGTGCTGGCCTCCAAGTTCG
>JAQGLT010000049.1 GCA_028292745.1 Polaromonas sp. | reverse complement strand
CCGCACCAAAGGCCTTCTGGTGGCAATGGCCGTGCAGCAGGATCGGCTGGCTGACGGGCTTTAGCCGGGACTTGAGTGTTTCGAGCTTTCCGGCCGCCGCCTCGCGCGCCAGGAATTCCTCCAGCAGCAGCGCCTGGCCGCCGATGGTTTGCGCCGCGTCGCCCAGCCCCATGACCAGCATTTCATCGCGCATCGTGAGCAGGCACGACGGCTCCAGCCCGACGATGGGAATGCCTTTCTCGGCGAATGGAAGCAGGGCGGCGACCAATTCTGTCGCCTTGGCCCTGGCCTGGTCCACCATGCCGCTGGCCAGAAAGGTGCGGCCGCAGCACAGGCTTTTGCCGTCTGCTACTTTTTTGGTAGCAACATGCGCTGTATAGCCGGCGGCCTGCAGCACTTTTAATGCCGCACCAGCGTTGCCCGGCTCGAAATAGCCATTGAAGGTATCGACAAACAGCACGACCGGCTTGGCCGCGGCAAGGACTTCGGCGCGGCTGGCGCCCACCGCGCCGGCGTTGAAGAAGGTGCGCGTTTTCCACCGGGGCAGGGTGCGCCGGGCGGACAGGCCCAGCGCTTTTTCGCTGGCCAGGGCCAGGCCCGGAATCTTATCGCGCAGGTTCAGCAGCGGCGCCAGCCGGCTGGCCCAGTGGGCATAGTCGGGCAGGTGGGCGACCAGTTTGTCCTTGAGCGTGTAGCCGTGCCTGGCCTTGTAATGATGCAAGAACTCGACCTTCATCTTGGCCATGTCCACGCCGGTCGGACAGTCGCGTTTGCAGCCCTTGCAGCTCACGCACAGGTCCAGCGCCTCCTTTACTGCCTCGCTGGTGAAGGCTTCGGAAGGCTTCAGGTCCGGCAGCTGCCCCGACAGGGCCAGCCGCAAGGTGTTGGCGCGGCCGCGCGTGAGGTGCTTTTCCTCCAGCGTCACCCGGTAGCTCGGGCACATGGTGCCGGCATCGAACTTGCGGCAATGGCCGTTGTTGTTGCACATTTCCACCGCCTTGGCAAAGCCCTGCGCCGGGTCGCCGCCGGTGCCGGGCGCGCTGGTCTGCTCGGTCACCGGGTCGTTCTGCACGTTCCAGCCGCTCCAGTCCAGAGCGGTCCGGATCGGGATGACCTTGTAGGCCGGCGAAAAACGCATCAGGCTCTGGTCGTCCATCTTGGGCGGGTTGACGATGCGCCGGGGGCTGAGCAGGCCCTGCGGGTCCAGGTAGTCCTTGATCTGGGCGAAGGCGCTGCTGATCTTGGGTCCGAACTGCCACTCGATCCATTCGCCACGGCACAGGCCGTCGCCGTGCTCGCCGCTGTAGGCGCCCTTGTAGTGGCGCACCAGCGCGGAGGCCTCCTCGGCGATGGCGCGCATCTTGGCCGCGCCGCCGTTGGGGCCGCCGAGCCGCATGTCCAGGATGGGCCGCACATGCAGCGTGCCGACCGACGCATGCGCGTACCAGGTGCCCTTGCTGCCATGCTTGCGAAACACCTGCGTCAGCGCATCGGTGTATTCGGCCAGATGCGCCAGCGGCACCGCGCAGTCCTCGATAAAGCTCACCGGCTTGCCGTCGCCCTTGAGGCTCATCATGATGTTCAGGCCCGCCTTGCGCACTTCCCACAGGTTTTTCTGCGGCGCGTCGTCGGTCATTTCCACCACCGAGCCGGGCACGCCGAGGTCTCCCATCAGCTCGACCAGCTGCCGCAGCTTGGGCGCGAGTTCGGCCTTGGAGTTGCCGGAAAACTCCACCAGCAAGATGGCGTCGGGCTGGCCGATGAGCGCGGTGCGCACCGTCGGGGCGAAAGCCGGGTTCTGCAGCGACAGCTCGATCATCGTGCGGTCCACCAGTTCCACCGCCGTCAACGTTCCGTCGCCCAGCCTGGCGATGTGCTGGGCCGAATCCATGGCCTTGTAGAAAGTCGGAAAGTTCACCACGCCCAGCACCTTGGTGCGCGGCAGCGCCGACAGGCGCAGCTTGAGCGACCTGGTCAGCGCCAGCGTGCCTTCGCTGCCGACCAGCAGATGAGCCAGGTTGACCGAGCCGTCGGTGGTGTAGGGTTTTTCGTTCTGGTTGTTGAAGATGTCCAGGTTGTAGCCCGCCACCCGGCGCAGCACCTTGGGCCAGTGCGCCTCAAGCTCCGGGCGAAGCTGGTCGGACAGCGCCTTGACGTAGTCGCCCAGCGCGCGCGCGCTGCCGCCGGCAGAGGCGTAGCGGCCCAGCTCCAGCAGGCCGCCGTCGGATGTCCAGGCGGTGGCGCCCAGCACGTTGTGCACCATGTTGCCGTAGGCGATGCTGCGGCTGCCGCAGGAGTTGTTGCCCGCCATGCCGCCCAGCGTGGCCTGCGCGCTGGTGGACACATCGACCGGATACCAGAGGCCGTGCGGCTTGAGGGCGGCGTTGAGGTGGTCGAGCACGAGGCCGGGCTCGACCTCGGCGGTGCGCGCCTCGGCATCGACCGACAGGATGTTGCGCACATGCCGGGAATAGTCGATGACCAGGCCCGCGCCCACGGTCTGGCCGCACTGGCTGGTGCCGCCGCCCCGCGCCACGATGGGCACCTGCAGGTCGCGGCAGATGTCCAGCGCGGTTTTCACGTCGTCGGCGGTGCGGGGCACGAACACGCCCACCGGCATGACCTGGTAGATCGAGGCGTCGGTCGCGTACCGCCCCCGGTCCGCGCCCGAGAACAGCACTTTGCCATGGGTGTGGGCGGCCAGCCGGGCGGCCAGCCGGCCGGCCACTTCATTGCTGATGCCGGCCACATCGTCATAGGCTCGGGCGGCGGCTTCGCGGGTGATGGTGTAGGGGAGGGGGGCGTTCATTGTTTGGGCTCTGGCTTCAGGCAAGTGTGGAGGTTCGGCCCGCCGCGCCGCTGTTGCGCAGCTGCTGGAGGACGGTGTCGCGTTTGTGGGCCAGGTGCGCCAGCATGATCGCGCGCATGGCCAGGGGGTCGCGGGCGGTCAGCGCCGCAACCATCTGCTCGTGCTCCCCGACGGCATCGCGCCATTTGTCCTCGTCCTGGTTGGAGCGAAAGCGCAGCGCCTGCAGGCGCGCATTGACCTGGTTGTAGGTGGCCAGGAGCACCGGGTTCTTGGCGGCTGCGTTGACGGCGCGGTGGATCGCCGCGTTCAGCCGGTAGTAGGCCGGCAGGTCGCGGCGCGTGTAGGCGGCCAGCATTTCAAAGTGCATGGCCTTGATCTCGTTCAGCTCGGCATCGGTGATGCGCTCGGCGGCCAGTTCGCCCGACTGGGCCTCCAGCCCGGCCATCACTTCAAAGGTGTTGCGCACATCGTCCTCGGTCAGCTCGACCGCAATGGCGCCGCGGTTGGGCAGCAGCTCGACCAGGCCTTCGGCCGCCAGCATCTTGATGGCCTCGCGCAGCGGCGTGCGCGAGACATTGAGCACCTCGCTCAGCTCGCGTTCATTGAGCTTGGCGCCCGGGGCAATGCGGTTTTCGACCAGCATCTGGCGCAGGCGGTGCGCCACCTGCTCATGCAGTGCGGCGCGCGGGATGGGAATGATTTCAGCTGTCATGGGTGAAATTTTGTATGCAAAACATGAGTCTGTCAAATTAATCGTTAACCCTAAATTACATCATTTTTTGTTGACAAATGAATTTTGTATGCAAAAAATGGAGGCTATTTCAGGAGATTGCCTTCCATGTTGACGCTTGACTTTCATCCCACCGGCCGCCATTTCTTGCAAATTCCGGGCCCGTCGCCGGTGCCCGACCGAATCCTACGGGCGATGAGCCTGCCCACCATCGACCATCGCGGTCCGGAGTTCGCCGCGCTGGGATTGAAGGTGCTGGCGGACATCAAAAAAGTTTTCCAGACCCGCCAGCCCGTGCTGATTTACCCGGCATCGGGCACCGGCGCCTGGGAGGCGGCCCTTAGCAACACGCTCAGCCCCGGCGACCATGTGCTGATGTATGAAACCGGTCATTTCGCCGCGCTGTGGCAAAAGCTGGCCGCCCGCCTGGGGCTCAAGACCGAAGTGATGAGCCATCCGGGCGCCGACGTGTGGCGCCATGGCGTGCAGGCCGGGCTGATCGAGGAGCGCCTGCGGGCCGACACGCAGCACGCCATCAAGGCGGTCTGCGTGGTGCACAACGAAACTTCCACCGGCGTCACCAGCAACATCGCCGCCGTGCGCAAGGCCATCGACGCGGCCCGGCATCCGGCGCTGCTGCTGGTGGACACGATTTCGGGCTTGGCTTCTGCCGACTACCGCCATGACGAATGGGGCGTGGACGTGAGCATCAGCGGCTCCCAGAAGGGCCTGATGCTGCCGCCGGGCATCAGCTTCAACGCGGTCTCGGCCAAGGCGCTGGAGGCGAGCAAAAAAGCCACGCTGCCCAAGGCTTTCTGGGCCTGGGACGAAATCATTGAAATGAACAAGACCGGCTACTGGCCGTCCACGCCCAACACCAACCTGCTTTACGCCCTGAGCGAGGCCTGCGACATGCTGCTGGCGCACGGGCTGGAGGCGGTGTTTGCCCGCCACCAGCGCTGGGCGCAGGGCGTGCGCGCCGCAGTCAAGGCCTGGGGTCTGCAGATCCAGTGCGCCGACCCGGCCGTCTATTCGCCGGTGCTGACGGGCGTGATGACCCCCGAAGGCATTGACGCCGACACGGTGCGCAAGATCATCTACGAACGCTTTGACTGCTCCCTGGGCACCGGCCTGGGCAAGGTTAAGGGAAAGATGTTCCGCATCGGCCACCTGGGCGACTGCAACGACCTCACGCTGATGGCGGCCCTGAGCGGCTGCGAGATGGGCCTGAAGCTGGCCGGCGTGAAGCTGGCCGGCTCGGGCGTGCAGGCGGCGATGGACCATTTTTCAAGCCACGCGGCCGTGGTGCCGCAGCGTCAGGCGGCCTGAGCCGCGCAGTAATTTGCTATTAAATTTCTAGCATTCTACGCAAGCAGGGCCTGCGCAACAGGCATATTTTGTTAAAAAACAGGAGCTAACCATGCAACGCAGAAACTTTATCAGCGCCGCCGGCGCCGTCGCCGCCACGCTGGCCGCGCCCATGCTGCGGGCGCAAAGCCTGCCGACCGGACCGGTGCGCATCGTCGTCGGTTTTGCGCCCGGCGGCGGCACCGACATCCTGGCGCGCGTCATCGCGCAAAAGCTCGGGGTGATGTGGAACGTGCCGGTGCTGGTCGAGAACAAGGCCGGCGCGGCCGGCATGATCGCCGCCGAATACGTGGCCAAGCAGCCCAGCGACGGCAGCACGCTGTTGATGGCGCACATCAACAGCCACGCGATTGCGCCGGCCCTGACGCCCAAGATGAGCTACAGCGTGGAAAACGACTTCTCGCCCATCGTGCTGGTGGGCGTCACGCCCAATCTGCTGATCTGCAACGAGCAGCAGGCGGCCCGCACCGTGAAGGACGTGGTCGAGCTGTGCAGGAAGAATCCGGGCAAGATCAGCTTTGGCTCGGCCGGCAACGGGTCGGCGCAGCACCTGGCGCTCGAAATGTTCAAGCTGGCGGCCAAGATCGAGGCCATCCATGTGCCGTACAAAGGCTCCGGCCCGATGCTCACCGACCTGATCGGCGGGCAGATCAACTACAGCTTTGACACCATGACCGCCGCCACGCCGCATGTGAAAAGCGGCAAAGCCATTGCGATTGCCCAGACCCGCACCAAGCGCGCCAAGGGCCATCCGAACGTGCCGACCATGGCCGAGTCGGGCTTTCCAGACTTCGAGGCGACCACCTGGTACGGGCTGGTCGGTCCCGGCAAGCTGCCCACCGCCTTCGCCAAGCGCATGAACGAGGACATCAACAAGGTGCTGCTGATGCCCGACGTCGCGGAAAAGTTCGAGCAGTACGGCGCCGAGGACGGGGGCGGCTCCACGGAAAAGTTTGGCGACTTCATCCGCGTGGAGTCCAAGAAGTGGGCCAAGGTGGTGAAAGATGCGGGTGTGAAAGGCGACGCATGACCGCCGGCGGGGCAGAGAACCCGCGCGCGCTGCCGCTGGCCGGCGTTCGGGTGCTCGACGTCAGCCAGGTCATGGCGGGCCCCTATGCCTGCATGCTGCTGGCCGACCTGGGCGCCGATGTCATCAAGATCGAGCCGCCGGGCGGCGGCGACCAGACCCGCGGCGCCATGGGCTTCAAGATGAAGGGGCCCGACTCCATGGGCTTTCTCAACATGAACCGCAACAAGCGCAGCGTCGTGCTCAATCTCAAGACCGATGCCGGGCGCGCCCTGCTGCTGCGCCTGGCCAAGGATGCCGACATCCTGATCGAGAACTACCGCCCCGGCGCCATGACGCGGCTGGGCCTGGGCTACGACGTGCTCAAGGAGGTGAACCCGCGCCTGGTCTACACCAGCATCTCGGGCTTCGGCCAGACCGGCCCCTGGGCCGACCGGCCCGGGTTTGACCTGATGGCGCAGGCCATGTCCGGCGTGATGAGCGTGACCGGCTACCCCGGCGGCCCGCCGGTCAAGGCCGGGGTGCCGGTGGCCGACATCGGCTGCGCCCTGTTTGCCATCTACGGTACGCTGGCGGCCTACATCGGCGCCAAGGCCAGCGGGCAGGGCCAGTACATCGACGCCTCGCTGTTCGATTCGGCCATGGCGTTTTCGGTGTGGGACATCTGTGACTACTGGGGCACCGGCAAGCCGCCCGAGCCCCTGGGCACCGCCAACAAGATGACCGCGCCCTACCAGGCGATGGCCAGCGCCGACGGCTATTTCGTGATGGGCGCCAACAACCAGAAGCTGTGGCTCAAGCTGTGCGAACTGATGGCGCGGCCCGACCTGGCCACGGACCCGCGCTTTTTGACCATTTCGCTGCGGCTGGCCAACCGGGCCGTGCTGGTCGAGGAGCTGGAGCGCAGCTTCAAGGAAAAACCGAAGGACTACTGGGTGGACACGCTGCTGGCGGCGGGCATCCCGGCGGGCCCTATCCTGACCTATCCCGAGGCGTTCGAGAGCGAGCACGGCCAGGCGCGCAACATGCGCATGGAGATCGACCACCCCATCGAGGGCAAGGTGCCCAACATCGGCTTTGCCGTCAAGCTGTTGGGCACGCCGCAGCAGGTGCGCCTGCATCCCCCGCTGCTGGGCGAGCACACCGAAGAGGTGCTGAGCGAGCTGGGCATCGGTGCCGATGAGCTGGCCGACCTGAGCGCGCTGGGCGCGTTCGCGCCATGAGCGAAGGCCGGGTTCACCTGCAGATCGCGCAGGGCATGGCCTCGGTCACGTTCGACCGCCCCGAGGCGCGCAACGCCATGACCTGGGCCATGTACGGCGAGCTGGGCGACATTTGCGGGGCGCTGCAAAGCGACGCTTCCGTGCGGGTGGTCACCTTCAGGGGGGCGGGCGGGGCGGCCTTTGTCGCGGGCACCGACATCGAGCAGTTCCAGGCATTTCGCAGCGGCGACGACGGCGTGGCCTACGAGCAGCAGATCGACCAGTGCCTCCAGAAGCTGGAAAGCCTGCCCATGCCGACCGTGGCGGTGGTCGAAGGCTGGGCGATCGGCGGGGGGCTGGCGATCGCCACCGCCTGCGACTTTCGCCTTGCCACGCCGGCCTCGCGCTTTGGCGTGCCGATTGCCCGCACGCTGGGCAACTGCCTGTCGGTGGCCAACTTGGCGCGGCTGGGCAGCGTGTTCGGCCTGCCGCGCGTCAGGCGCATGCTGATGCTGGCCGAGATCGTGGGCGCCGAGGAAGCGCTGGACTGCGGCTTTTTGCTGCAGGTCCTGGCGCCCGAAGCGATCGATGCCGCGGCGGCGCAGCTGAGCGAGCGGCTGGCCGCGCTGGCGCCGGTGACGCAGCGCGTGACCAAGGCGGCTTTGCGCCGCCTGACAGGGCACGGCCTGCCGCCCGATGAAGACCTGGTCCGCCAATGCTACGGCAGCGCCGACTTCCGGGAAGGCGTGGCTGCCTTTGTCGCCAAGCGCCCGCCGGTCTGGCGCGGGCATTGAGACAGGCGGCCGGGCTTGGCGCCTTTGCAGCCAAGTGCAGCCGGGAGTGGCTGGCGCGCCGGCAGCTCAGGCCGGCGGCGCCTCGGTTTTGGGCCGGTAGTCGCAATAAGGCGCCACCGCGCACTGCCAGCACAGCGGCTTGCGGGCAATGCAGACATAGCGCCCATGCAGGATCAGCCAGTGGTGCGCATCCACCAGGTAGTCACGCGGCACGCGCTTGAGCAGCTTGAGTTCGACCTCCAGCGGGTTTTTGCCCGGCGCCAGCCCGGTCCGGTTGCTGACGCGAAAGATGTGCGTGTCCACCGCCATGACGGCTTCGCCAAAGGCCGAGTTGAGCACCACGTTGGCCGTCTTGCGCCCGACGCCCGGCAGCGCCTCCAGCGCCTCGCGGGTGCGCGGCACCTGGCCGCCGTGTCGTTCGATCAGGATTTCGCAGGTCGCCAGCAGGTTCTTGGCCTTGGTGTGAAACAGGCCGATCGTCTTGATGTACGCCTCCAGCCGGTCCAGCCCCAAATCGAGGATTTTTTGCGGCGTGTTGGCCACCGGAAACAGCCGGCGCGTGGCCTGGTTCACGCTCACGTCGGTGGCCTGCGCCGACAGCAGCACGGCGGTCAGCAGCTCGAACACGCTGGTGTATTCCAGCTCGGTCACCGGCATCGGGTTGGCGGCCTTCAGCGTGGCAAAAAACGAGGCAATATCTCTGGTTTTCATGGCGGGAAGTGTAGGGGTCCAGAGGCCGGGCCGGCAACGCAAAGAGGTTTTGCACCCGCCCTTGTCACAAAACCCAGGTCCGCATGGCATCACGGCGTTCACGCAAACTCAACCATTAGCCACCACAAGGTTAGAGCGGTTGCCCCCTGGCTGGCAACAGCCACGCCGGACAGCCTGGGTGCTCCTGAATTCATAGCTGCTTGCGCAGGCGCTGCCTACGCTGGAGCCTGTTTTGATCAAAAATTGCGCAATTTCCCTGGTTTTTCCCGGTATTTCTCCTTCCCTGCACCGCAGCAAGGCCAAGACCTATAAGCAACGCCCTTGCCGAACTTGCCGAACTTGCCGGAAAGCGGATCATGGCGCCGCCTTCCCTGGGTGCGACACCGCGGCGGCGATCGCGGCAAAGGCCTTGCGGTCCAGCGTATGCGTGAAGCGCGTGTCGCCGACCGGGTGCGACGACAGCTTGACGATGACCAGGCCGGCGGCGGGATTGATGTGCACCTGCTGGCCGAACAGGCCTTTCATCTCGAACGTGCCGGCCGCGTCGTGCGGAATCCAAAAGTGGTTGTGGTAGGAGTAGCCGGCGCGCATCGGCATGTTGGCCGCCTTGAACTTCTCCGGGTCGGCGCCCTTGCGGATGTCGGCGATGGCCGCCGCCGGCACGACCTGCTGGCCGTTGTAGCGGCCGTTCAGCCGCAGCATCTCGCCCACGCGTGCCAGGTCGCGCAGGGTGGCGTTCAGGCCGACGCTGGCCAGCTGCGTGCCCGTGGAATCGACCCAGGCATAGGCGTCTTCCTGCGCGCCGATGCGCGACCATATGCGCTCGGACAGCAGCGCGGCAAAGCTCTTGCCCGTGACGCGCGACATCAGCCAGCCGATGACCTCGGTGTCCACGGTCTTGTAGACAAAGCCCTCGCCATGCTCGCCCTGCTTCTTGACGGGCTTCAGAAACTCGGGGATGGTGCGCGGGCCGGCATAGTTGGCCGGTGCCGGAACGAGGCCCGCGGCGAACAGGTACTGGGAAATGCCCGAGCTCGGGTCGCGAAAGTCCTCCGTGTATTGCACGCCGGTGGTCATGTCCAGCGTCTGCTGCACGGTGGCGTCACCCCAGGCGGTTTCCTTGAGTTCGGGCAGGTAGGTGGAGACGAGCGCCTGGGGGTCGATGCGTCCCTCGGCGATCAGCGCGGCGGCCAGCAGGCCGGTGAACGACTTGCTCAGCGACCACAGGGCATGCGGCTCGCGCGCCAGCATGCCGGCGTACAGCTGCTCGTAGACGACCTTGCCCTTGTGCAGCACGATGAGGCCGTCGCTGTACGTGCTGCGTTGCCAGTCGGCGATGCTGACGCGGCGGCCCTCGGCATCGTCGAACTCGATGCCGTCGAGCGCACGCGGCGCGGCCGGCAGGGCCGACGCGGCGCCGGCGCCGCGCCATACGGTGGCGGTCGGGCCGATCTCGCGCATGTGGTGCAGGGCCCAGCGCGCATTCGGGTACTTGAGCACCGAGGCCAGGCGCACCGTCTTGTCGGGCGCGGGCGGAAAGCCCTGCATGATGCCGAGCGCCACCGGGTCGGTGGTTTCTGGCGGCGGCAGCTGCGGTGCCTGGGCGAAGGCGGCGGCGGCGGCGAACAGGGTGGCCGCGGCAAGGGCCAGGCGCAGGGTGGAGCGTGAGGAATTCATGGTTGTGCTTTCAGGGTTGAAAAAAAATGGAACTCACCGGGCCGTCGCCGAGGCCAGCAAGGTTTGGATCGCGGCTTCGGTCTCTGCGTACCGGCCTTCGCCGAAGTGCTTGAAACGGATCTGCCCGTGCGCGTCGACCAGGTAGAGCGCCGGCCAGTACTGGTTGCTGTAGGCCTTCCAGGTCGCGTAGCGGTTGTCCTGCGCCACCGGATGCCTGACGCCAAAGCGTTTCATCGCGGTCAGCACGTTGCTGGTCGAGCGCTCGAAGGCGTACTCCGGCGTGTGCACGCCCACGACCACCAGGCCCTGTGCCTTGTAGGCTTCCGCCCAGCGGTTGACATACGGCAAGGTGCGCAGGCAGTTGATGCACGAGTAGGTCCAGAAGTCCACCAGCACCACCTTGCCGCGCAATGCGGACAGCGTGAGCGGCGGCGAGTTGAGCCACTGCTCGATGCCGGTGAACTCGGGCGCTGCGCCGTCGTCGCGCAAGCTGGGCGCCGCCACTGCGCCTGCAAGACCGGTGTGGCCGGCGGCCAGCGCGAGCAGGGAGCCGAGCAGGGCGCGGCGGGGAAGATCGGGGTGTTTACTGTTCATGTCAGAGTCCTGTTGCCGCTTGCGGGTAGAAGTTGGAGAGCCATACCGTAAGCACCGCGTCGTACTGGAAGTACATCGCGATGGCGGTGAGGATGACGAGGATGCCGAAGGCCTGCTGCACGCCGCGCGCCCTGTGGGCGAACTGCCGCACCCGCGTGGTGACGTACTGGCCGCCGTAGGCAATGGCCATCATCGGCAGCGCGGCGCCCAGCGAATAGCAGGCCAGCAGCAGGCCGGCATTGCCGATGTCGGGCGTGGTCGCCAGCAGGGTCAGGATGGAGCCGAGCACAGGGCCGGCACATGGCGTCCACAGCGCCCCCAGCGTGAGCCCGAGCATGAGCCCGCCCAGCTTGCCCGCGCCCGCGTTGTCGGCGACAGTGTTGGCGCGGTTGAGCAGGCCGTTCATTCGCACCGCCAGCCAATCGAACGGCGCGCGCCAGACCATGAGCACGCCGAACAGCAACAGCATGAAGACGGCAAAGTCGCGCAGGCTCTCCTGCGACAGGCCGAGCAAGCGCGAGACGCTGCCGAACAGCAGCCCCACAGCCGAGAAGGAAAGCGCGAAGCCGAGGAAAATGAAAATGGGCCGCAGGCGGTCCTGCTGGCCGACGGATGCGCCCAGCACCACCGGCAATATGGGAAGCACGCAGGGTGCGGCGACCGTCAGCATGCCGGCCAGCACGGCAAGGAGCGGGTCGATCATGGCCGGCTCCGGTGCTGTCGGTTGGCGTGGTGTTGTGTCATGCAAGTCCTTGGTGGTAGGTAGAAGACTGCATTGCATCAAGCCGGTGTATCGGGGCTGTGTCACGGCACGGCATTTTTGCAAGCGCGCTTGTCTGCCGGGGCTGCAGATACAGTGGGATACACGGCAGCGGCCGAGCGTGTCCGGTCTATGGAGTACAAACGGGCATGGACGAGCCTGACCACATCCTTGTCGTCGACGATGACGCCGACATCCGCGAACTGCTGACGCAGTACCTGTGCAAGCACGGGCTGCGGGCCAGCGCCGTGGGGGACGGCCGCCAGATGCGTGCCTTCCTGGCCAGCCATGCGGTCGATCTCATCGTGCTGGACCTGATGCTGCCGGGCACCGACGGTCTGACGCTGTGCCGCGAATTGCGCAGCGGCACGCAGGCCATTCCGGTCGTGATGCTCACCGCGCGCGACGACGAGGCCGACCGCATCCTGGGCCTGGAGATGGGCGCCGATGACTACCTGGCCAAGCCCTTCGCCGCGCGCGAGCTGCTGGCGCGCATATGCTCTGTCCTGCGGCGCACCCGCATGCTGCCGCCCAACATGCAGGTCAGCGAGCCATCGCGCTGCCTGGCTTTCGGCGGCTGGCAACTCGACACGACGGGCCGCCACCTGACCGATGCGTCGGGAACGCAGGTGGCGCTGAGCGGCGCCGAGTACCGGCTGTTGCGCGTTTTCCTGGAAAACCCGCAGCGGGTGCTCAACCGCGACCAGCTGCTCAACCTCACGCAGGGCCGCGACGCCGAGCTGTTCGACCGGTCCATCGACCTGCTGGTCAGCCGGCTGCGCCAGCGCCTGGGCGACGGCGCGCGCGAGCCGCGCTACATCAAGACGGTGCGCAACGAAGGCTATGTATTTTGCGAAACGGTGCGGCCCACATGAGAGTCCTGTCTTTCGCGCGGCGCCTGTGGCCGGACACCTTGTTCGGGCGACTGGCCCTGATCTTCCTGGTGGGGCTGGCCGCGGCACACGCCTTGTCGTTCTGGCTCGTCTTTCTGGAACGCGGCGCGGCGGCGCGCGCGATGATGGCGGCCTACCTGGCGCAGGACGTCGCCAGCTCGGTGGCCATCCTCGAACGCGTGCCACCGTCCGAGCGCGCCTCCTGGCTGCCCAAGCTGGCGCGGCGCAACTACGAGCTGGTGCTCGTCGCGCACGGGCCTGCGCAGGCGGGCCAGCCCGACCAGCCCAGCCCGTCGCCGCTGGCGCAGCAGGCCGCCGCCACGCTGTCGCGCACGCTGGGCCCAGGCTACAACGTGGCGGTGGTGCGCGGCGCCGACGCGGCCAGCCCTTTCCAATTCGATTTCCGGCTTGCCGATGGCACTGCCGTGGCGGTGCGGGCGGTGGCGCCGCCGGTGGAGGTGTCGCCGCAGTTGGTCGCCATTTTGTCCACGCAGTTGCTGCTGATGCTGCTGTTGACCTGGCTGGCCGTGCGGCTGGTGACGCGCCCGCTGCGGCGCCTGGCCGAGGCGGCCGACGCGCTCGGCCCCGGCACGCCGGCGCGGCCGCTGAGCGAGCAAGGCCCGCGCGAGGTTGCGCAGGCGGCGCGCGCGCTCAATGCCATCCAGCAACGCATCGAAGCCTACCTGGCCGAGCGCATGCAAATCCTGGCCGCGGTGTCGCACGACCTGCAGACGCCGCTCACGCGCATGCGCCTGCGCGCCGACCTGCTGGATGACACCGTTCTGCGCGACAAACTGCAGCATGACCTGGACGCCATGCAGGAACTGGTACGGGAGGGCATTGCCTATGCACGCAGCGCGCACAGCGCGAGCGAAGCGACGGTGCGCGTGGACCTTCGCGCCCTGCTCGACAGCATGGCCTGCGACTATGCCGATTCGGGGCGGCTGGTCAGCCTCGCGCCAGGCGGCGGGCTCGCTGCGGTCACGCGGCCGCTGGCCTTGCGGCGCATCGTGGGCAACCTGGCGGACAACGCGCTCAAGTTCGCCGGCCAAGCCGAGTTGTCGCTCGAACCGCTGGGCCAGAATGGCTTCAGCATCGCGGTGCGCGACCGCGGGCCCGGGATTCCCGAGGCCGAACTCGGCGCGGTGCTGCAGCCCTTCCACCGCCTGGAAAACTCGCGCAGCCGCGAGACCGGCGGGGCCGGCCTGGGGCTGGCGATTGCGCAGCAACTGTCGCTCGCCGTGGGCGGGCGGCTGACGCTGGCGAATCGGGATGGCGGCGGGTTGGAGGCGCGGCTGGACGTCGCGGCCTGAGCGGCCACGGCTGGAAGGCGAAACACTTCGCCGCAAAACCGTTTGCACTGGGCAACACACGGGACACGCGCGGTACTATTCATTGCCAACGGTTCCTGCAAGTTTCATCAATTTCAAACAAGCCTTTTCTCCAGAGACCCAACCATGCCCCTGCCATTCGCCGACCGCCTCAACAACGTCGAAACCTCCGCCATCCGCGAGCTTTTCAAGCTGCTGGGCAAGCCCGGCATCGTCAGCTTTGCCGGCGGCTTTCCCGACCCGGCCATGTTCGATATCGAAGGCATCAAGGCCGCCAGCAGCCAGGCGCTGAATGAGGAGCCGGGCGGCGCATTGCAATACGGCGCCACCGAAGGCTACGGGCCGCTGCGCGAACAGCTGAGCGCCTTCATGGCCAGCAAGGGCGTGGCTGTCAAGCCAGAGGGCCTGATCGTCACCACCGGCAGCCAGCAGGCGCTCGACCTGATCGGCAAGACCATGATCGATCCAGGCGATAAGGTCATTGTCGAAGGCCCGACCTTTTTAGCCACCATCCAGTGTTTTCGCCTCTACGGCGCCGAGCTCATCAGCGCGCCGATCGACGCGCATGGCGTGAAGACCGACGCGCTGGAGCAGCTGATCGCCGAGCACCGGCCCAAGTTCGTGTACCTGATCCCGACCTTTGGCAACCCGAGCGGCGCGCTGCTCAGCCGGGCGCGCCGCCAGCAGGTGCTGGAAATGGCGGTCAGGCACCAGACGCTGATCGTGGAAGACGACCCCTACGGCGACCTCTACTTCGGCGAGGCGCCCCCGTTGCCATCGCTGATGGCCTTGGCCGACAGCGTGCCCGGCAGCCGCGACCTGCTGGTGCACTGCGGCTCGCTGAGCAAGGTGCTGGCGCCCGGCCTGCGCATCGGCTGGATGATCGGGCCGCACGAGCTGCTGGCCAGGGCGACCATGTGCAAGCAGTTCAGCGACGCGCACACCAGCACCTTCGCCCAGGCCACCGCCGCCCAGTACCTCCTGGCCGGCCGCATGCCCGCGACGCTGGCGCATGTGCGCCAGGTGTACGGCCAGCGCGCCGCTGCCATGGGCGAGGCCTTGAAGCGCGAGCTGGGCGACGCGGTGGCGTTCGAGCAGCCCCAGGGCGGCCTCTTTTTCTGGGCCAGACTGACCGGCGAAGGCGGCAAGGCCCAGGACGCAGGGGAGTTTGCCAAAAGGGCGATTGAGCAGCTGGTGGCCTTTGTGCCGGGTGCACCGTTCTATGCGGCAAATCCAGACCGGGCCACCTTCAGGCTGAGTTTCGCCACGGCGGACGTGGCAAAGATACAAGAGGGAATGGGCAGGCTGGGAAATGCGCTCAGGGCTTGCTGATTGCGCAGTGGCTTGTGCATTGCGCGCAGGCGTGGTCTTGACTGCGCCTCTAGACAATCAACCCGGCGGTTCAGGCGTGGCAAAGCAATGCGTCGTCCAGCACTGCCCGGCGTGAATGCCCGGCCAGCGCAAGGCGCGTCGTTGCTCAGATAAAGCGCGTTGCTCTTGAGCTGGCTTGCGTCAGATGTGCCGCCAGCAGCTTTGCCGCCGGCGAGAGCGCGCCCTCATCCTGAAAGCAGATCACAAAACGCCGCCTGGCCCAGGCATCGGTCAAGGGAATCACATGCAGGTCAAACGCGGCCGCCAGGGGCAGTGCCACCTCCCTGGGCACAACGCTGATGCCCAGGCCTGAGCGGACCACGCGCAACGCCGCCTCGAAGGTCGAAACCTCTGCCCGGTAGTGAAGGCTTTGCCCGGTATTGGCCGCTGCCCGCACCAGCATCAGACAGACTGCACTGGCAGCGGGCAGGGTGACCTGATCAAATTCCAAGGACTCGGCAAAGGCCATGTCGCGCCGGCCAGCGAGCGCATGGCCGGCAGGCGTCACGATGGCCAGGTGATCCTGCCGGTAGGGGTAGGTTTGCAGCCCGGACAAGTCGGCGGCGTCCCAGCAAACGCCCAGTGACACGCTGCCTTCGCGCACGGCCCGCACCACATCGCGGCTGAGTTGCTCCTGCACATTCACGCGAATGGCATGGTGAACCGGACTTTTCAAAAACTCGGCAATGTCTTCGGGAAGCGATTCCGCCACTGAAGACGTGGTGGCCACCAGCCTGACCAGGCCGGCTGCGCCAGCGGTGTAGGCGCGCATGTCGTCCGTGATGCGCTGGGCCGAGCCCAGGAGCCCGCGGGCATGCTCGCGCAGGGTTTCGCCGGCAGCCGTGGGCTCGACGCCGCGCCGGATGCGCTGGAGCAATTGGCAGCCAACATCCACTTCGAGCTGCGCCAGTCGTTTGCTGATGGCCGAGGGGACGATGTTCTCGCGCTCGGCGACACGCACGATGCTGCGCGAATCGCATACGGCCACGAAAAGCCGCAAGGTGGTCAGGTCAAGATCTTTCATTGCCACTCCGGAAATTCGAAAGTTCCATTAAGGAACTTTAAATGATCTTAAATATCACTTTAAGAAATTTTGGAAATACTAAACTTGTGGTCGAGGTTTAAATAATTACAACGGCCTATTGCATTAAATGGAGACTTTCATGCATGGATTTCAATTTTCCCTCAACCGCCGCCAGACCTTGACCACTTTGGCCACGGCATTGGCTGTCCCGACAAGCACCTGGGCGCAGTCAGACCAGCCTGTCAAGATCATCCTGCCGGTGTCCTCTGGCTCTGGCGTGGATGGCATCACGCGCGCATTCAGCCCGGAGTTGGCCAAGGCACTGGGGCAGTCAATCGTCGTCGAAAACCAGCCCGGCATGGGCGGAGTGGTGGGTTCGCAAGCGCTCATCAAGTCGGCTCCAGACGGCCTGACCCTGGGCGTGGTATCCAACAACCATGTGATTTATCCCAGCGTGCTCAAGACGCTGCCCTTTGATCCGGTTGCCGACATCACGCCGATTGCGGTGCTTGGTGCCACGCCGATGGCCCTGGTGGTCGATCCACGTTTGCCAGTTAAAGACCTGAAAGAATTCATCGCCCTGCTCAAGGCCAACCCAGGGAAATACAGCTTTGGATCCTCGGGAAACGGCACGATCCTGCATTTGGCTGCGGAAATCTTCAAGGACTTGACGCGAACCTTTTCGCCGCATATTCCCTACAGCGGCTTCGCTCCCATGATGCAGGACATCATGGCGGGCAAGATCGCATGGGGAGTGGCCGCGTTGCCGGCTGTGGCCAATCAAGTTAAAGCAGGACAATTGCGGGCGCTGTGCATTTCATCGCTGGGCCGAAGCGCGTCGGCCCCCAATATCCCGACCTCGTCTGAGGCGGGCTCCCCGTTTTATGTGGTTGAAGGATGGTTCGCTGCCATAGGGCCAAAAGATTTGCCAGCCGAAAAAATCAAGCGCCTTCATGGTGCGTTGACTACCGCGTTTTCCACACCCGAGGTCAAAGAAGCCATGGCCCGGCAGGGCAACACCATCAAGGTGAGTTCCCCCGAGTTCGCCAAGGAATTCTTCAGCAATGAGTTGCATCGCTATGCACGGGTGGTCAAACGTGCGGGTATCGAACGGCGATAGGCCTCTGATTCCATTTGCCTATCAACAGGGTCAGAATTTTGCAATTCTGGTTCTGTGGAATTTCATCAAGGCCCGATAAAACAAGGAAACGAAGCGGTGCTCAAGCTGCTCTTCCCTACGTCAGGCCATGCTTGCCTACGAATCCCCCTGCGCTTATGCCGCCGTCGAGCCGGTCACCGGCGCCATGTCATTCGCCCGATACGTAGCTGATGCCGTTGCCGCCCAACGCGCCCGAGTTCAACCCGGTCAAACATCTTTGCGACGAGCTGCGCGAAAAATGCTTGATAACAAGGTCTTCGATTCGCTCATTCGCTTGAAGATGATCCTTGTGTTCCAGCCTTGCTGGCCTTGAATTAATCTTTTAACTAGAGGAACAGACTCAGAGACAGTGCTTGTAAAAGTTCCAAAATGGAACGTTCATAGGTTAAAAATACCATTTTCTGTATTAAACAGAACTTTTACACTAATGAATTGAGTGGCCTCAACGTCGTTACTCAACCGTGAATCATCCTATCGAGCACGCTATGAATTCCTCGCAACCGGTCACTTCTTCTTTATCCCACGCAAGCAGCCTGCCGCCGCGCGCCGTCATCCGCGAAGTCGGGCTGCGTGACGGGCTGCAAAGCGTCGCCACCATTTTGCCGACTGCGCATAAGTTCGAATGGATTCGGGATGCCTACGCGTGCGGCCAGCGCGAGATCGAGGTAGGCTCCTTTGTGCCCCCCAAACTGATGCCGCAATTGGCTGATACGGCCGAGGTGCTGGCCTATGCCAAGACGCTGCCCGGTCTTTTCGCCTCGGTGCTGGTGCCTAACCTGAAGGGCGCGGAGCGCGCGATCGACGGTCATGCCGACCTGATGATCCTGCCGCTGTCGGCCAGCCATGCGCACAGCCTGGCCAATCTGCGCAAGACACCCGATGACGTGGTGGCCGAACTGGGCCGTATCCGTGCGGCGCGCGATGCATCGGGCAGCAAGACCCTCATCGAAGGCGGCGTCGGCACGGCGTGGGGCTGCACCCTGCAGGGCAATGTCGAAGTTTCCGAGGTATTGCGCCTGCTGCAGGCCTTGCTCGACGCCGGCGCCGACCGCGTCAGCCTGGCCGACACGGTCGGCTATGCCAACCCTTATGCCGTCAGCACCTTGGTCGAGCAGGCGCTCAAAATTGCCGGCGACCGCTTTTGCTGCGGGCACTTCCACGACACGCGGGGGCTCGCGCTGGCCAACGCAGCCGCTGCCCTGCAGCTGGGCGTTGCCCGCTTTGACGCGTCGCTGGCCGGCATTGGCGGCTGCCCGCATGCGCCGGGCGCCAGCGGCAACGCATCGAGCGAAGACCTGGCGTTCATGCTCGAAGCCATGGGCGTGGATACCGGGCTGGACATCGACGCACTGCTGGCGCTACGCGCCAAGGTCGTAGGCTGGCTGGCCGGCGAGGCCACGCATGGCGCGCTGTGGCGCGCGGGCCTTCCCAAAAATTTCAAGCTTGCCGCTGCAGCTTTCTGACCCTTTACTGAATGACTGAACTCTACCGGAGACACAAACCATGAGCCAAACCACTACTGCGCCGACCGGGCTGCCCCTGGAAGGGGTTCGCGTCATCGAATTCACCCACATGGTGATGGGCCCCACCTGCGGCATGATCCTGGCCGACCTGGGCGCCGAAGTCATCAAGATCGAACCGCCCGGCGGCGACAAGACGCGCTGCCTGCCGGGTCTGGGCATCGGGTTTTTCCGCAGCTTCAACCGCAATAAAAAAAGCGTGGTGCTCGACATCACGACCGACGAAGGCCAAGCCACCGCCAAGGCCTTAATTGCCCAGTGCGACGTGCTGCTGGAGAACTTTCGACCTGGCCTGATGGCCAAGCTCGGCCTGGACTACGACACCCTCAAAGCCGACAACCCACGCCTGATCTACGTCAGCCACAAGGGCTTTCTGCCCGGTCCCTATGAAAAGCGGCTGGCACTCGACGAGGTGGTGCAGATGATGGGCGGCTTGTCGTACATGACCGGCCCCGAAGGCCGGCCGCTGCGCGCGGGCACCTCGGTGAACGACATCATGGGCGGCATGTTCGGCTCGATTGGCGTGCTGGCCGCGCTGCGCGAGCGCGACAAGACCGGCGCTGGCCAGGAGATTCAAAGCGCTCTTTTCGAAAACTGCGTTTTCTTGAGCGCCCAGCACATGCAGCAGTTCCAGATGACGGGCGAGGCGCCGCCGCCCATGCCTTCGCGCGTGTCGGCCTGGAGCGTGTACGACGTGTTCACCCTGGCCGATGGCGAGCAACTGTTCATCGGCGCGGTCAATGACAAGCAGTGGCTGACCTTGTGCCGGGTGCTGGAATGCCCCGAGCTGGTGGCCGACCCGGGCCTGCAGACCAATGCCCAGCGCGTGGCGGTTCGACCCGCCTTGCTCATCAAACTAGGTGAAATCCTCAAGCACCGCCAGGCCGACGAGTTGTCGCTCAAGCTGGAGGCCGCTGGCATTCCTTATGCGCCCATCATGCGGCCCGACCAGCTGGTGAGCGACCCGCACCTGTTGGCCAGTGGCGGATTGGCGCCCATGCAGACCGAGGACGGCGGCATGACCGACGTGGTGCTGCTGCCGCTGACAATGGGCGGGCGCCGTCCCGGCGTGCGCCAGCCGCTGGCCCGCATCGGCGAACATACCGAAGAAGTGCTGGGCGCCCTGCTCGAAAGCGTGGCGAGCCGTTAAATCACGCATCAGACCTGTTCTATTTGAGCTTTTTAAACCTAAAACCGGAGACCTTCACATGACTTCATCCCTCACCCGCCGTTCCGCCCTTGTGTGGGCTGCCAATGCCGGCGCCTTGGCATCATTGCCCGCCTGGGCGCAAAGCGACCGTGTGTTGCGCGTGATCCTGCCGGTCGGCGCGGGCTCGGGCGTCGACACCATCGTGCGGGCTGCCTTGCCGTCACTGACGAAGGCCCTGGGCGGCCAAGGCGTTGTCGTGGAGAACCTGCCGGGCGCTGGCGGCATCACCGGAGCCTCCACCCTGACCAAGGCCGCGCCCGACGGCTTGACGATTGGCGTGGTGTCCAACAACCATGTCATCAACCCGAGCGTCTATAAAAAGATTCCCTATGACACCCTGGCCGACTTCACGCCGATTTCGGTGATTGGCGCCACTCCTTTCGTGCTGGTGGTCAACCCGGCCAAGGTGGCGGCGACCAACGTCAATGAACTGGTCGCGCTGCTCAAGGCCAAGCCCGATGTCTACAACTATGCGTCCTCGGGCAATGGCACCGTGATCCACCTGGCCGGCGAGATGTTCGTGGACGAGGCCAAGGTGGTCATCCGCCACATTCCCTACAAAAGCACCGGCGCCATGGTCACAGATCTGATTGGCGGACAGGTTGAAATGGGCGTGGTGGCCTTGCCGGCGGCGCAGGCCCATATCAAAAGCGGCGCCCTGCGGGCCATTGGCCTGTGCGGCAAAACCCGCAGCCCTGCGGCACCGGAGATTCCGACCATTGCCGAGCAGGGTTTGCCGAACTACGAGATCGAAGGCTGGTTTGCCGTGCTGGGACCGGCCAAGCTGCCGCCTGAGCAGGTCAAGCGCATCCATGCGGCCTTTGTCGCTGCCTACGACACGCCGGAAACCAAGGAGGCCATGGCCAAGCAGGGCAACATCATCAAGCCAAGCACGCCCGAGGCGGCGGCACAGTATCTTCGCAGCGAGATGGCGCGCTATGCCGCGCTGGCGAAAAAATCCGGCATTACGCTCGATTGATCCCAGGTGCGCGCAGTGGCTTGATCCCGTAGCGCTTGAGCACCTGGCTTGATTCGTTGATTATTGACAATTCATAAGTGGAGTGTTTCGAATGGCTGATTTATTTGACAACCCGATGGGCCTGATGGGCTTTGAATTCGTCGAGTTCGCCTCGCCCATGCCTGGCGTGCTGGAGCCGGTGTTCGAGCGCATGGGCTTTACCCTGGTGGCCAAGCACCGCTCCAAGGACGTGGTGCTGTACCGCCAGGGCGAGATCAATTTCATCGTCAACCGTGAGCCGAAAAGCCTTGCCGGCTACTTTGCCGCCGAGCACGGCCCCAGCGCCTGCGGCATGGCGTTTCGCGTCAAGGATGCGCACCTGGCGTACAACCGCGCGCTCGAACTGGGCGCCCAGCCGATTGAAATTCCGACCGGGCCGATGGAACTGCGCCTGCCGGCCATCAAGGGCATCGGCGGCGCGCCGCTGTACCTGATCGACCGCTTCGAGGACGGCAAGTCGATCTACGACATTGACTTTCACTTTATCGAAGGCGTTGATCGGCATCCGGTCGGCCATGGCCTGAAACTGATCGACCACCTGACGCACAACGTGTACCGGGGCCGCATGGCATTCTGGGCAGACTTCTACGAGCGGCTCTTCAACTTCCGCGAAATCCGTTTTTTCGACATTCAGGGCGAGTACACCGGCCTGACCTCGAAGGCCCTGACCGCGCCCGACGGCATGATCCGTATCCCGCTGAACGAAGAATCCAAGCAGGGCGGCGGGCAGATCGAAGAGTACCTGCTGAAGTTCAACGGCGAGGGCATTCAGCATATTGCGCTGATCTGCGACGACCTGCCGGCCACCGTGGACCGGCTGGCGCTGGCGGGCGTGCCGCTCATGACCGCGCCCAGCGACAGCTACTACGAAATGCTCGACGGCCGCCTGCCCGGCCACGGCCAGCCCGTCACTGCGTTGCAAACGCGCGGCATCCTGCTCGACGGCTCCACCGAGGGCGGCACGCCGCGCCTGCTGCTGCAGATATTCTCGCAGCCCCAGTTCGGGCCGGTGTTCTTCGAGTTCATCCAGAGAAAAGGCGATGAAGGCTTTGGCGAAGGCAACTTCAAGGCGCTGTTCGAGTCGCTTGAGCGCGACCAGATTCAGCGCGGCGCGCTGAGCGTGGAGGCATGACCTCCATGAAAATCGACCGCATCCACCACGTCGCCTACCGCTGCAAGGACGCCAAGGAAACCGTGCTTTGGTACCAGAAAATGCTCCGCATGGACTTCGTGCTGGCCATTGCCGAGAACGAGGTGCCTTCCACCAAGGCGCCTGATCCGTATATGCATGTCTTCATGGATGCCGGTCAGGGCAACGTGCTGGCCTTTTTTGAACTGCCGACGCAGCCGCCCATGGGACGCGACCCCAACACGCCCGATTGGGTGCAGCACATCGCTTTTCGGGTCAAGGACCGGGCCGAGCTGCTGGAATTCAAGGCACACCTGCAGGCCAACGGCGTCGATGTGCTGGGCGTGACCGACCATGGCGCCTTCCACTCGGTGTATTTCTTTGACCCGAACGGCCATCGCCTGGAACTGGCGTGCCCGGACCCCGAGGAAGACGCCATGATCAGCCGCCTGGACGCGGTGAAGTGGGACATGCTCGAAGACTGGTCCAAGACAAAACGCGCGCCCGCGCATGCCGCCTTCTTGCACCAGCGGGAGTTCCAGTCATGAGCCTCGCGATTGACGGCACCCACGACCCGGCGCTGCAAAGCTGGGTCGAGTCAGCCAATGACACCGGGAGCGACTTTCCGATTCAAAACCTGCCCTTTGGCCGCTTTCGCGGTGAGGACGATGCCGACTGGCGCATCGGAGTGGCCATTGGCGACCAGGTGCTGGACCTGCGCGCGGCCAAGGTCATCGACAGCTGTGACATGAACCGGCTCATGCGCCTGCTCCCTGAGGTCAGGCGCAGCGTGCGCCAAGCCATTTCGGAAGGCTTGCGCGTGGGCAGCACGCAGCAAAACACCTTCAAGGCCGCACTGCGGCCCCAATCCGAGGTGGAACTCGGCCTGCCCTGCCAGATCGGCGACTACACCGACTTCTACACCAGCGTGCACCACGCCACCACCATTGGCAAGCAACTGCGTCCCGACAACCCATTGCTGCCCAATTACAAGTGGATTCCCATCGGCTACCACGGCCGGGCCTCCAGCATCGTGCCAAGCGGCCAGAGCTTTCGCCGGCCCATAGGGCAGACCAAGGCCGCTGACCAGGCCGTTCCCAGCTTGGGTCCTTGCCGCCGGCTGGACTACGAACTGGAGATCGGTGTGCTGATCGGCCGTCCAAACGTTCTGGGCGAGTCCATCGCCATGGCCAGCGCGGAGGACCATGTCTTCGGCGTGGGCCTGTTCAATGACTGGAGCGCGCGCGACATCCAGGCCTGGGAGTACCAGCCTCTGGGGCCGTTCCTGTCGAAAAACTTTGCCAGCACGCTTTCGCCCTGGATGGTCACGGTCGACGCGCTGGCGCCGTTTCGTGCGCCGTTCAGCCGGCCCGAAGGCGACCCTGAACCACTGGATTACCTTCAATCGACTGCTAATAGGGAACAAGGCGCTTTCAATATTGAGCTGGAGGTGTGGCTGCAGACCGAGCGGATGCGCCAGGAAGGCCACCCCGGCGAGCGCATTTCGCAATCCAATTACCGGGATGCCTACTGGACCGTGGCCCAGCTGGTGGCGCACCATACGGTCAATGGCTGCAACCTGCGCGCCGGCGACCTGTTTGGATCGGGCACGCTGTCGGGTCCGAATCCGGAGCAGGGCGGCTCTCTCATGGAGCTGAGCGTGGGCGGCAAGCAGCCTTTGCACTTGACTAACGGCGAGACCCGCAGCTGGCTCGAAGACGGCGACAGCATCGTCTTGCGCGGCTACTGCCAGCAGGAGGGCTTCAGGCGCATCGGCTTTGGCGAATGCCGCGGCACCGTGTTGCCCGCAGCGGTTTCTGAAAGGAAGGCACCATGACCACGCTGCCAGGTGCGCCGTCCAGTCTTATAGGCAAGCTCGACCCGCAAGCCGCTAGCGAACATTTAAGAGGTCTTCCCCAGTGGCAATTCGATACTGACCGGGGCGGTCTGATCACCCGTGAATTCTTGTTTGCTGACTTTGCGCACGCCTTTGGCTTCATGACTCAGCTTGCCGTGGTTGCTGAAAAAGCCGATCATCACCCGGAATGGTCGAACGTCTACAACCGCGTGTCAATCACCTTGACCACACATGATGTCAATGGTCTGTCCATGAACGACATCGAGTTGGCGCAAGCGGCTGACCGCGCCTATGGCCAGTTCGACAGACCTCTGGTTGAAAGCTAAAGATCCAGGACCCATCATGCAAGCACCGCAGAATGAACCCACCAAACACGGGCTGGCAGCAGGCGATGCCGCGGCTCCCGAGCGAGCGGACTGGACCATCGACCAGGGCTGGGACCAGTACACGCCGGCCGAACACGGGGTCTGGAAGACGCTGTTCGAGCGCCAGAGCCGGCTGCTCCTGGGCCGGGCCTGCGACGAATTTGTCAGCGGCATGGCCGAGCTGCCGATGGACGCCGACGAGATTCCCGACTTTCGCCGCTTGTCAGACATCCTTATGCAGCGCACCGGCTGGCAGGTGGTCGCCGTGCCAGGTCTGGTGCCCGACGAGGTGTTCTTCGAGCACCTGGCCAACCGCCGTTTCCCCGCCGGCCAGTTCATCCGCAAGCCGCATGAACTGGACTACCTGGAAGAGCCCGACGTGTTTCATGACGTCTTCGGCCATGTGCCCATGCTGATGAATCCGGCCATTGCCGACTACATCCAGGCCTACGGCATCGGCGGCCTGCGGGCACGGCAGCTCGGCGTGCTGGACAAGCTGGCGCGGGTGTACTGGTACACGGTCGAGTTTGGCCTGGTCCGGCAAAAGGACGGGCTTCGCATTTATGGCGCGGGCATTGCCTCGTCGGCTTCGGAAAGCGTTTTTGCGCTTGACGACGCTTCGCCCAACCGCGTGCGCTTTGATCTGGAGCGGGTGATGCGGACAAACTACCGCATCGATGATTTTCAGGAAACCTACTTCGTGATCGACAGCCTGGACGAATTGCTGGACCTGGCGCGGATCGACTTTGCACCGTTCTACGAGCGGGTGCTGGATCAGCCGGAATACCAGCCCGGCACGGTTTTGGCCGCCGATGCCGTGATCACCCAGGGCACTGGCCGCTACCATGCAGGCAAACGCCAGGGAGCCCCCGCATGAGCACGGCACAACGTACCGTCATGGTGACCGGCGCGGCCGGCAACCTCGGGCAGGCGGTGGCGGCCGCCTTCGCCAGCCAGGGCGCTCGCCTGGTCCTGATCGACCGGCAGCTTGAACTTCTGCGACTGGCCTTCGGCGAGGACAGCGATGACCGCCAGTTGCTGGCCGCTGACTTGCTCGACGGCCCGCAGGTTGCGGCTGCGGTCGATGCGGCGGTGGCGCGTTTCGGGCGGATCGATGTGCTGTGCAATTTGGCCGGCAGCTTTCGCATGGGCGAGGCCGTGCATGAGACAGCGCCGGGCACCTGGGACTTCCTTCTGGACATCAATGCCGGCACGCTGCTCAATACCGCCAGGGCCGTGGTGCCGCACATGCTGCAAAGCGGCGGCGGAAAGATCGTCAATGTCGGGGCACACGCGGCGCACAAAGGCATGGCGCAGATGGGGGCGTACTGCGCCGCCAAAAGCGTCGTGATCCGTTTGACCGAGGCCATGGCGGCCGAGTTGCGGGTCAAAAACATCAACGTCAACTGCGTTCTGCCGACAATCATCAACACGCCGGAAAACCGCGCTGCCATGCCCGCCGCCGACCCGGGGCTGTGGGTCGAGCCGAAGGACCTGGCCAGTGTGATCGTGTTTCTGGCCTCCGATTCAGCAAAAGCCGTGCATGGCGCTGCCCTGCCGGTCACCGGCCTGAGCTGAATCGCACCCCAGTTGCCGGCGCGGCCTGGCGCTGGGCGCCTAGCGCCTGGCGCTACAGCCGCAGAAGTTCAAGCGCGGTTTCACTCTGGCTGGCAACAGCGAAGCCGGGCCGCCTTGTTGCTCCTGAAATCATAGCTGCTAGCGCAGGCGCTGCCTCCGCTAGAGCCCGTTTTGATCAAAAACTGTGCAATTTCCCTGGTTTTCCCTGGCGTTTGGAAAACTGGCGACCCAGGTGTGCGGCTGTTGCCAGTCAGGGTGGTTTGGCCTAGCGCACAACTTCGGCGCATGAAGCCGCCCCCCAAGGCTCCTCTGCTCAATACGCAGGCCGTGGCGGAAAAGCCCTGCCTTGCTTATTGCATTAGCGCGCCCTGCCTTTGCTCATGCAAGCCCAGACCACCAGAACAGCGCTGCCGGCCAGGCCGATGCATTTTGCCCATGCGGCAAGCGACATGCCGATGCCAAGCATCTGCGGCAGCCCGGGGAGGTAGGCATTCGCGCTGGAAAAAAGCAGGGCGGCGGTCAGCAGGTTTTCAGCCGCGTCGCCCAGCACCGCGACGCAGGCCGCCATGCCGAGCAGGTTGAGCCATGGCCTGCGGCCCATGCCGACCCGCCCCAGCCCGGCCAGGCGGGCAAATGCCCAGCTGACGGCGAATGCCAGCAGGTAGCCGTACGCGGCAATCAGTCCAAAGTCGGCCAGCAGCGCACGGGCGGGGTGGACAGCCGTGGGCATGCAGTCGGCGGGCAGCCTGCAGTGCGTCCACCAGCCAAGCTGCCAGCCGGCCAGATTCAGGTTGGCCTCGTGGATTTGAGCAAGCCGGCCGAGCATGGCCGCCAGCTGCCGCCACAGGGTGTTGCCCTGAATGACGGCCGGCCCGAGCAGCAGCGCGCCCGCCACCGCCCAAAAGAAAAGGCCGCACAGCGCGGCCAGCAGCAGGTGAAGCGCGGGATGGCCGAGGTAATTCAGCGCGGTTTTTTCTTCGGGCCGGGAAGGCTCACGTGCCGGTTGGCGCAGACGGGGCTGCCGCCAGGCGGTATCGGCCGGAAAAGCCAGGCCGTTCGCGCCCACGGTGGGCGACTCGACCGGCAAGGCCACCGGGCGCGAAAAATGGCCATGGTCCTGCGGATCGCGCACTGCCTGTCCGCCCAGTGCCCACAGCGGCGATTTGTAGGTTTCGCTGTGGACGCGTTTTTGCCGGGCACCATGCCAGTCGGACTGGCTGTCCAGGCGTTGTGCGATCAGCGCCGCATCGGGCCGGCCGGCGCCGTCAAGCACGTCGGGATGCAGCCGAAGGCCGCAGCCGGCAGCTTCGCCGACCATCCACAGCAGGGTTTGATGCGACAGGCCCGCCTGCGCATTGGCATAGCCGCCGCCCACGTCGCAATGCGCGCCTGAAAACCATTCCTGCCGGATGCTCTGCCCGTGCTGCGCATAGTCGTAGCCAGTTTCGATGGCATACGGCCGGGGCAGGAAATTCCTGCGGTATTCATCCAGTGCCAGCGCATGCCTGACATGCCTGAAGTTTTTACCGGCGATGGTGGGGGAAGCGGTGATCTCGCGGCTCAGCAATGGCGCTCCAACCGAGGCCACCGTGTCCCAGACGCCGACAAACCAGACCGGCGCCTCGCGGCCTGCCTGGTCGCAGTAAAGGGCGCGAATCTGGGCCCGGATGCGTTCGTATTCCTGCCTGCCTTTTTGACGGTCCGAGAAGTAGATGTGCAGCAGCGTCGGCACCAGCCCCTCCATGCCGGCGCGCAGGATGCCGAACTGGGTGACCAAGCCGCCCACGCTGCGCGCGGTGAAGGCGCCGCGTGAAAAACCGAACAGGTAAATTTCGTCTCCAAGCTGCCAGTTGCGCATGATGAAGCGGTAGGCCTCTTCGATGTTCTCGTAGATGCCCTTGCCAAACACCAGCCCGTGCAGCCGTTCATAGCGCCGGCTGAGCTTGTCGCCCCAGGTGGCGCCGGGAAGCTCGCCCGGGTTGCCGACGCCCGGGTCGTAGTACAGGCGCTGCTCCTGCGCCTCGGGCGCCAGCAGCTCGCACAGCTGGGTGACGTTGGTATCGTTGCGGCGCCCGGTCAGGTTGTTGTTGGTGCCGTCGCAGCAGACGATGAGCTGTCTGGCCATGGTGCTGCCCCCGTTATCAGCATGTGTTGAATGCCAGCCAGCCTGGGTTCACGGCCTGGCTTGGCGGTTGGGCATTGGCCTTTAAGCCCCTGGTAGCCCGCCTGGAGGGACTGGCCGCCGTGCCGGATCGAAGCAGCGGCCTAATTTGCGCCCAGCTCGTCAACTCTGTCGGCATTGGTCGTGCTGCGGGTGCCTTTCAGGTGCATTTCCACATCGCTTGCCTTGTCGCCCACCGCCGCCACGGCTTCCCGCAGTTGGGCATCGGTAACGTCCAGCTTTTTGGCCCATTGCGCCATTTCGCCTGTGTTGTTCACGTTAACGCGGTCGGGCTGGATGCCGGGTTGCATGGTCATGTCGATCTCCTGGTTGTGGTGATACCGCACCTTAGCGGCTGCCAGGTGGCACTTCTGTAGGCCATTGCCTCAGTACCGGTTCGCCTGCGAGCGACAATGCGCGCAGGGCAGCGAGGAGTTGCTGCTCCATAAAAAGCTGCTACCCCACGGGATTCAAGACTGGATTCAGTGCCAAATGTGCTGTTTGCGCTGATGCAGCAAGCATCGGCAGCTATGCATTCAGTAGCAAGGACGTGTTTTTTGCCAGGCCTGTGCATGGCATGGCGGCCGGTTGCCGCGCTTGGGTCTTTGTGCCCCTTAAACTCTGCGCATGACACCTCTTCTCCAACGTGCCGCCGCGTTCTCCACTGCCCAGTTTCACCGCCTGAGCGGCCTCGTCAGGCAGCACCCGGTCCGGGCCGCGCTGGTGCTGCCGGCCGTCGGGCTTGTGTACGTGCTGGTGCTGATTCCATTCACCCCCGGCATCGGTGACCTGCGCAAGGCCAAGTCCGAGGTGCCTTCGGTGCTGCTTGCCTCCGACGGCACGGTGCTGGCCGAATACAAGCGCATCAACCGGCAGTGGGTGACGCTGGACAAGATATCGCCCAACGTCGTCAATGCCCTGATCGCCACCGAAGACCGGCGGTTTTACGACCACCACGGCATCGACTTTCGCCGCACGGCGGGCGCTGTGCTCAGCACGCTGTCGGGCGAGCTGCAAGGCGGCTCGACCATCACGCAGCAGCTGGCACGCAACCTGTATCCCGAAGAGATCGGCCGCGCCGCCACCATCAACCGCAAGGTCAAGGAAGCGATTACCGCCATCAAGATCGAGGCGGTGTATTCCAAGCGGGAAATCCTGGAAACCTACCTCAACACGGTGCCGTTTCTCTACAACGCCTTTGGCATTGAAATGGCCGCGCGCACTTATTTCGACAAGTCGGCCGACAAGCTCGACGTGCTGGAAAGCGCCACGCTGATCGGCATGCTCAAGGGCACGAGTTACTACAACCCGGTGCTCAACCCCGAGCGCGCGCGCAAGCGCCGCAACCTGGTGCTGGCGCAAATGGCCAAGAACGGCAAGTTAGAGCCGGCACGGGTCGAGGCGCTGGCCAAACGGCCGCTCAAGCTGGACTTCGAGCGCCAGGTCGAGCCGCTCGGCGCCGCGCCCCATGTGGCGCAGCATCTGCGCAAATGGCTGGTGGCCTGGGCCGACCACAAGGGCTATGACATCCATGCCGATGGCCTGCGGGTGCGCACCACGCTGGACGCCCGGATACAAAAACTGGCCAACCAGGCCATGGCGCGGCAGCTGGCGCAGCTGCAAAAGCTGGCGGACGGCCAGCGCAAGGCCGGGCAGGAGCGCGCCGTGCTGCAGGCCGGCTTTCTGGCGCTGGACCCGCGCAGCGGCGCCGTGCGCGCCTGGGTGGGCAGCCGGGACTATGCGCAGGAGCAGTTCGACCATGTGAGCCAGGCGCGCCGCCAGCCGGGGTCGACCTTCAAGCCGTTCGTGTACGGCGCGGCTTTCATGAAAGGGCTGGACCCGTCGGACACCTATGTCGACCGGGCGGTTTCCATCACTTCCCAGGGCGGCGCGGTATGGACGCCCAGCGATGAAACGCCCCCGACGGGAATGCCCGTCAGTTTGCGCGACGGCCTGACTTATTCCAAAAATACGATCACGGCCCAGCTGATGCAGAACGTCGGCCCGGCGTCGGTGGCGCAGCTGGCCCAGTCCCTGGGCGTGCGGCAGAGCAAGCTGGACCTGGTACCCTCGCTGGCCCTGGGCACCAGCCCGGTGACGCTGCTCGAAATGGTGGCCGCCTACGGCAGCATCGCCAATGCCGGCCACTACCTGATGCCAGTGCTGGTGGCCAGCGTGGAAGACCGCAATGGCCAGCTGCTGGAGGCTTTCGAGCCGGTCAGGGAGAGCCAGCCGGCCATGCCGCGCGCGCAGGCGCTGACGCTGGTCGACGTGATGCGGGGCGTGATCGACCACGGCACCGGCAGCGCGATTCGCCAGCGCTACGGCATTCAGGCCGATGTGGCCGGCAAGACCGGCACCACGCAGGACAACACCGACGGCTGGTTCATCATGATGCATCCGCAGCTGGTGGCCGGGGCGCGGGTGGGCTTTAACGACAACAGCGTGACGATGGGCGCGTGGGGGCAGGGCGCGCGCAGCGCGCTCCCGATGGTGGGCGATGTTTTCCAGCAGGCGCTGCGCAGCCGTCTGCTCGACCAGAACGCCGAATTCGACATTCCCCGTCCGAGGCCGCAGCCGCCGCAGGCCTCGCCCGGACAACAGCCGCCGCAGCAGCAGCAACGGCGCAACGATCCGCTGAGCCAGATCGTCAACGGCCTGTTTGGCAGGATTTTGAGGCAGCTTCAGTAGCCGTGATGGCTGAGCGTGCTGCCAGGGCGGTCAGCCGGCCGCCTGGCGCTGCCGCAGCAACCAGGCAAAGACCACGCCTTCCATCGCCAGCACCCCGCCGCCAAGCGCCACCACGGCGTTGGTGCCGATGCGGTCAACCAGGCTGGCTGCCAGCACCACGCCGATGGACTGGCCCAGGAACAGGAACGAGGCAAACAGCGACACCGCCGTGCCCCGCGCGTGCGGAGTCATCTGGGTGGCGTTGGCCTGCATGGTGTTGTGGAACATGAAAAAGCCGAAGCCCGCCATCAGGCTGGCCGGAATCGAAGGCGCCCAGTGCGGGGTGTAAGCCAACACCACCGCGCTGATGCCCACGATGGTTCCGCCGGTCAAGACCAGCCCCTGCTGGCTAAAGCGGCGAATCAGGCGCGGGCCGAGCGCCATGTAAAGCATGCCACCCAGGCCGAACAAGGCGACGATCGCACCTGACATCGACAGCGACAGCCCAAGCGAGCGGTGCAGGTGCGAGGCCCACATCGCCAGCACCCCGAACCCCGCCGCGCCTTCCACCAAGCCCAGCAGCAAAATGATGCGCGACCAGGGTCCGGTGATGATAAGCAGAGCCTGTTTGACAAAGCCATGGCGCACTGCCGACCCGGCGTGTGGCGGGGCTTTGCCGGGCAGTGTGCGCTGGCTGCGCAGGTCGCCGTACATGAGACAGCCCACCACGCCGAACAGCACCGTTATGAACGCAAAGGCCCACCGCCAGCCCAGCACGTCGGTCAGCAGGCCGCCGACCAGCTGGCCGCCGACGATGCCCAGGGTGCTGCCCAGCCCGGTGCGGGTCAGCATTTCATGCAGCTGGTCGGACGGCACCGCATCGCCGATCCAGGCCATGGCCAGCGGAATCATGGCTGCCGCGCCCAGCGCCATCAACACGCGCGCGAACACCAGCACATCCAGCGTCGTGGCAAACACCGCCAGGATGCTGCCGACGCTGCAGCCCAGGGTGGCAAAGGTGATCACCCGGAACTTGCCAAGCCGGTCGCCCAGCGGGCCATAAAAGAGCTGGGAGGCGCCATAGGTGATGGCAAACACCGAGACCACCTGCGCCGCCTGCGCCAGGCTGACCGCGAACAGGCGCGACAGCTCGGGCAGCATGGCATCGCAGATGCGCTGGGCCGCCATGCTGGCGAAAGTGCCACAGGACAGCAGCAGGATAGTGCGGCGGGTGGCCGGTGAAATAGGAGAGGAAGTGGGCAGAATGCGGTGGGACAAAAGCGGCCAACGTGAATTTGGAAGGGGTGGGAATGGGTATGCGAGGAGCCGGGCCCCTGCATTACACCTGCATTGCGGTGTTCCTGCAGGCCGCCATTGTTTGTCGCCTAAGAAAAATCACGGTGTGCCCGAAACCCCTTCAGGCCAGTGCGGGTGCACTTGTGCCACTCGCCTCGGCACAGCGGCCCTGCCACTCACCCGTTCAAATCGCCGATGGTTGCTACTAAAATAATAGCTGTTTACCCTGATGCCTATTGCGCTACAGCCCTGTTTCGCTTGAATTTATCGGCAAGGCGGTCACCCGCACCTCAAGGGCAGGCGACGGTGCCGTCCTTCCAATGGCTGGCCCGCATTGCGTCCCGGCCCACCTGCCGGAAGCTGCCGGCCAGGTCCGGTGCTTTCCTGGGATTACTCGCTCTGTTGGGGTTGGGAGACAGGCGGGGCATCTGATGCCGTCAGCGCCTTGTCGATGGCCGCCACGATGGCGTCCTGCGCGATGTGGTGGACCATGTGCCCGGTTTCAGGCACGACCTGCAGTTCGCTGTGCGGCAGCTCGCTGTGCAAACGCGTGGAATGGGCTTTCACATCAACCACCAGATCGTCGGCGCCGGCGATGAGCGTCACGGGCAGCTTGAGTTCGCCATAGCGGCTGCAGAGGGTGCGTGCGGCGGGAATCATGAAAGCGGCGTCCTCTGCGTTGGCCCGCAGCTGCACCGGCCTCAGCAGCATCTCGCGCGAAAGCGTGGGAAGGAAATTCACGGGCACTTCTTTGGGCGCGAACATGCCCTTGACCAGGCCGTCGAGCATGGCGCGAGCCGACAGGGCCGTGACCGTGTAACGCATGGCGTCCCCCAGGACGGGCAGGGCGACTGGCGCTGTCAACAAGGCATCCACCCGCAGGCTGGGATAGTAATAACCGCCCGCCAGCACCAGGCCGCGCACGTCAGCCGGAAAGTCCAGCGCCATGGCGAGCGCCACCATGGTGCCCATCGAGTGGCCGAAGATCACTGGTTGCTCAATGCCCAGCCGCGCCAGCGCGGTGTGAAAGAGGGCCGCCTGCGCGGTCGGATGCCAGAGCCGGTCGCGGGGCCGCGCGCTGTGCCCATAGCCCGGCCGGTCGAAAGCAATGACCTGATGCGTCTTTGCCAACCGGTCGAGGAGGCCGCTGGCGCTGAAGTCAGCCTGCGTGACGTTGTTGCCGTGCAGCAGCACCACCGGCGGGCCTTCCCCGCGCAGGACATAGTGCACACGGACGCCGTCGATGTCGATGAAATCGCCCTCAGGCGGGTTCTCGCGTTCAGCGCGGCGTGCCCGTACCTCCACCCAGACCGCCGTGGCGGCCGCTCCGGCTGCAGCAGCAACAGTGAGCGCACCGGCGCGTGAAGAAGCAAAAGACTTTTTGCCGAGGCGAGAAATATTCATAGAGGCTTTCTGGATAAATAAAGACCAAAGACAGGGCAGGCCGCATGCAAAGTCGAAGGCGTGCGGCAAAAAAGAAGAGAACTAAGAAACCAAGCGTAGCGGGGATTGGTATTTACCCGCGTGACAATGTGTTTTTTTGCGTATCTTTTTTGATTGCCTGCTTTGGCCCAACATCTTGGGCACAGGCCGTTTCAGCCCGCAGCGTGCCTGTTTTTGCGGCGGCAGCCTACGTGCATCCGGTTTGCCCGCGCTTATCGTGAGCGCTTTTACCACTACTGGAGCATGAAATGGCAAACGATATCCTGGGGCAGATTTTGGGTAGTGTGCTCGGCAGTGCACGGGGTGCCGATTCACGTTCGATGGGCGGCGGCATGGATGGGGGCGGCCTTGGCGATTTGCTGGGCGGCTTGTTGGGCCGGGGGGCGGGGTCGGGCGCTGGTTTGGGGGGCCTTGGGGGACTGGGCGGCGGCGGCATGGGCGGCGGTTTGGGTGGCCTGGGCGGAAAGGGCGCGATGATGGCGTTGCTGCTGCCCCTGGCCATGCAGTGGGTTCAGCGCAACGGTGGAATTGGCGGCGTGCTGCAGCGGTTCCAGCAAAAAGGCTATACCCAGCAGGCGGCGTCCTGGGTATCGACCGATGGGAACGAGGAACTGGCGCCGGGAGCCATCGATGACGTGGTTGGAACAGAGGAGTTGTCGCGCCTGTCGCAACAGCTGGGGGTCAGCACGGAGGAAGTGTCCAGCGGCATGGCGCAAATCCTGCCCGAGATGGTGAATCACCTGACGCCCCAAGGCAGCCTGCCCGACGATGGCGACGAGGTCCTCAACCGAGGCACCACCATCCTGGAGCAAATCATGAACTCTGCGCAGCGCCGTTGAGCCGCCGCGGCGGGGCGGCAGCCGCCAGCCGACCGCGCACTCTAGAATCGCGGCCATGAAAACGCTCCTGTCCCGCTTCGGACAATCCGTCTCGTCCCTTCCTTCGCGCCTGCGCCATCTCAGCCGGCGCCAGCTGATGTGGGCGCTGGCGGCCATGCCTGTGCTGCTGCTGCTGTACGTGCTGGTCCTGATTCCTTTCACGCCCAGCATTGCCGACCTGCGCAAGGCCAAAACCGCCAAGCCGTCCGTTGTGCTGTCGGCGGACGGCGTGGAACTGGCGGTTTTCAAGCGTGCCAACCGGGAGTGGGTCAAGCTGGCCGACATTTCCCCCCATGTGAGGCAGGCGCTGATCGCCACCGAAGACCACCGCTTTTACCAGCATCGCGGCATGGACCTGAAACGCACGGTGTCTGCGTTTTTCCATACCCTGACCGGCGACCTGCAGGGCGGCTCGACCATCACGCAGCAACTGGCCCGCAATCTTTTTCCGGAGGATATCGGCCGTGCGGCCAGCCTGCCGCGCAAGATCAAGGAAGCCATCACCGCCTTCAAGATCGAGTCGGTCTACACCAAGGACGAGATCCTTGAAAGCTACCTCAATACCGTGCCGTTTCTCTACAACGCCTACGGCATTGAAATAGCCGCCCGCACCTATTTCGACAAATCGGCCGATGAACTCGACCTGCTGGAAAGCGCCACCCTGGTCGGCATGCTCAAAGGCACCAGCTACTACAACCCGGTCATCAACCCCGAGCGCTCCATGCAGCGGCGCAACATCGTGCTGGCCCAGATGGCCAAGCACGACAAGCTGCCGCAGGCCCGGCTGGCATCGCTGCAGAAAATGCCGCTTCGCATCGACTTCGAGCGGCAAACCGAAACCCTGGGGCCCGCGCCGCATTTCGCCCAGCAGCTCAAGCGCTGGCTGATCGAATGGGCGGACCGCAATGACTACGACATCCATGCCGACGGGCTGGTGGTGCGCACCACCCTCGATTCGCGGCTGCAGGACATGGCGAACAAGGCCGTCGCCGCGCAAGCCGACCGCTTGCAGTTGCTGGCCGATGCGCAGTGGGGGCCTCGCGCGGGGTGGAAGACTAAAAAGAACATGGTGCTGCTTTTGATTCGGAGTACGCCCGAATTCAAGGCGGCCTTAACAACGGGCCTGAACGAAGACCAGGTGCTGCAAAAGCTCCAGTCCGATGAAACCTTCATGCGCAAGCTGCGCGATGACAAGACGCGCCTGCAGGCCGGCTTTCTGGCCCTGGACCCGCGCAACGGGCAGGTGCGGGCCTGGGTCGGCAGCCGCGATTTTGCCGGGGATCAGTTCGACCATGTGCAGCAGGCCCATCGGCAGCCGGGCTCGACCTTCAAACCTTTTGTCTATGGGGCGGCGTTCGAGGACGGTGCGAAGCCGACCGACACCTTTGTGGACCGGGCGGTGGAGATTCCTCTGGGCAATGGCGCATTCTGGCGCCCCACCGACGGGGGCGGCCCGAGCGGCGCCACCATGACCCTGCGCCAAGGCCTCATGTACTCCAAAAACACCATCACCGCCCAGGTCATGCACAAGGTCGGCCCGGCACATGTCGCTACGCTCGCCAGGTCCATGGGCGTGCGCCAGAGCAAGCTGCAAGAGGTGCCTTCGCTTGCGCTCGGCACCAGTCCCGTGACCTTGAAGGAAATGGTGGCCAGCTACAGCACGATCGCCAACGATGGCCAGTACATCGAACCGGTGCTGCTAACCCAGGTTGAAAATCGCGAGGGCGCCGTGCTGGAGGCATTTCAGCCAGCCGCCCCGGAAACCGCCATGGATGTGTCCGTGGCGCATGGCCTGCTGGACGCCATGCGCGGCGTGATCGACAGGGGAACGGGCACGGGCATTCGCAACCGGTTTGGGATACGGGCCGATGTGGCCGGCAAGACCGGCACCACCCAGGACAACACCGATGGCTGGTTCATCCTGATGCACCCCCATCTGGTCGCGGGTGCCTGGGTTGGTTTTAATGACAACCGGGTCACCATGGGCGACCGCTGGGGCCAGGGCGCGCAAAGTGCGCTGCCCATGGTCGGGGCGTTTTTCCAGCAGGCCTTCAATGCCCGGATGGTTGATGCGCAAACGCGTTTTTCCGCTCCGCCATCATATGCAGGCAATTCCGGTGCTTCAAGCAGCCCAGCCGGCCCGGACCCGATGTTGGGCCTGGAAAATGAGGCGGCATTGAACGGCGAGACATTTTTTGGCACCGACCAGCAACAAGCCGACAACCGCGCCCGTGAGACACCCGGCATGGCGCCCCCCGAAGGGGCATCCGGGCAACCCGCGCCGGTGATCCGCTACATCACCATTCCGGCACCCACGCCTGATGGCGAACTGCCAGAGCAGGAAATGCGGGCCATCCCCAGGCCGTTTGAACTGCTGCCCCCCGAAGGCAGGCGCTCCCGGCGGATCGAGCTGCCCCGCCATATTCCCGAGGAGTAGGCGGGCCGTGCCGCCGCGCCAGCCGCCCTTTGGAAATCGAAAAGCGAAGGAATTTGCATGCCGAAGCATCAAATGCCTGCGCTGCGCCAGCCTGCGGGCTACCTCACCTTAATTCCAGCCTTACAGGCGTTCATGCAAAGCGTCTATCGACCAAAAGTTTACTCATGCTCCAAAGAACAGCCCGCCATTCACATGAAGTACCTGACCGGTGATGAAGGCACCGCTGTCTGAAGCCAGCAAGCTGGTCATGGCGGCAACCTCGGAAGTTTTACCCAGACGGCCCAGCGGAATGGCCGAAGCCGACAAATGCGAAGGCACGGCACCGGCATCCACCCCCCGTACGGTGTCGATATGCCCGGGCGCGATGCAGTTAACAGTAATTTGCCGGTCGGCAAGCTCAGTCGCCAATGCCCTTGCAAGCCCTACCAGTCCAGCTTTGGATGCAACCACATGAGCCCGCTCAGGAGCGCCTTTGAAAGCGGAAACGCCGGAGAGGAAGACAATGCGCCCCATCCCTTTTTGCATATGGGGCACCACGGCTTTACTGCATAAAAACGCAGCATCAAGATTGGTGCCCATCACCTCTCGCCATGATTTCAGGGAAATATCCTGCAGTGCCTGAACACGGCGGATCCCGGCGCAGTGAACCAAAATGTCGACGCTTCCGAGCTTGGTGACGGTTTCGTCCACCATCCGCAGAACCTCTGCTTCGTCGGACACATCGGCCTGGACATGCATTGCACGGCCGCCTTGATCTTCGATCATTTTCACGGTAAGCCTGGCGTCATCGTCGTAGCGGCGGCTGTTGATCGATACCGCAGCCCCATCACTTGCCAGAGCAAGCGCCAGAGCCCGGCCGATGTTGCGTGTGCCGCCGGTGAGAAGCGCGGCGCGGCCGGCAAGGGGGAGTTGAATAGTCATATTTAGGTGGTGATCGAAATGGCTGACGGGCTGCGGTTTCAGATTTTGCTTGGGTGGCTATGGTCACTGTGGTGGTGGACGGTGCCCGCGATCAGACTGTCGAGTTCCGCGGCAGTCAGATGTTCAAGGTTCCATAGTCCGGCCAGCAGGTCTTGCATGGCGGACCCGGCAATGATTGGCGCCAGCAAATCCCGCGCTTTCGCATCGACCTCAGACCGGGGCATTGGATCGCCCCAGGTCCCGCGAACATGCTCCACATGCTTGCGTAGCTTTTCCCCGCTGGAGGTGACGATCTCCATGATGGCCTGACGTCCTCCGGCCTTCAGCAGCGCGTCGCTCGACACCAGCGTGACGCGCTGGCGAACCGCCCGCACACGCGGGTCATCGACTCGGACCAGGTCGTGCACCGAGTCGAAGCTCAACGTACGGTCCACCAGGTAGAGCGCCACCAGGTGCTGCAAGCAGATATTGGGCATGTCCCGGTTGTCCACGATGAAGGCTTCGTCAGAACGGATCTCGACGCGTACCGAGGCAATATCCTCGTGCGGCGGAAGCCGGTCCAAGAGTGATTCGATGCAGTCAAGCGGTGCCTGCGCAGGAGAGCCAACGCACCACTTCTTGATATTCGAGCCCAATATCTCTTCGCCGAGCACCAAAGGCAATTCCATGCCACGGGCCGTGCCGGGCTCGCAACGCGCCGCGAACAAGGTGCGGGGGCCTTCCATCGCATCGTCCAGGCCGGTCCAGCCGGACTGGCACAAAATGGCGGCGGTCAGCGCATTCTTCGCGCCCATGGCGCCGAATACATAGGCCTTTTGCACATGATCGTGTTCTGCCATCCAGCAGGAAAGGCCCGACGATTCGTGCGCCAGATAAGACAGCAGGCGACGCGCTTGCAACGCGTCGAAATTACCCAAAACGCCGGCCGCCGCGCCTGAGCCAAAGATGGCACCGAAGGCATGCGTCGATGTGCCGGCATGGTTGAGCGACATGGCTCCCAGCGCTTCGGTCAGGCGGGCGCCCACGTCGTAACCCGCGCAAACCCCGCGTATGAAGTCCAGGCCGCTTTTTTTCTCGCGTTGCGCCATCGCCAAGGCAGTTGGCACGATGCCGCACCCCGGATGGGTCTTGGAGCGTTCATGCGAGTCGTCGGTCTCGTCCGCATGCGCCAGCATGGCGTTGAACATGGCGGCCCAATAAGCCGGGTAGCGCTCGCTTTGGCCAAACACGGTGGCTTCGGGCAAGCCGCCAAACGAAGGCAGCGCCTTCATCGCGCTGTGGCCTACATGCAGCGCCGTGCCCGACAGCATCGCTGCGACGGTATCGACAATATGGTGCTTGGCTTTTTCAATTGTCCGAGTGTCAAGTGTCGCTTTCGAGGCGCTGGCGATAAATTCCGACAGCTTGCTCGTGACGCTATTGTTTTTGCTGTTGGCGGTACTGACACTGCTGTTCATAACACTCCGAAGTATGGCTAAGTTGACGGATTATTGAGAGTCTGACTGGGGAGAGCATCAATGACATAAGCGGGGCATTGCCGGAAAGCTCGGCAAACGCAGCTCTTTTAGAAGTCTCACTCGACTTTCAAACCTGCTTTGACAGTGAGTGCTTCCCACTGTGGACCGTCCTTTTCAAAAAATGCCTTCGTCGCCGCGACCGTCGGGAAGATCACTGCAGTGGAGCCATCAGTCTCCAACCGTTTTTTGTATTCGTCCGAGATTAAAAATTTGTTCAGCTCGCGATGCAAGGCCACCAAGACAGGCTCAGGCGTATCAGCCGGAGCCATCAAGGCAACATAACCTTGAATGCTGGGGTATTTGGGAATCGACTCCGTGATGGACGGTACGTCCGGCAACGCCTTGTTGCGTGAATTGCCAGCTACCGCCAGGGCCTTCAGTCGCCCTTGCTTGATCAGGGGCGCGGAACTCTGCACCGTCATGATGACCATGTCCACCTGCTTTCCACCGACGGCCGTTAAAAGGTCGGGCCCCCCGCGATAGGCAACCGGATTGCCTTTGATATTTTCTGACTGCTCCATGGCAACTCCCAGAAAATGCCCGAGCGAGCCATTCCCCCCAAATCCCCAGGACACAGTTCCGGGCTGTGCGCGGGCTGTCGTGATGACTTCGCTGAGAGAATTGAACTTGCTGTCGCTCGGCACCACGAAGGCATAGGGGAAAGTGCTGAGATAGCCGACCGGCGTAAAGTCCTTGTAGGGCTCATAGCCGGGGTTACGGAACAAGACTTTGTTTGCGTAATGGTTGACGCTGGTGATGAGCAGGTTAAGGGTGTCGTTCTGCGTCTTTGCAACGTAAGACGCCGCGATATTTCCGCCTGCGCCGGGTTTGTTCTCCACGATGACCGTAACACCGGCCTGCTTTGTCAGCCCTTCGGCCACGGCCCGCGCCAAGCCATCGACACCGCCCCCGGGAGAAAACGGAACAACGAAACGCAAGCGCTTTCCTGCCAGCGCGGAATCCTGCGCCAGGGCGGCAGGCGGCGCGGCGCACAGGCCAAGCGCAAGCAGTGACAAGCCGGCCAGTAAAGCGCGCCGCTGAGGGGCAGCTTTGAAACAGGGTACATGGGTCATGGTTGTCTCCTTCGTTGTTTTAACGGATTGAAATAGTCTGGCTTGAGTTAATCGATGCGCCGCTGGGCGGTGCTTGGCATGACGTCATCCGCACCGGTATTTCCGGCCGCAAGAGTTTCGGGTGCCGTCGCGGTCGCAGCCATGGCGCGGTAACGCAGTCCATCAAGGACTTCCTGCGTGTGCTCGCCGAGGCGAGGCGGAAACCGGTGCCGGGAGTCGCCGGGCGGAACCAGTTTGATCGGATTGCCGGCAACGCGCAGCCGTTGGTCGACTTCCTCGCCCGTCAGTTCAAGCCGCATGTCACGCGCCAGGACCTGAGGGTTGCTGAAGACGGCGCCCAGGTCATCAATGGCAGCCGCAGGCACTTGCGCAGCAATCAAAGCCTCGACCAGCGGCGCGGCGTCATATCGAGCGAAAGCCTGGGCAAGCAGCGCGATCAACACATCGCGATTGGCATAGCGAAGGCCGGCATCCCGGAAGCGCTCGTCGCTGGCCAGGTGGCCGAGGCCAATCACTTTTACAAGGCCTTTGAACATGCCTTCGGTATTTGCGGTGACGGCTATGCGCTGGTCGTCCTTGCTGTGAAAACACCGGTAGCTGGGAATGAAGTCATGTGAACTGCCCTGGCGGCCAGGCGGCTTGCCGGTTTGCAGATAGTTCGACGCCTGGTAGCACAGCATCGCCACTTGCACATCAAGCATCGAGATGTCGATGAAACGCCCCTTTCCGGTTGCGCGCGCTTCAATCAGCGACGCCAGCATGCCAATAACGGCGTAGAGACCGGCGCCCAGGTCGCCAATCGGGATGCCCGCACGCACAGGCTCGCCGTCGGGCTCGCCGGTCAGGCTCATGACCCCCGACATCGCCTGTACGATCATGTCGTAGGCTGGCCGGTCGCGTAGCGGGCCGTCCTGTCCAAAACCTGAAATCGTCGCCCAGACCAATGCAGGTTTGCGCGCGGCGGCGGATTCGTAGTCAAGCCCCAGCAGCGCCAGCTTTCCAGGGCGGAAGTTTTCAATCACGGCATCGGCTTCATGCACGAGCTGCTGCGCCGCTGCCAGGCCTTCCGGGCTGCGCATGTCGAGTACGACCGATTTTTTATTCCGGTTAGTGCTGCCAAAGTAGGTGCTCGAACCATCCACAAAACTCGGCGGGATAGTCCGGGACATATCGCCGTCCGGGGGTTCGATCTTGATCACTTCTGCGCCCAAGTCTCCCAGAATTTGCGTGGCAAACGGGCCTGAAAGAAAAAGCGTGAAGTCAACTATTCGGATTCCCGCCAAAGGGCCGGATCCAGCCGCAGCAGGTGCGGAAGCGCCAAGCGCCGTCGATTTCGTTGTCGTTATAGGAATCATGGGATGCGGCGGCTTAGCGCTTGAGGATGGTGACTGCGCAGGCGCCATGCTCAAAGCCGGCAATGCCGCCGCCCGTGACATGGGCAAGCCCGACTTTGGCGCCTGCTACCTGATGGGCTCCGCTGCGGCCTTGCAGCTGCCGGGTGATCTCGCAGATCTGGGCCACGCCGCTTGCTGCGACGGGGTGTCCCCGAGAAAGCAACCCGCCCGAAGGATTCACCACATGCCTGCCGCCCAGTGAGGCGGCGCCGCTGCGCAGCAGGCCGATGGCCTCGCCTGGCTGGCAGAACTGGAAGGCCTCGTAGTACATGAGCTCGGCAATAGCGAACGAATCATGCAGTTCTGCCACGTCAACATCCTCGGGTCCGATTCCTGCTGCTTCGTACGCCTCGGCTGCTGATTTTGCGGATGCGTGCGACTTGATCATGGAACTCGGTCCCGGCTCGTACAGCCCCGAATGCAGAACCGTCGCCAAAATTTCCACCGGGTTTTTAATGTTGAGCGATTGGGCCAGCTTTTCGGATACCAGCACGACGGCAGCAGCCCCGTCGCCCGTCGGGCAGCAATGCATCAGTCGCAATGGACTGGCAACTTCGCGAGATGCGTTGACTTCTTCAAGCGTCACACTTTTTTGGAACTGTGCCAAGGGGTTCAGCGAACCGTGAAACCTAGCCTTGACAGTGACTTCCGATAAATCACCCGGGGCAAGCCGGTGCTCGTAGAGATAGCGCTGTGCACGCATTGCATAGATAGTGGGCATGCTGACCCCGTTGGACACTTCCCAGTCGTCAGCATTCAGCGGCAGAGGTCCACCCCCTAGCTTGCTGAGCATTTCGACGCCAAACACCAGGGCCGACTCGCTTTGCCCGCTGGATATGCGGGCGGCCGCCTCCCTTAGGCCCACTGCGCTGCTGGAGCAGGCATTTTCTACATTGATGATGGGCAAACCGCTGATGCCCAGCTTGCCCAGCACCTGCTGGCCTAGAAGCATTCCACCAAAAACGGACGACGAATACGCCACGTCGATGTGATTCTTGTCGAGGCCGCTCTCCAGCAATGCCTCGCGAATGACGGGCCAAGCGAAGTCGGGATGGCTGACATCGGGAAAGCGCCCAAAACGCCGAATTCCCGTGCCCACTACATAGACTTTGCGGCTCATGCTGTGGCTCCTGCCGCGGTTGCGGATGTGAATACAAATACCGGCCCCGCCTTTCTTTCATCACCTGCTCCGTACCGGATCGTGATTAAAGTGACCTTGCTACCGCAGGCAGGCGGGTGCCCGGCCTGAAAGCCATCGATTTCAGCGAAAACCCTGATTTTTTCCGGTAGATCCACATAACCGACAAACACGCTTTGAGTCCCCGAACGCATCGTCGTATAGCTGTAAAGCACCCCCGCTTGCGATAGCGCCAATGATGAAACCGCCAACGACATGCAGTGCGCGCAGACATGCGACGGCGGAAAATTCGTGTAGTTGCATTCGCTGCAAACGGTGGCCAATATCTGCGGGCGCGAACCGTCATGCGTTGAAAAAGGCAAGCAGCGCATCAGCGCCGCTGGCTCAGCGTTTGAAATAACCTGAAGTGCCATACCTTGACCTTATTCCGTTGAATGAGATTTAGTTCTCAATATTATGAAAGGAGTCTAACTACATCGAAAAGAAAGTCAACAGGGTTGTTTGTTATCGTTATCCCTTTGGCAACCATGTTTTATTCATGACTGAAGATCCCAACAGCTCCATATTGCGCGGCATTCGTACGTTGATGGGTCTGGCAGAAGCAGGCAAACCGGTGTCCTTCGGTGTCCTGGCGGAGGCATTGCAAATGCCGCCCAGCACGACGCATCGCATCCTGAGCGCCCTGCGCCAGGCAGGTTATGCGGTGCAGGATCCGGCCACGGGCAGCTACAGCCCAGGCAGTGCCTTTTTGCGAGCGGCTACGCTTTTCTCCGCATCCACTACTTTCCCGCATGCCATCCGGTCAAATTTGGCAAAGGTTGTTGATGAAAGTGGCGAGTCTGCCTACTACGGTATCTATCTTGGTGAAAAGCAGCGCTTTAAGTTTCTTTTACAGGTTTTTTCAGAGCATGCGATTCATTACGTTGTCCGCAAGGACAAGGACTATTCATTGCTCTGGGGTGCATCGGGTCGTTCAATTGCAGCCTACCTGCCCGAAAGCGTTGTCAATGGGATATACAGTCGCGAGTCTCATACGGCCGAGGGCAACGAGAAGCTGCCTGCTCTGAAGGTACTACAAGACGAATTAATCAAAATTAAAAAAATTGGTTATTCCACCACTAATAACCAGCGATTTGACGGCGCGCATTCGATTGCCGCTCCAGTTATCGGCATGAGCGGCATGGCCGTGGGATGTATTGGTATTTCGATGCCGTCCATCCGCCGCGACGAGTCGAAAATTGACCAGTTGGCGAAGCTGGTGAAAGACACGGCTTTCAATCTTTCGCTGGTAGCGCAGTGTGCCGTTGAGAACCCTTCATTGGATTGACTCAAAACAGGCCTTTCAGCGGACAGCACGAGCCTAAAGGGAATTGATGACAGGGCGGCCTCAAAAGTGAAGTGCAACGCACCTTCAATTCCCGCTTAAGGTGTGCCCATGAAATCAGAACCTTGCTACAGCCAACTGGACTACCAAGACCGCTAAACCATTGCCATCGGGCTAAGTATGCGTGACATAGGCCGCGTGCTAAACCGCAGCTGCCGTTACGCCCAGCAACGCCGAGGAGAGCTGCGCAAAGAGATCATGGCTTGTTTGCGAATGGCACGGGCCAAGCGCTGGCCGCGCTCCAAAGGCGAGGGTCGCCGTGGACATATGGCCGACATGCTGAGCATTCATGGGCGCTCACCGGAGATCGAGGATCGCCAGTTTCCAGGCCATTGGGAGGGCGACTTGATCAAAGGCGCGCTCAACCAAAGCGCAGTGGGCACGCTGGTGGAGTGCCATACCCGGCTGCTGATACTAGTCAAGCTGCCTCACCCAACCCCGCCACGGCGGCTCACGTGTCTTTCAGGCAGTTTTGTCTTCTTCCAGCCCCAGCTGATTTTTCACCGAGTTTTTCACCCAGTCGGGTCTGAGGCGTTGCGTTTTCAAGCAGTTTCACTCTACCGAGGAGATCACCGTGTGTCAGGCGCAGGAACCGAGGAAACGCCCTGCGCGTTCGCTGCGGCTTCCTGCGCCGCCATGGCGCGCCGGTAACCTTCTCGGGCCTGCAGCCGCTGCCAATAAGCCTGCACCGAAGTCGTGAAACGCTGATCCAGCCCCAGATGCTGGGCCAGCAGCAGCGCGTAGCCCACGGAGACATCGGCTGCCGTGAAGCGCTGGGCGCACAGAAATTCCTGCTCGGCCAGCAGCGGCTCGAGCGTACGCAGCCGCGCCAGGAACCATTTGGCGTAGTCCTCGGCCACTTGGGGCAGGCGGCGTTCGGGCGCTTCAAAGTGGGCATAGCGCAGCACCAGCGTCTGAGGAAACGTCAAGGTGGCTTCGCCAAAGTGCAGGTAATTGAGGTAGGCGCCGAAGTCGGGCTCGCCAATGGCGACATTGAGTCCGCCGGGAGAAAACCGTGCAGCCAGGTACTGGCAGATCGCGGCCGACTCGGTCATGCGCACCGGGCCGTCGAACAAGGCGGGCACCGTGCCGAGCGGATTGATGTCAAGGAACGGCCGTGCTAGCGCGCGGGGAGGAAAGGGCAGCATTTTCAGCTCGTATGGGATGCCGATCTCCTCGAGCGTCCAGAGCGGCCTAAAAGACCGGGCGCTGACGCAGTGGTGCAGGATGATCATGACTCAGGGCTCCATAGAAGTCGGCCTTTTGGCCGGTAGTGCGCGTCACTTGGGCAGAAGGTAAACACAGATCAATATGCTGTTGTCTGCTTGAACGACAACAGCGACAACTTGGTGTTATTAAAGCGGCACATGCCGGCGGCTCATCAAGATAATGCCGTCTTCGTCGGCATAAATCCAGTCACCAGAATTGATGGCAACGCCGGCCCACTCAAAACATGCACCCGTTTCGCAAGGCGCCATTTCGGGGGCGCGGTTGGGCCGCGTGCCCAGCGCATGCACACCCAGCGGCAAGCGCTGCAATGCCACCGAGTCGCGCACGAAGCCGTTAACAATGATGCCAGCCCAGCCGTTTTGCACAGCCAGTCCAGCCATCCGGTCGCCCAGCACGGCATGGCTATCGCCCGGACTGCCTTGCACCAGCAAGACACGGCCTTGACCGGGTTGCTGAAGTATGTCTGCCAGTGATAAGGCTTTGGCATGTTGCAGCGTTGCAGTGAGTACGGGACCGAAGTACCAGGCCCGACCGCCAAAACGGCGCAGGGGTGCGGTCAATATCCGCACGCCCCATACAGGGTCGTCCAAGTGCGCATCACACAGGTCGCTGGTGGACCACTGGGTATCGGGCATGGCCAGGTAGCTGGGCGCTTGAAACATGACTGGCTTTCTTGAGGGGAATTGGCGGCGACGTGCCTCGTTAAAAAAGTTATTCAGCAACTGCACCCGAGAGCTTGACCAGCTTCGCGTGTTTGGCCAATTCGCTCACAAAGAAAGGCTCGGCCTGCTCGGGGGTGCCCTCCAGAATCGTGATGCCTTGCGCCTGCAAGTTGCTCTGGACATCCTTATTGGCCAGTGCAGTCCTGAACTTCTGGTACAGGTCCTGCACGATGGGTTTGGGGGTGCCGCCCGGCGCGATGATCGCCAGCCAGGCATCGAAGCTGTAGCCTGGCAAACCCGATTCGGCCAGCGTTGGCACATCAGGCAGTACGGCTGTACGGGTACGCGTGGACACGCCAATGGCGCGCAGCTTGCCGCTTTTGATGTGCGGCGCGGCTGCGGTCACCGACAAGAAAGCCATGTCGACCTGGCCGCCCATGAGGTCGGTCGTGAGCGGGCCGGTGCCGCGGTAGGGAATGTGCGTGATGAAAGCGCCAGCTTGCTCCTTGAACAGCTCGCCAGCCAGGTGCAGCACGGAGCCGTTGCCGGCCGAGCCGTAGTTCAGCTTGCCCGGACTCGCCTTGACCAGAGCCACCAGCGCGTGCGTATTTTTAGCGGCAACGCTGGTGTTGACCACCAGCACCAAGGGCACGGTGCCAAAGACGCTGATTGGCGTGATGTCCTTAACCGAGTCGAACGGCACATTTTTATAGATACTGGGGTTGATTGCGTGGTTAGAAGAGATCATGGCCAGGGTTTGCCCGTCCTTGGGCGCACGCACCAGTTGAGCCGTTCCAGTGACGCCGCCAGCACCAGGCAGGTTCTCGATCACCACCGGCTGCCCCATGCTTTTGGCCAGTTCCACACTCATAGCGCGAGCCACCGTGTCGACGGTCGAGCCCGTGGTGAGCGGCACAATAATGCGCAGTGGCTTGCTGCCGACTTGCGCATAAGCACTGAAGGCCGTTGATACCGCCATGGCAGTTACGGCAGATAGGAGCCGCAAGGTGGTGCGGCGTGAGGTGGATGATGTCATAGTTGTCTCCGGTTTTTGGTTGTTTTTAATGGCGTTCTAGGTCAGGGCAGGGCGCATTTCGCCTACCCGATCCTGGAGTGCCTGAAATGAAATCAGCTCGCCCGCCAGCGCACTGGCCATGACCGTTGGCGGGCTGGCCAGCCAGACGCGGCCCGGGCCCGAGCGCCCTGGAAAATTGCGGTTGATTGCGCTGACCGTGACCTGCTGCGCATGCGTCGATGAGCCGGGGCCACAGTTGGCGCAGGCACCGCACGACGGCTGGAGGATTTCAGCACCCACCGCAGCAAACACTCGGTCGTAGCCTTGGCCAATACAGTAGTCCCGCACCGCCGTGGTTCCGTACTGAAGATAAAGCTTGACGTGTGACGGCAGGCTCAAGCCCTGCTCAAGCGCCCACGACAGCACCGCATGGTAGTGGTCGAAGTCTTCGCGTTTGCCTGCCGTGCAGGAGCCGCCATAGGCGATGTCCACCAGAACGCGGGTATCAAGCTGGCTCAGCGCCATGCCATTGCCCGGGTCGCCAGGCGCGGCTACCATGGGCGACAAGCTGGCGCAGTCAATTTTCAGCGTGGCGGCATAAATGGCGTCCTCGTCACTGCGCATCCAGGGCTCGAGCTGGAAATGGGTAGCACGCCGTTCGGCGAGAAAGAGTACGGTTTCCCTATCGGGAGCGACGATGCCGGTCAGGCCACCCAGTTCGGCCGTCATGTTGGTCAGCGTGGCACGTTCATCGGTGGACAGTGATGCAATCGCGCTGCCGGCAAACTCGAAGACCTTGCCGATGCCCAGGCCCGCCTTTATGGCCGGGTCGGCCAGCAGGTGCAGCACGATGTCCTTGGCGGTGATACCGGGCGCAACCGGCCCCTGCAACTCGATACGCAGGGACTCTGGCACGGTCAGGCGAACCGCGCCGGTCATGAAGGCATTGGCCATGTCGGTCGTGCCGACACCAAACGCCACGCAGCCCAGGGCGCCACTGTGCGGTGTGTGCGAGTCGGTCCCGACCACCACCTGCCCAGGCAAGGCATAGTGCTCCGTCATCATGGCATGCGAGATGCCCGCCGAGTTCGAACCGTTGTCGAGCGCAGCCTCCTCGTCGCTCAAGGTCCGGTGAAAGCGCAAGCCGTAATCGCTGGCAAAGTCGCGCTGCGCCTGGCACATGGCCAGCACATTGGGCACCAAGCCATTAGCGATATGGGCGGGACTGCTGGCCACGTAGGAGGTATGGTCCTCGAACACGACAATGGACTGCGGTTCGTACAGCGCCAGCGGCTTGCCAAAGCTGGCGTGCAGCATGTGCGCGCACATGCCGGTGTAATACTCATGGATGAAGCGCCAGTCGGCCCGCACAAAGGTGCCTGTGCCCGGCGTGGCGCTGGCCTCGGTCACTTCGGTGCGCAAGGCATGGCGCGCGACAATCTTTTCAAACAGCGTTTGCGGCCGCGCTGACACGGCCGTGGAGGTGTGGACCGCGCGCATTTGCTGCTTGCCAAACTCCAGCAACCCGCCGCAGCGCAAGATGGCCGCGGCCAGCGCGTCGCGTCCAGCCACGAGTTGTTCGATCTCGATCGGCTCGCCACGCTGGATCCGCTCGACAAGAGAAAAGTCGGTTGACGTGAACAGGCCGATGTTGTCGGCATTTTGCCGGTACAGCCGCTCAAAGCTCTCGGCGATCACCAAGCGAATGCCGGCGAGCTTTTCTGCTGCCGGGCTGTGCTCGCGCGACGAGCCTTTGCCGTAGCGCTTGCCAGCAACCGTTACGCTGAAATTTCCCCCCACGACGGCACCCACGCCAATGGGACGCTTTTCACCGGCTTGATACCCGGTGTAGGGGTAGCGGCCGAGCTTGTCATCGTAGTGGCTGAGGATGGAGACCGGCGTGATCTCGTCGGTCGAAATGTCGTCACGCAGCGGGCCTGCGCTTGACAGGTCAAGCGACTCGCCCTGGAGCTGGGCAGCGACACGGTCAGGCAAGGTGCTCAAAAAAAGAACACGCCCAGGCAGTGAAAGTATCGAAGTAGGGGAGGTCATGCGGCATGATGCGCGGGCCCAGCCGCCCCTCCAAGCGCTAAGGCAGCACAGGGGGCATCGCAAAATTCGATTGCCCGTCGGTGGACTCTGCTGCCGATGCAGTGGCGGTGAGTGCTTCGATGAGGGCCTGAACTGCTGTCCTTCTGGGGGTCTTGCGCAGGGCGTAGACATGCAGTTCACGCGATGCCCATGGCTCATTGAGCGCGCGCCGAATGAAACGTTGCGAGCCCGCATACGCGGCGGCGGCACTGCGGGGAATAACGGCAATACCCAACCCGGCCTCAATCATGCGGCAAGACGCATCAAAACTGCTGACCGACACCGCCGTTGAGATTGGAATGCAGGCAATTACCGCGCGCTCATGCAACAAAACATCGAGCGCCCCGCCAGCGTGCACACGGACCAGCGGATAGGCAAGAATGTCGGCGAAGCCAATGATGTGCGCTTTAGCCAGGGTATGGCCATGCGGCAGGACCACCAGCAACGGGTCGTCGGCGAAATGCCACGATTCGATGCCTGCAGGAACGTCGGTCTTGACGCCCACCCCGACATCGGCCCGATCGTCCAGGCAGGCGCGGATTACGTCGCGTGTATCTTCTTCCGAGAGGGAAATATCAACCAGCGGGTAGGCGGCGGAAAACGCCTTGATGCGCTCGGGCAAAAAGCCGATCACGGCCGACATGTTTGCTAAAAGGCGCACTGTCCCGCTGACCTGCCCGCCCAACGCTTCGACCTCGCGGGCAAGGCTTTGCAATTCATGGTCGATCTGCAGGCCGCGGTCAAAAACCAATTGGCCCGCCTCGGTTAGCTCAATGCCCCGTGCGGAGCGAACGACCAAGGCCGCCCCAAAAGCGTGCTCCAGATCGGCAATGCGACGGCTCAGCGCGGACGTTGCAATATGCTCCTTCTGGGCTCCCCGGGCGATCGAGCCTTCCCTGGCAACGGCAACAAAAAGGCGCAAGCTGTAGGGATCGATCCGTAGACTGGTCATAGAGATTATTGGAAGGGCTGGCCCATTTGACTATAAAAGTCCTATTGGACTCATGGCACGCTTTGCCGGCTGATTGACACAAGGTAGCTGCGAAAGGCTTGCGCGACTGGGCTTAACGGCTTGCCTTTGAGCCAGATAAGGCCTGTTTCCATCGGGGGGATGGAATTTTTCAGCGGAACGGTGTGAATGCGCCGTCCCTCTAGCGACCAAGGCCGGTACACCATATCTGACAGAACCGTTACCCCCAGGCCCAATGCAACCATCTCACGCACGGCTTCCATGGATGAGGTGCGCAGCCACGAAACGGGGTGCAGTTTGGCTTGCTCCCAATACCGCATGGCCGCGGCGTCGCCTTCGTCCACCATGGGCAAAATGTAAGGATAGGCTGTCACGTCGGTGAGCGAGACCTGTGCAAGCTCTGCCAGTGGGTGGCCACTGGCCACCCAGAGCTGGCGCCGTGAGCGAGACAAGACGAGCCGCTCAAAGCGCCGGGGCTCGAGCATGTTTGAAGTCAGTGCAAGGGCCAGCTCAAGATCGCCCGCGCTGACACTGGACTCAATGTGCGCCCGGTCATGCTCGATTGGGATGATCTGCACACGGGGATGAAGCTTTTGAAATTTTGCAATGTAGGGGAGCAAAAAGTACCCCAGCACTGTATAGCTGGCTGCCAGATGCAGCGTTCCGGCTACCTCGCTTTGGTCGCGAAACGGGTCCCTGGCCGCGTCATTGGCGGCCTCGAGTACAGCGGCTGCATGTTGCAAAAAAAGATGCCCTTGGTGGGTGAGGCTCACGCCGCTGCGGCTGCGCTCGAACAACACTCGGCCGAGCACACGCTCGAGTTCAGCAATGGCCGCGGTCATCGTCGACTGGGTCACATGCGACTCGGTAGCAGCTGAAGAAATTTGGCCGGTGCGCGCCACGGTCGAAAAATACTGAAGCTGGCGCAGCGTGAAGCGAATATTGGATGGATTGGTAAACATCGATTCTGTCAATACTACATCACAATTTTATGCGTTTTACATGGCAGATGAACGCGTCAAGAATACCGGCACTCAACTGATCCGGTTGGCCTTGCACCCTTTCGTTCGCAGGAGACATACATGAACAACTCAATATTGCAATCATCCGACGCCAATGTCGCGCCCCCGATGTCGGGGAGCGGGGCAACCGATGCTGTGCCCAGCGCAACGGCGGGTCAGTTCGGCTCCATCGAGCATGGCAATGAAAGCCAGGTCACGCTCGACGACAAGTACCGCCGGGCGAGCGGACGGGTATACATGACGGGCACCCAGGCCTTGGTGCGCCTGCTGCTGGCGCAAAGGCAGCGCGATGCCGCTGCCGGGCTGAACACCGGCGGCTTTGTCTCGGGTTACCGGGGCTCTCCGCTGGGCGCGGTGGACCAGGAGCTGTGGAAGGCCAGCAAGCACCTGGACGCGCACAACATTCAGTTCGTTCCCGGACTCAATGAAGAGCTGGCCGCCACTGCCGTCTGGGGCTCGCAGATGCTCAGCCTGGATCCGAAAGCCACGGTCGATGGCGTCTTTGCGCTGTGGTACGGCAAGGGCCCGGGCGTGGACCGCAGCGGCGACGTCTTCAAGCACGGCAACATTGCCGGCTGCGCCAAGCACGGCGGCGTGCTCCTGATTGCCGGCGACGACCACTCATGCAAGTCGTCGAGCCTGCCGCACCAGAGCGAGCACGCCTTCATCGCGGCCATGATCCCGGTGATGAACCCGTCGGGCGTGCGCGAGTTCATCGAGTTCGGCCTGCACGGTTACGCCATGTCGCGCTACTCGGGCTGC
>JAQGLT010000042.1 GCA_028292745.1 Polaromonas sp. | reverse complement strand
GCAAATCCTTGATGCGTTCCCATTGATCATTTCTCAGTGCATATCTTTTGGTCATGCCTGTCGAAATAGGGCAAGCAACTGTGTATTCAAGAGCATTAGCCTTGCTGACAATTGATGACAGGCCCTAGATCAAGCACCGAATAAAGAAGAATTTTAATAAACTTAACATAATCCAAATGCTGGAATATTTACCTACCGGGAAGGACCACTTTAAGAATTATGTTAAGTTTTTCGGTGGTGCTACGCTCGTGCGTAGCGATGCGGCGCGCGGTGTCAATATGATCAGGTGTCGGAAGAGCCCGCTTCAGGGGACGCCGTACTGACCACTATTGCCGCCACTATTTTCCTGATTTCACGCTGCATGTGCTGGGCCACCGCCTCACGGCGTTCAGGTGGCAGGCGCATTGAAATGGCCGCCACGCTTAGCGCAGCTACTGGGTTATCGGGCGGAAAAGCAATGCCTATAGATGCGGTCCCTGGGGTAACCACGCTGTCCAGGAAACAGTAGCCCCGCTCCCTGCCGTCAGCAATCGCATCCTGCAAAAAACCGCAGCTGAAAGACGCGAACTTTTCATAACGATGGGCGTTGGCTTCGACGATGGCCTGTGCATCAACTGGTGGAAGTGCGCACAGAATGGCCAAGCCACCTGCGCCAACGCCCAGCGGCCTGCGTATGCCAATGTCCAGCGCCAGCGACTTGATCGGGTAGTCGCCCAAGGCGCGGTTGGTGCAGACCGCTTCCAGCCCGCTGCGCTCACTTAGATAGATGGTGTCCTGCGTCAGGTCTGCCAAGCGATGCAGGGACCCGTCGCACAGCTCGCTGAGCCGGTAACGCGGCTTGGCCAGCAAGCCAAACTCGTGTAGCAGCGGTCCCAAAAAGTATTTCTTGCTGTGCAGGTCTCGGTCAATCATGCCTTCGATTTCAAGCCGGCGCAGCATGCGAAAGCAGGTGGCTTCGGCAAGGCCCGACGTGGCCACGATTTCACCTACTCGCATTCCGCGCCGCCCACGCGATGCAATCACACGCAACACATCGACTACGCGTTCGATGCTTTGCGTGCCAGTACGGCTGACTCCATAATGTGATGTTTTAGATTCATTCATTATTCTGAGCTTTCCTAATGGTGCATGTATCTTCATCGAAATGTGATTCTGCGCAGCATATTTTATCCACTATGTGGAGATTTAGATATTTACCCTAAGGCGCATCCGGTAGCTCCGAACCTAACATCAGGACTCGGAACAACAGCAACCATTGCAAAGAAAGCGCAATGAAAACATTTAGGATTGGGCAGTACCACGTGACGCGCATCGAAGAGATGCTGACGCCGGGCTTCATGCCGGACTTTCTGTTTCCCGACTTTGAATCGGGCATTTTTGACGAGCACAAGCTCCTGTCGGGCGCACGATTTTGGGACGAGGTGAGTAAGAAAGTCATGTCCAGCATGCACTCCTGGATGATTCGCGATGACAGGCACACGATCCTGGTCGACACTGGCTGCGGCAACGACAAGATGCGTGCACTACCGCTGTTTGCGCGCTTTCACCAGCTGCACTTGCCTTACCTGGACCGCCTGCTGGAGGCCGGCGTGCGGCCTGAAGACGTGAATTTGGTCATCTGCACCCACCTGCATGTAGACCATGTAGGCTGGAACACGAAACTGGTGGACGGAAAATGGGTGCCCACTTTCCCCAACGCGAAATACATCTTCTCGCGGCGTGAGTTTGAACACTGGCAGTCGCCCGCTGGGCAACTGTCAATGCCTGAAAACATGGCGGTGATCGCCGACAGCGTGCTGCCGGTGATCGAAGCCGGGCAGGTGGAGTTTATTAACGACGGATCCAAAATCCTGGAAGGCCTTTTTTTTCAGGATGCCATCGGCCACACTGCCGGCCACGGCCTGCTCAAACTCGAATCCGGCCGCGACGCCGCCATCTTTCCCGGCGACAGCCTGCACCAGCCTATGCAGGTCTTTCGTCCCGATTGGAACAGCCGCTTCTGCGAAATGGCCGAAGAAGCCCGCACCACGCGGCGCGCCGTCTTGGACTACTGTCACGACCGCAATGCCTTGCTGCTGCCAGCGCATTTCGGCGCGCCGCACGGCGGCTATGTCCGTCGACATTCGGCCGGCTACGACTTCACCCCTGCCGATGACCTGGTAATTGCAGGCTAAACAAATCAAGTGGATCAATACATGAGCAATATGAGGGATATGGCCAATGCCGGGCCGGCCTGCAGCGCAGCTTTCCTTGTCGCGCTTGAAGCTGCAGTAGGCACGGGCGCCGTGATGTCCGACAGCGCGACCTGCACCTTCTATGCCAACGACATCTTCTGGCAACCGGGCGTTGTGCCTGCCGCTGTGGTGCTGCCCGAAAACCGTGCGCAGGCTGTAGCGGCCGTCAAGGTGGCGGCAAAGCATGCTATTGCCATCGTGCCACGCGGCGGCGGCATGTCGTACACCAAGGGCTACCTGCCTGAGAGCAGCCAGACCATCGTCATCGACACTCGCCAGCTCAACAGCGTGATGGAAGTGAACGTGGCCGACCGCTACATCACGGTGGAAGCAGGCTGCACCTGGGCGCAAGTGCATGAAGCCCTGCTGCCCACTGGCATGAACACCGGATACTGGGGACCGCTGTCGGGCATCAACGCGACAGTCGGCGGTGCGCTTTCGCAAAACAGCGCCTTTTTCGGCTCCGCTTTGCACGGCACCGTGGCTGAGAGTGTGCTGGGCGTGACCGTACTGCTGGCCAGTGGCGAAGTGGTGACAACCGGCTCGGGCGGGCGAATCAACACCAAACCATTCACGCGTTACGCCGGCCCGGACATGACGGGTCTTTTCCTGGGCGACACCGGCGCGTTCGGACTCAAGCTATCGGCCACGCTCAAGCTGGCACCTGCGCCGCAGCATCTGGACTATCTGGGGTTCGGCTTCAAGGACATGACGGCTATGGCACTGGCCCAGGTCGAGATGAGCGCCGTCCAGGCCATATCGGAAGGCTTTGGCATCGACCGCGCCAAGGCGCTCAATTCCGCCAGCGTAAACAAGCTGTCGGACGGCGTGAAGATTCTGGGCAGTGTGGCCCGCTCTTCCAAAGGAATGCTGCAGGGTATCAAGAACGCGGTAAATGTGGCGACCACGGGGGCTAATTACCTGGCCGACCATGAATGCTCGCTGCATCTGGTCGTGGAGGGCCGAACCGCCGATGCGCTGTCGGCCAGCATGGCAGCTCTGCGCGCCATCGGCAACAAACACGGCATTGAAATTCAAAACGCAGCCGCGCGCGTGATGCGCTCACGGCCTTTCAATCCGGTGCGCGGCATGCTCGGTGCCGACGGCCAGCGCTGGGTGCCTATCCATGCGGTCTTTGCGTTGAGCGAAGCCGCGCGGGTGGTCGCAGGCAGCGCCGCCTACTTCAAGAGCCAGGAGGCCATGATGAAGCAACACGGCATTATCCTGTCGCACCTGACCATGACGGTAGGCAATGAATTCTTTCTGGAGCCTGCGTTTTACTGGCAGGACGAGATCACACCGCTGCACCGCAAGAGCCTGGGCGATGAGGTGGTCGGCCCCTGGCTGAGCCGGCCGGCCAACCTGCCCGCCCGCGAAGCCGTGATTGCCTTGCGCCAGGGCGTGCAGCAGGTTTACCTGGGCCTGGGCGGCGTGAACTGGCAGATCGGCCGCGACTATCCGCTGCAGTCGGCGATGCAGCCCGAAACTTGGAATTTGCTGCTGGCGCTCAAGGCCGCGCTGGACCCCGAGGGCCGTATGAATCCTGGCTCCCTCGGCTTGCGGGCTCACTGAAGACTGCCCACCTCGCACCTTATTGAAAGCTACCTCCATGGGTTACACCATCACTGAAAAAATCTTGGCGCGCACCGCCGGGCTGCCGGCAGTCCATGCCGGCGACGAGATCATGGCAAAGCCGGACTTTGTGCTGGCGTATGACTTTCCGGGCTATACCGACGTGATCTTCAGGCAGCTGAAAGACGACTTTGGCATGATCAAAATGCCCGAGCCCGAGCGCTTTGGCATCTTCATTGACCATATGGTGCCGGCCATCACCTCGGCCGAAGAGGAGATGCACAAAGGCACACGCGAATGGACGGCCATCAACGACGTCAAGCTGTATGAACGCAAGGGCATAGGCCATCAGGTTGCATCCGAAGTGGGTTACGCCACGCCCGGCGCCTTTGTCGTGCACTTTGACGGCCATGTCAGCCAGCTGGGCACTTTTGGCACCCTGGCCATGGGCCTCAGGCGCAACGTGCTCGAAGCCTTTGCTATGGAAAAGGTCTCTATCCGCGTGCCGCAGACCACAAGGGTGGACTTGGTGGGCACCCTTCAGCCCGGCGTCATGGCACGCGACGTGTTTCACCATCTGGTGCGGGTGCTAGGCTCGGCATCATGCCGTTTTCAAGTGCTGGAAATCGGCGGTCCTGCCGTGGCGGACATGTCGAACGACGCACTGCAGACTATCACTGGCCTGGCCATGTTCACCGGCGCTCTGACCGCCATCGTGAACCCGGACGCCAAACGCCTGGAGTATGCCCTGCCGCGCGCGCGCAAGCAGCTAGAGCCGGTCTTTAGCGATGAAAATGCAGTCTACTTCGCGCGTCATGAGATCAATCTCACGGCCCTGGAGCCCATAGTGGTGATTCCCCCCAGCCCGGCCAACACGCGCGACTTAAAGGATTTCCTGGGGCTGTCGGTGCAGTCCGGTTATCTGGGCTCCTGCGCGTCCGGCCGCATCGAGGACATGCGTGCCGCCGCCGCCGTGCTGAAGGGCCGGCAGATAGCGCCGGGCTTTGCCCTGCATGTGGTGCCGACCAGCCAGGAGATCATGGCCGCCGCATCGCGCGAAGGGTTGCTGACCATTTTTGTCGAAGCGGGCGCCTTTGTATCGTCGCCGTCCTGTGACTACTGCTTTGGCCGCATCGCCACCATGTCGGCTGGCCAGCGTGCGGTTTCCACTGGCACGCTCAATGTGCGTGGCCGCATGGGCAGTCCCGACTCGGAAATCTACCTGTGCAATGCCGCCGTGCTTGCTGCATCCGCCATTGAAGGTCGGATTGCAGATCCGCGCCCTTACCTCCAAGGCTGAAGGACTCACACCATGGCAATGAAGAACCTGCGCGGCCGTGTCGCCTTCAAATTCGAGGAAATCGACTTTGACGTGGACCAGATCGTCGGCGTCAAAAACATCAAGACCACCGATATCGACGAGCTCAGCAAGGCCGCGATGCAGGAGTACGACAAAGGCTTTGCCGGCACCGTACGCCCGGGTGACCTGCTGCTGGGCAACCACAATTTTGGCTATGGCCATCCGCATTACCCACCCATGAAGGTCATGCGCCATCTGGGCATTGCTGGCGTGATCGCCGAGTCCTTTTCGCCGGGCTATTGGCGCGGCGAGATCAGCATGGGATTTCCGCAAATTTCCTGCCCCGGCATTTTGAAGTTTGCAGATCGCTGGGACGAGCTTGAAGTGGATTGGGCAGAGCAGCGCGTGCGCAACCTGACGCAGGGCGGCGACATCGCGTTTGAGCCCCTGCCCAGTGGCGACCTGAAGATGCTGGAAGCCGGCGGACTTGAAACTTATCTGAAACAGCGTTTTTTGAACGACATCCAAAGGAAACAAATTCATGCCCACTCTTAAAGAACTGATTAATACTGGAAAAACCGTCTGGGCCGCAGGCGCGTTTGACGCGCTGAGCGCACGCCTCATCCAGGAGGCCGGCTTCGACGCCCTGCTGACATCGGGCTATGGCATTTCGTCATCTTTTCTGGGCGAGCCCGACACCGAGCTCTACACCATGACCGAAAACCTGGCGGTGGTGCGCAACGTCTGCAATGCGGTCATCATTCCGGTGATTGCCGACATCGACACCGCCTACGGTAACCCGGTCAGCGCCATGCGCACCATGCGCGAGTTTGAAAACGCGGGCGCGTCTGCCGTCATCGTGGAAGACCAGGTCTCGCCAAAGCGTTGTCCTTGCTCGTCATCGCTGATCGACATCGTGCCCATGGAAGACGCGGTCAACAAGATACGCGCCATGGTTGCGACGCGCAAAAATCCTGATCTGGTCATCGTGGCGCGCACGGATGCTGTCACGGCAGAAGAAGCCATTCGGCGCGGCCAGGCCTATGTGGCCGCTGGGGCTGACATCATCCAGCCGATCTCGCGGTGCTTCAAGGACTTTGCAGGGCTTCAGGCTATGCGCCAAGGCTGCGGCGTGCCGCTGTCGCTGCAACTGCTGGCCTGGCTGGAAACCGACCTGGACCGCAGGCAGATTGAAGAGGTCGCCGCCATTGCAACTTATCCGCTGGTCGCGCTGATGAGCGCTACCCAGGCCATGCGTACCAACCTGCGCGCATTGGCACAGACCAAGTCGTCCAAAGCGCTGCCGCTTCAGGTCAACGGCCTGCAAGACTTCAACGACTTCATCGGATTCCCGCGTATCGATGCCCTGCAAAAGCAGTACATGAGCGTGGAACACGCCTGAAGTCACGCCACCAATTTAAATAGGAGACATAGATATGAAAAAGCGCCTGTTCACACAATCCGCACTCTGCTCGCTGATGCTGAGCCTGGGTCTTGCCTCTAGCCTGACTTTCGGTGCGGCAACTGCCGCCTTTGCGCAGGGCAAGCCGCCGGTCAAGATAGCAGCCATCGTGCCGCTTTCCGGCGCAGGGGCCTTTGACGGCCAACTGGCCCTTGAAGGGATGCAGACCATGGCGAACATGATCAACGCCAAAGGCGGCATCCTGGACGGGCGAAAAATAGAACTGGTGACCTACGATGACAAGGGTCTGCCTGAAGAGGGCGTGTCTGCAGCCAAGCGCGCCATCGAGCAGGACAAGGTTGATGCAGTGGTCGGCGGCTGGTTTAGCGCCGTCGGCCTGGCGATGAAGGAAACGACGCGCGACAACATGCTCACCGTGATGACCTCGGGCCAGCATCCTGACCTGACAGAAAAGGGCCACAAGTATCTGTTCCGCCTGAACGCCACCTCGACCATGATGTCGGACAAGTATTCGAAATTCATCTGCGACAAGATGAAGCCCAAGTCGGTGGCATTCATCACGGTGAACGACGACTACGGCCGCCTGGAAGTTGAAAACTATACCCGCCTGCTGGGCGCCTGTGGCATCACCGTCAAGGGCAATGAGTTTTACAACCGCAACGACACGGACTTCACCACCGTGCTGACCAAGCTGCGCAGCCTGCAACCCGACGCCATTTACGTGTCAGCCATCAATACGGCCCAGGGCGCCACGATTTACCGGCAGCTCAAGCAGACTGGTTTCAAGGGCACCATCATTGCGTCGGCCGGCAACATGAATCCCAAGTTGCTGGAGTTGTCAGGGGCGGCACTCGAAGGCGTTTACAGCGTGTCACTGTTCACGCCTGACACCAAAAACCCGATTGCGGTGCAGTGGATCGCGGAGTACGGAAAGCTGTATAAAAACCAGCCCGCCTTCATCGGCACCTTGGGCGCACAGGCTGTAGAACTGATTGCCGGTGCCATGAACAAGGCCGGCGATTCGCGCGACTACAACAAGATATCGGCTGCCATGCGCGGGCAAAAATGGAACACCCTTCTGGGCGAAATCAGCCTGGACGAAAAGGGCCAGGCGCAGCAAAACCTGTACCTGATTCAGGTTCGTGGCGGCAAGATCACCAACGCCAACTGATACTCCTTAAGAACAACAATGACTTGTGCGTCTGGCATCAGCCGGGCCGCGCATGTCCAAAAAGGCGGGCGATATGGATCTTGGAGTGTTGGGCCAACAACTGGTCAACGGAGTTGCTAACGGCATGGGCTATGTGCTCATTGCCGTGGGGCTCACCCTGGTTTTTGGCGTGTTGCGCATCGTCAACTTTGCACACGGCACGTTCTTCATGCTGGGCGGCTATTTTGCGTACTACGCGATTTCACTACTGGGCGTTCATTACCTGCTGGCGGTTCTGATCTCTGCAGTGCTGACCGGGATGGTGGGGGTGGCGGCCAACCAGTTCTTTTTCAGGCCACTGCGCAAGGAGCATGAATTCATTATCCTGCTTTCCAGTCTGGGCCTGGGCATCCTGTTGACCAATGGCGGCGAGCTGGTCTTCGGCGCCGATCCCAAGTACATTGCGTCTGGCTTTTCAGACGAAGTCCTTTCACTTGGTTCGGTGACGGTGACGCAGCAGCGTGTACTGATCTTTGTCTTGGCGACTGCAGCGCTGGCTTTTGTCTACTGGTTCATTAAGCGCACCCGCTACGGCAAAATGATGCAGGCCACTGCCCAGCATCCTGAAGGCGCGGTGCTAACCGGCATCAATACCAATTTTGTTCACGCCTACACCTTTGGCCTGGCGTCCCTGCTGGCGGGCCTCTCGGGCGCGCTGGTCGGCCCCACGGCCATGATGTTTCCTACTGTCGGCGACTGGGCGGTGCTCAAGGGTTTTATCGTGGTGGTCATAGGCGGGCTGGGTAGCATACCGGGTGCCTGCATAGGCGGGCTGCTGCTCGGCGTGGTGGAGGCGCTGGGTGGCGGCTATGTGTCACAGGGCTTTGCAGAAGCCATTGGTTATCTGCTCATCGTGCTGGTGCTGATATGGCGTCCACAGGGACTGTTTGACATTTCGCGGAGCGCCGCCAAATGAGCAGCAAAGCGAATAACCATATTCTTGGCATGCTGGCTACAGGCGCTGTGCTGGCCGTGGCGCCGTTTTTCCTGGGCAGTGCCTACTACCAGCACATCCTGGTTCTGTGGGGCATCTACGCGGTGCTGGCGCTGAGCCTGAACATCATCGTCGGCTACCTGGGCGAACTGAGCTTCGGCCACACGGCGTTTTTCGGCATGGGCGCCTATGCCTCAGCGATTTTGACCATGCGCTACGGCGTGCCCGTCATCCTCGGGCCGCTGTTTGCAGCGCTGATTGCCGGCCTGATCGGCATGGCAGTGGGTTATTTGTCGCTGCGCAGCACCGGGCCGCAGTTTGCCATTCTCACCCTGAGCTTCGGTTCCATCCTCTACACCATCGTCAACTACTGGGTGGACTTCACGCGTGGCCCCATGGGCCTGGTCAACATACCGCGCTTTACGCTGCCGGGTTTGCAGTTGGACTTTTCAAAAGCTGTGAACATGTACTTTGTGGTGCTGTTTGTAGTGGCCCTTACTGTTTTCGGCTGCCATGCGCTGATGCGCAGCCACAGTGGCCGCTCCTTTTTGGCCGTGCGGGAAAATCCGGCGCTGGCCGCTTCTCTGGGCATCAACATCTTTCGCACCAAGCTGGCTGGCTTTACCGCAGCCACCGCACTGGCCGGCGCGGCCGGATCGCTCTATGCGCATTACCTGACCGTCATCACGCCGGACCTGATGGGCCTGCAGAGCATGGCAGCCGTGATCATCATGGTCATCATCGGAGGCAAGGGCACCTTGATCGGCCCGCTAGTGGGCGCGCTGGTTTATGTGTGCCTGTTGGAGGTGCTGCGTGCCACAGGTGCGTTGCGCATGGTTTCTTTTGCTGCGCTGATGACGCTTTGCGTCGTGTTTCTGCCGGGCGGGCTGGTCAGCATCTGGCGCAATTTCCGCAATGGTCGGGCCGCTAAGCCCACCGCACTGAGTGCGCAGCCATGAGTGCGCCGCTTCTGACGGCGCGCGGCCTGACGCGCAGGTTTGGTGGCCTGGTGGCTGTCAACAATGTTGACCTCGACGTCATGCCGGGCGAAATCCTCGGCCTGATCGGCTCCAACGGCGCGGGCAAGACGACGCTGTTCAACCTGCTCTGCGGCAGCATGCCGCCGACTTCAGGCGAAGTCCTGTTTGAAGGGCAGAACTGCACAGGCTGGCCGGCGCACCAGATGGCCAGGCTGGGCGCGCTGCGCACCTTTCAGATCACCAGCGTCTTCCCGGAAGAAACGGTCGCCAATAATATCCGCATTGCAAGCTTTCGCACACGCAAAAGCGGTTGGTTGGACTCGCTGCTTTACAGCGCGCGCTTCCGGCGTGACGAGGCTGACCTGAACGGGCGGGTGGATCAAATCTTAGGCTTCGTAGGCCTGGCCGGCCGGCGCGAACACCTCGCCCGCATCCTGCCCTACGGCGAGCAGCGCAAGCTCGAAGTCGCGATTGCCATGGCGGGTCAGCCGCGCCTGCTGATGCTGGACGAACCGGCCGCGGGCATGAACCCCGACGAAGGCGCCCGGCTGGTGGACATGATCCGCCGCATCCGCGACTCGGGCGTCACGGTGGTTCTGGTAGAGCACCACATGCGTGTGGTCGCCAGCGTATGCGACCGCATTGCTGTGCTGGACCACGGCGTCAAAATCGCGCAGGGCACGCCCACGCAGGTCCTGAACGACCCGGAAGTGATACGGATTTATCTTGGGCGGGAAAAAGTCAGTGCTTAGCATCAACAACCTCCGCGTCAATTACGGCGCCCGCGAAGTCATCCATGGCATCAACCTGGAAGTGCGCACCGGTGAAATCGTGACCCTGATCGGCTCCAACGGAGCGGGCAAGACGACGCTGCTCAAGGCTATTTCTGGGGTCAACAAAATCACCGGTGGCACCATCGAGTGGAAGGGCGAGCGGATCGAACGCCTAGCGCCACACAAGATCGTCAGCCGCGGCATTGCCCATGTGCCGGAAGGCCGGCTGCTGTTTCGCGACATGACGGTTTTCGAGCATCTGGAGATGGGTGCGGTGCAGGCCGCTGCAGGCAAGCAAAGCTTCGCGGAGCGGGTTGACTGGGTTTACACCTTGTTTCCGATTCTGAAAGAGCGCCACATGCAGCTGGCCGGCACCCTGTCGGGCGGCCAGCAGCAACTGGTGGCGATTGCACGGGGGCTGATGGCCAGCCCAACGCTGCTGATTCTGGACGAACCTACGCTGGGCTTGGCCCCGACGGTGATCGACCAGCTGACCGACACCATACGCGAGCTGCACCGCACCGGCCTGGCCATCCTGCTGGTGGAGCAGCGGGTGGACATGGCCCTGTCGCTGGCCAGCCGGGGTTATGTATTTGAAACCGGCCGCATCGTACTGGCAGACGACGCAGCAGCGCTGCTCAAAGACCCGCGCGTCAAGGAGGCCTATTTAGGCGTTTAGTCTTACTGTGTCACAAAACAGGGCATGATACGAACGTCATTGATCCTGACAGGAGGCATGATGGAATTATCCAAGGAGTTCGAGCATTACATGGCGCACCTGGCCCAAGGACTGGGTCATGCT
>JAQGLT010000138.1 GCA_028292745.1 Polaromonas sp. | reverse complement strand
ACGCGCTGGCGCGTGCCTTCGGCCTGCACTTTTCGCGCGTGCAGTTCACCGCCGACCTGATGCCCAGCGACCTGTCGGGCGTGTCGATCTACGAGCGCCAGAAGGAAAGCTTTGTGTTTCACCCCGGCCCCATGTTTGCCCAGGTGCTGCTGGCCGACGAGATCAACCGCGCCAGCCCCAAGACCCAAAGCGCGCTGCTGGAGGCGATGGAGGAAAAGCAGGTGACGATCGAAGGCCAGACGCGCCCGCTGCCGCTGCCCTTCTTCGTCATCGCCACGCAGAACCCGCACGACCAGCTCGGCACTTATGCCCTGCCCGAATCGCAGCTCGACCGTTTTCACATGCGGATTTCGCTTGGCTACCCGGACCGCGCCGCCGAGCGCGAGCTGCTCAAGGGCGCCGACCGGCGCGACATGCTCGACGGTCTGCCGGCCATGCTGGCGCCGCACGAGCTGCTGGAGCTGCAGCAACTGGTCCAGCAGGTGCATGCTGCCGAGCCGCTGCTGAACTACCTGCAGGACCTGCTGGCCGCCACCCGTTCGGGCCGCTGGTTTCTGCAGGGCCTGAGCCCGCGCGCCGGCATTGCCATCATGCGGGCGGCCAAGGCGCAGGCGTTCCTGAGCGGGCGGGACTATGTCGCCCCCGACGACGTGGCCGCGATCCTGCCGCAAACCGCCGCCCACCGCCTGATTCCGGTCAGCAACGCCGGCCGGGGCGCGGTGGAGCAGGTGCGCGCCATGCTGCATGCCGTGCCGCTGCCCTGAGCCTTCGATCCGACAACCTGAATGGCCGCGTTCGCCTTTTTCCCCCATCCGGCGCTGCGCCTGCGCAGGCGCCTGCAGCGCTGGTTCGAGGCCCGCCTCCCCTTGACCGACAACGTCACGCTGACCCAGCGCACCGTCTACATCCTGCCCACCCGGGCCGGGTTGATGCTGTTCGTGACCGTTTTGGTGCTGCTGGTCGCTTCGATCAATTACCAGCTCAACCTGGGCTACCTGCTGACCTTTCTGCTGGCCGGCACCACGCTGGTCGGCATGCATGTGTGCCACGGCACGCTGCGCGGGCTTGCAATGAATTTGATAGCACCTCCCGCACAGCACGCGGGCGCCACCATTGCTTTTTATATCAAACTGACGAACCCCTGGCGATCGGTGCGCCACGGCATCGGCCTGAGCGTGATGGACCCGCAGGCGGTGGCGGCCAGGCCGAGCGCCAAGCCGCAGTGGGCCTGGACCGATGTGCCGGCGCAGGGCAGCAGCGTGGTGCAGGTGGCTTTTTCACCGGCCGGGCGCGGCCTGCACCGCCTGCCGACGCTGACGGCGGAAACCCGGTTTCCGCTGGGCACCTTCCGCGTCTGGACGGTCTGGCGCCCGGCGGCCCAGGTCATGGTGTACCCGGCGCCCGAGGCGAGCCCGCCGCCGCTGCCGCCGGGCGAGCCGCGTGTCCAGGGCGCGGGCACCGCTGCGCGCGCGCAAAGCAGCGGCGAGTTCGACGGCGTTCGGGGCTACCGCCGCGGCGACCCGCTGAAGCACGTGCTGTGGAAAAAAGCCGCCAAGGCCCATGACCTTGCCGGCGCAGACAACAGCGGGCTGGTGGTGCGCGACACCCAGCAGGCCCAGCGCCAGGAACTCTGGCTCGACGTGCGGCAGGCCGGCTCGCTCGACCTTGAACACCAACTCTCGCGCCTGTGCGCCTGGGTGCTGCTGGCCGACCGGCTGGGGCTCCAGTACGGCCTGCGCCTGCCGGCGCAGGAAGTCCATCCCGGCGGCGGCGAGGCGCACAAGCGCCGCTGCCTGGAAGCATTGGCCACCTGCTGACGCCCCCCATGACCCCACTGACCCGATCCAGGCCCTTCGCCACGCTGCAAAACCTGCCGCGCGACGGGCGCGACACGCTTTTTCTGCTGGCGGTGATTGCCTGGGTGCTGCTGCCCCAGGCCGCCCGGTTGCCGCTGTGGTGCAGCGTAGGGGCGGCCGCGGTGCTGGCCTGGCGCGGCTGGCTGGCGCTGAAGGCGCGCGCCCTGCCCGGCCGGGTTTGGCTCGTGCTGCTGCTGGGGCTGACCCTTGGCGCGACCCACCTGACGCACGGCACCTTGCTCGGGCGCGACGCCGGTGTGACGCTGCTGGTCGTGCTGCTGTCCCTCAAGACCCTGGAGCTGCGGGCCCGGCGCGACGCCTTCGTGGTGTTTTTCCTCGGCTTTTTCTGCATGCTGAGCAACTTCTTCTATTCCCAGTCGCTGCTGACGGGCCTGAGCATGGTGTTCGGGCTGCTGGGCCTGCTGACGGCGCTGGTCAATGCCCACATGCCCGTGGGCAAGCCGCCGCTGGCGCAGGCAGCCCAGACGGCCAGCCGGATGGCGTTGCTGGGCACGCCCATCATGGTGGTGCTGTTCCTGCTTTTCCCCCGCATGGCGCCGCTGTGGGGCGTGCCCAGCGACGCCATGGCCGGCCGCAGCGGGCTGAGCGGCAGCATGGAAGTGGGCAGCATTGCCAAACTGGCGCTGGACGACAGCGTGGCGATGCGCATCCGCTTCGAAGGCGAGCCGCCGGCGCAGGGCGAGCTTTATTTTCGCGGACCGGTGCTGTCCGGTTTCGATGGCCGCCAGTGGCTCGCGTCGCGTGCCAGTTTTTCGTCCCGCCAGGGCGTGACGGCCAGCTTGGCGGTTTCTGGCCCGGCCACCCGTTACGAGGTCACCCTCGAACCCACCCAGCGCCCGTGGCTTTTCGTGATGGAAGCGGCGGCCGAGGCCCCTGACTTGCCGGGCTACCAGCGCGTGATGCAGGCCGACCTGCAATGGCGCACCGACCGCTCCATCACCGAACTGGTGCGCTACAAGGCGCAAAGCCATGCGGCTTTCAGGCATGGCCCGTTGCAGCCGGTCAGCGGCCTGGGGGAGTTCGTCGACCTGCCGCCCGGCTTCAATCCGCGCACCCTGGCGTTGGCGGCCCAGATTCGCCGCGACCCGCGCCATGCGCAGGCCGGCACCGCCGAGCTGGTGCAGGTCGCCATGGAGCGGCTGCGGACCGGCGGCTACAGCTACACCCTGGAGTCGGGGCTCTACGGCGCCAACACCGCCGACGAATTCTGGTTCGACCGCAAGCAAGGGTTTTGCGAGCACATCGCTTCGAGCTTTGTCATCCTGATGCGGGCCCTGGACATTCCGGCGCGCATCGTCACCGGCTACCAGGGCGGCGAGCGCAATTCCGTCGATGGATTCTGGGTGGTCCGGCAAAGCGATGCCCATGCCTGGGCCGAAGTCTGGCAGGCCGGGCGGGGCTGGGTGCGGGTCGATCCGACGTCGGCCGTCGCCCCCGGACGCACGGGCGCTGCCCAGCGCCTCACCGCCCCCCGAAGCGGGGTCGAGCAGGCACTGGGCAGTTTCAGCCCCACCTTCGTGGCCCAGCTGCGCGCCACCTGGGAAGCCGTGAACAACGGCTGGAACCAGTGGGTGCTCAACTACAGCCAAGGCAGCCAGTTCAAGCTGCTGAAAACCCTGGGCATCGACACGCCCGGCTGGCAGCACCTGAGCGCCCTGCTGATCGGCGCGATCGTGCTTGCCTGCGTGGCCGGCGGCGCCTGGGCCGTGTGGGACCGCAGCCAGCATGATCCGTGGCTGCGCCTGCTGGGCCGGGCCCGCAAGCGCCTGGCCAAGGGCGGCCTGGCCAGCACTTCGGCCACCTCGCCGCGCCAGCTGGCCCGGCAGGTGCGGCAAACCTACGGCGACCGGGGCCAGGCGCTGCACGACTGGCTGGTGCAGCTTGAAATGCAGCGCTATGCAGCCGGCAGCTTTGATGCCGCCTCTCCCACGGCGACCGCCTCGCGGCACACCCAGCGCCCGCCCCTGCGCCAGCTGAAGCGGCAGTTCAGGCGCCTTCACTGGCCTGATTAAAATCCGCCCAGCCACCCAACTTCTGCGCATGACACTCAACACCTTTTCTTCCCGCCTCAGGATTGCTATTTTTTTTATAGCTGCTTTCGTAGGTCCAGTAAGCGCCAGCGATGCAAAATCCTTGAAAAAGAAGGTCGCGGCCAAAACCGAGCAGTCGCAGGGGCCGCTGTATGCCACGCGCGCCGACGCCATGCAGTTTGCCGATGACCTGGCCAGCCGCCGCGACCTGGACCCGCAGTGGGTGCGCCAAGCGATCGGGCAGGCGCGCCTGAACCCGACCGTGTCGCGCCTGATGCAGCCGCCCACCCGGGCCTTCGTCAAGAACTGGCGCGTGTACCGCAGCCGATTCATCGACCCGATCCGCATTCAGGCAGGCGTCGGTTTCTGGCAGGCCCACCGCGACACCCTGGCACGCGCCGAGGCCGAATACGGCGTTCCGGCCGACATCATCGTCGGCATCATTGGCGTGGAGACCCTCTACGGCCGCGACACCGGCAGCTTTCGGGTGATGGACGCGCTGGCCACGCTGGCCTTTGACTTTCCACCGAGCCACCCGCGCGCGCAGGAACGCAGCGACTACTTCAAGGGCGAAATCGAGCAGTTCCTGACGCTGCAAAGCCGCCGGGGCGCCGACCCGTTCGAAGCCCGGGGCAGCTATGCCGGCGCGATGGGCATGCCGCAGTTCATGCCGTCGAGCCAGGCCAAGTACGCGGTGGACTTCGACGGCGACGGCCAGGTCGACCTGTGGAACAGTCCGGCCGACGCGATCGGCTCGGTGGCCAACTATTTCAAGGGCTACCACTGGCAGCCCGGCATGCCGACGCACTACCCGGTCACGTTCGACGCCAGCCGGCTGGACATGGACGCCCTGATGGTGCCCGACATTTTGCCGACCTTCACGGTGGCCAGCTTTACCGCCAAGGGCGCGGTGCTCGAAGGCCCGGCCCTGCTGCACCCAGGCCCGCTGGCGCTGATCGAGCTGCTCAACGGGCCCGATGCGCCCAGCTATGTGGCCGGCACCGAGAATTTCTACGCCATCACCCGCTACAACTGGAGCAGCTACTACGCCATGGCGGTGATAGAGCTGGGGCGCGAAGTCAGGCAGGCCATCGACAACAAGGGCATGGGGCGCTAGCGCGAAGTCACCCTGAATGGCAACCGCCGCACACCTTCTTGGTCGCCAGTGCGCCCGCTTTTTCCCTTCCCCCGCTGGGGGAAGGCGAGGATGGGGGCCTCCCCGAACCCGAATTCGAACCCAGCCCCTTTAGGCGCCAGGCAGGCCTCGGACCAGCATGAAAAAGCCGGCGGCGGGCGTTCAACCCTCGCTGGCCCCATCCCAACCTTCCCCCAACGGGGGAAGGAGAACTACAGGAGAACACCAGGAAAACGGCGAAATTTATGATGAAAATGGGCTCCAGCGCAGGCAGCGCCTGCGCAAGCAGCTATGGTTTCAGGAGCAGCAAGCTGCCGCGGCACGTGGGTTTTCCCCGCTGGCGCAATCACCCCTGAGGTGAGGCCGCGGCACCTTCGAAACCGAAGGTTTTGCACGCTTCTGCCAACGCGGTAGCGGGCGGGGTTCGAAACGGGGCGCAAGGGTGTTCGCTTTTCACCAGGCCGATGGTTCTGCGCAAGGTCACCAGTGTCTCTGCCATCTTCAGTCCACAGGAGGCGACTTCCACCACGGGAACGCCGGTGCCGGGCACCGTGGTGTAGCCATACCGCTGGAACACCGGCCCGAAGAGCTGGCCACCGGCAATGATCACGTCGGCTCCGTCGTCGATGCACGCCATTGCGATGCGTGTGAACTCCTTCAGGAAGCTGTCGTCGTGTCCCGAGAGCGCTGCGACCAGGTTCTCGTAGGTCATGCCGAACTTGCGCACCGGCCGCCGCGCAATCGCGCGCCCGTCGCAGCCGTAGAGCCGCAGGCTGCGTTCGATCATCGGGATGTAGCCATCGTGCACGGTGAGCACGGCAAAGCGTCGGCCCAGCGTCTGCGCGATCATCGTCGCGGCCTCCAGCGGTCCGGCCACTGGAATCGAAGCCGCCTCGCGCGCGGCATACAGGCCCGGGTCCCAGTGGCAGCCGATGACAGCCGCGTCGAAGCCCTCGCGCTGTGCCTGCAGGATATCGGTGACCACCTGCACGTCGTTGAGCATGCCCAGGAAGTTGGACGACAGCAGCGATGTCGTCCTGTCCATCCAGCCCAGAGTGATTTCCGTGTCTGGCGCTGCGATACGGCGCACGTACTGCATCACAGCGTCGCCGATGAACTCTCCAGAGCCTGTGCGGCCAGGCATCTCACGTGTGATGCCGACGGGCCAGTAGATGCGTGTTTTTGTCATTTATATTTAGTCCGGCACCACACCTGCTTCGCGCAGCACACGCGAGTAGAGCTCGGCCTGCTCGCTGTAGAAAGCGGCGAACTGCTCCGGCGTGGCGTAATGCGCAATCATTTGCATGTTCTCCAGCTTCTTCTGGACTTCTGGTTTTTGCAGGATTTTCTTCATCTCCGCAGCCAGTCGATTCACGATGGGCTGCGGCAGGTTGGCCGGGCCCATCAGTCCTCCCCAGCCCGATGTGTTGAAGTTGGGCAGGTATTCCTTGACAGTGGGGACGCCAGGCGCATAAGGCGAACGCTGGGGCAAGGTGGTTGCGAGTACGTTGAGCTTGCCTTGCCTGGCAAAGCTCTCGGCGGAGGAGGGGCTTGAGAACATGACCTGGATGCGATTTGCAATCAGATCCGTGACGGCTGCGGGCTCTCCCTTGTACGGAACGCCGACCATGTCGAGTTTGGCCATCGAAGCCAGCTGCACGCTGGACACCACCCCGGTGGCATTTCCAGTGGCGTAGTTCAGTTTTCCGGGGTTTGCTTTTCCGTAGGCCACCAGCTCGGGAAATGTCTTGACCGGCAGTTCGGCATTCGAGTACAGGTATAGCACGAAATCGGTGAGCTGAGCGATGGGCGTGAGGTCCGTGCGGATGTTGAACGGCAGCCCTTTGTTCATCGCGGGCAGTGCCACCGTGCTCGCAGTCGCCATGAGCAAGGTGTATCCATCGGGCGGCGCTGACGTGACCGCGCCCACGCCGATCGCGGTATTGCCACCCGGCTTGTTCTGGACAATGACCGGCTGGCCTAGAGCCGCGCCCAATTCGACGGCCAGCGTGCGTGTAAACAGGTCGCTTCCGGCGCCAGCGGGGAACGGAACGATGATGTTGACCGGGCGGTTGGGATACTGCTGCGCCGAGGCGGTGGCGCAAAAAGCCATCGTCAGCAGGCATGCAAAGCCGGCAAGCCAGCGGGATGGCTCATTGAACTTGTTCATTGCTTGGTGTCCAAGTGGTGGCATGGGTGGACGGCGATCATTTGCCGATAGAGCGCAGCTCGCCGGAGAGAGTGCAGTCTATGAACAGCGGCGCGCTGAGTCCATGCTGATTTTCTGGACGCCGCATGCTTGTTTTATGAACGCACCTGGCGCACGCATCCCTCCCTGGCCCCTGGCTTCACGCCGCGAGCCGCACCTCGCCGGCCACCTCCACGGCGATTTCCAAAGCCATCAGGCGGTCAATGGCTGCATCCGTGCGCGCCTGCGCATCCGCCGGGATGCGCGTCATGCCGAGCAGCCTGCAGACCGAGCGGGCCACGTCCTGCCGGGTGGAGGCGCCAGCCTGGCTCAGGACGTGGTGGGCGAGTGCGCAAATCTCTTCCATGCAGACCTCGTCGATCCGGCGGCGCGACGCCTCGTCGCCGGCGCGCGCGATGCGCAGCCGTTCCCACGACGCGGGATCGGCCTGGGCGGGCCAGTAAAAAATCGCCTCGTCCTCGAGGGTGCGCGGCAGGCTGTCGGGCACCAGGGCCCGCAGGCGCTCGACCACCCTGGCGCTGGTTCGCTCCAGCCCCCATGCGCGGGCAACCTTGCGAAACAGGTTGGCGTCCGTCAGCGGCCCTTCGGCTTCAATGACCTGCACCAGATGCTCGACCAGGCCGGCCGAAGCACCGGCGTCGTGGAACCGCAAGGGATCACCGGCGGGCAGGACGGCCGGGCGGTAGATTTCCAGCGCTTGCGCGGGGCCGGCCGTTTCATCGGGCGCCTTGGCCAGCCCGTCCTGGCGCAGTGCCGGGGTGTCGGCAGCGGCCCGGGCATCGAGGGCGCCCCCGTCCAGCGGGGCGATCGGCGGCGGCGCTTGCGTGCCGGCTTCGGCAGGCGCTGGCTCGGCCTTTTCAGCCGGCGCGGCTTCACCGGGCATGTCCAGAATGGCCTTCAGGCGCTGGGTGACCTTGTCGATCTCGCCTTCCGGGTTGAGCCACCAGTCGGTCGACCAGATGCGCAGGATGCGCCAGCCCAGGCTTTCCAGCACATGCTGGCGCAGGCGGTCGCGGTCGCGCGAGGTGGCGGCCGAATGGTAGGTCGCGCCGTCGCATTCGATGCCGGCCAGGTAGCGTCCGGGCGCGCGCGGGTCCACCACGCCGATGTCGATGCGGTAGCCCGAGCAGCCCACCTGCGGATGCACCTCCCAGCCGTGGTTGCGCAGCAGGCGGATCACCGCCGCCTCGAACGGGCTGTCGGGCGCACGCCCGGTGGGCATGCTCTGCCGGGCCAGGGCCGGGTAGCCGTTCAGGGTGAATTCCAGGTAGTGCTTCAGATCGCGAACGCCGGCGGCGCGCACCCGCGCCAGATCGATTTGCTCGGGCATCAGGGTGCTGTAGATGACGACGGCCTCGCGCGCCCGGGAAATCGCCACATTGAGCCGGCGCTGCCCGCCCTCGCCGTTCAGCGGCCCGAAATTCATCGTCGTCTTGCCGGCCGCGTCGGGCCCGTAGGTGACCGAGAAGAAGATCACATCGCGCTCGTCGCCCTGGACGTTTTCCAGGTTCTTGATGAACAGCGGCTCCTGCGCCCGCGCGGCGATGGCGCGGTCGAGTTCGGGACTGGCCCGCCGCCGGGCATCGACCAGCGTTTCGATCAGCTGCTGCTGGGTCTGGTTGAAGGTCACCACGCCCAGCGTCAGGTGTTTCTTTTGCGGCGACAGGTAGTGCTCGCTGATGCCGTCGGCAATCGCGTCGGCCTCGGCCCGGTTGGTGCGGCTGCCGCCCCGGTCGTAGACGCCCTGCACTTGCTCGAAGCGCACCGCGCTGTCATGGGTCACCGGCGAGGGGAAGGTAACCAGGCTGGAGTCGTAGTAGTTGACATTGCTGAAGGTGATCAGGCTTTCATGGCGGCTGCGGTAGTGCCACTGCAGGCTCAGCCGGTTCATGCCCGCGCCCAGGCATTCGTCCAGGATGCTCTCCAGGTCCTGCACCTGCTCGTCCCCGCCAGCGCTGCCTTCGGGGTCGCTGGACTTGCTGAAAAAACTCGTCGGCGGCAGCTGCTTGGGGTCGCCGACCACCACCAGCTGGCGGCCCCTGGCAATGGCGCCCACCGCGTCCCAGACGGGAATCTGCGAGGCCTCGTCGAAAACGACCAGATCGAAAGGCGCGTAGCCGGCGTCCAGGTACTGCGCGACGGACAGCGGCGACATCAGCAGGCACGGCTTGAGCCGGGGCAGCAAGGTCGGCAGGCCCTGCACCAGCTGGCGAACCGGCATCTGCCGGCGCTGCTTTTGCAGCTCGCGCCGCAGGCGGCCCAGCTCGCTGTCGGGGCCGACCGCCGCACCGGAAAGCGACGGAATGCGGCCCGACAGCGTGGCGACGATGTACTGCTCGGTCAGCGTCTGGAAACGCGCATCGGCGCCCTGGAACTCGCGAATCTTGCGCGCATGGTCGGCGCTCGAAAAGCCGCGCAGCACCGGGTCGGTGTCAATGGTTTTTTTCAGCCACCAGCTGCAGTAGCTGAACTTGAAATGCGCCTCGGCCTGGGCCAGGGGCACGGCGCCGCTTTCCAGGCTCGCCACCAGGGCCTGCAGGCCCTCGTCCATCGCCTGCTGCCTGACGCCGCGCCACAGGCACCACGGCTGGATCAGCCGCCGGCTGCCCTGCCACTGGCCCAGCACGCCCTGGATTCGTTCCAGTCCGCCGCCAGCCTCCTGGGGGCCCTGCAGGGGCCGCACCGGGCGGGCCAGCGCGTCGAGCGCGGCAAGTTTCTGGTTGAATTCGCGCCAGGCCTCGCGGTAGGCCAGCAGCGCGGCGCCTGCGTGTCCGCCGGCGGCCAGCGCGGCGCGGTTGCCCGACACCAGCGGCGCCAGCGCCTGGCGCAGCGGCTCCACCCGGCCCGGGTCGGCGCCGGCCACCCGGACCACCGCGTCGGCGAATGTCTGGGCCCACTGCTCATGGGCGGCCAGGCTGGCCCAATCGGTCTTCAGCCCGGCATAGGCGGGCTGAAGCAGCGCCTCGGCGTCGGGCTGCAGGGCGCGCAGCGCCTGGTCTTCGACGTTCAGCGCCGCCAGCGGCGCCAGCAGGGCCTGCACATCGGCATCGCCCGGGCGCTGGCCGTCCGCGCGAAAAGCGCTCAGCCGCGCAGTGATGGCGCGCCGGGAAAACCACGATTTTGGCCACCAGGCGCCGCCCGCCTGCGCCCATTGCGCCTGCAGTTCCCCCGCGTCGAGCGTGGCGACCTGCTCTGTCCAGCCCGCTCCGAGGTGCTGCGCATGGCGGTTGCGGGCCAGCCCGTGCCGCGCCAGCGCATGCACCTGCGCCCGCGCATGAGGTTCATGCGCCCGGCCGGCCAGTCCCGCCGGCACGCCGGGCGCCAGCAGCAGCACATCGGCCAGCTGGTCCAGCGCGGCGTGGGCCTGCAGGCTGAGACCGGTTGTAGGCTGGCCGGTCAGCGCGTCCAGGGAAGCCACCTTGTCCTGCAGTGACCGGATCGCCGCCTCCAGCGACTGGGCGGCGTCCAGCAGCGCGTCCTGCCAGGAGGGAGACCAGTCCAGCTGGCCGATCAGGGCCAGCGGATGGTCTTGCAGCGTCTCCAGCGCTCCGGCCAGCGAAGCCATGCGCCGCACGGTTTCCTCCAGCCGGTCCAGCGCTGCCCGGTCATGGACCCCAGGGTCAGGCCAGGGCATGGCGCAGGCGGCTTCGCCGGCATGCGCGATGCACACGCCGGTCGCGTCGAACACGCTCAAGCCGTTGGGGTAGCGGCGATGCAGCGATTCGACCAGCTCGTTGAGCGAGCCGCGCAGCTGCGCCAGCCGGTCGGCCTCGCGCGCCCAGTCGCCTTCGGTGCGCTGGGCACTGAGGGCCAGGGACTGGCCGAGCTGCTGCAGCACCTCGGTCTTGCGGGCCTTGGAGGAATGCAGTTCCAGGCAGAACGGGCCGAGCCCGATGCTTGTCAGGCGCCGGTGCACCACCTCCAGCGCCGCCATCTTTTCCGACACGAACAGCACGGTCTTGCCCTTGGCCAGGCTGTGGGCGATCAGGTTGGTGATGGTCTGGCTCTTGCCAGTGCCGGGCGGGCCTTCGAGCACCAGGTCACGGCCGGCGTCCACCGCGCAGATCGCCTTGAGCTGCGACGAGTCGCACAGCAGCGGCGCCAGGAGGTCCTGCGGGGCATAGCGGGCGTCCAGCCGGTCGAACTCGCCATCGGTGCCTTCACGGGCGAAAGCCTCGCCCGGATGGTCGATCAGGTGCCTGACGACCCGGCTCTGCTTGAGCTGCTCGGTGCGGTCCTGCAGGTCTTTCCACATCAGGTACTTGGTGAACGAAAAAATGCCCAGGTGCGCCTGCTCCAGCACTTCCCACTGCGCAATTTCGCGCACGGCCAGCCGGAACGCCTGCAGCACCTGGCCCACGTCGATGCCCTTGTCGTCGGCCGGCACGACGTCCAGGCCCGCCACCTTCAGCTCGAAGCTGGTCTTGAGCAGATGCAGCAGCGTCGGGTTCACGATGGCTTCCTCGTCGTGGCGCGTCAACCGGAATCCGCTGCGGACCGACTGGCGCTGCAGCGTGACCGGGACCAGGAGCAGCGGCGCCAGGTGCACCGCGTCGGCCTTCTCGGCTTCGGTCCAGCGCAGCAGGCCGATCGCCAGGTACAGCGTGTTCGCGCCGCCCTCTTCCAGCCCCGTGCGCGCGGCGCTGTGGATCGCCAGCAGGCTGCCGTCGAGCACGTCCTTGGAAGCCCGGGCCAGCAGCTCCTTGTTGCCCAGCGCCTCCAGCGCCATGTCGTCCAGCGGCGTGCGGCCGGCGCGCTGCGTGTGCACCTGGGCCATGCGCGGGTCGGCGCCGTCCATCAGGTCGGGCAAGGGGCGGATCTTGAATTCGAGGCCGTCGGCCAGCGCGTCCTCAAGCCGGCCCAGGTCGGGCGCAACGAACTGCAGCGTGGTCTTGGTGGGCTTGAAGTTGAGCAGCCGGTTGCGCAGGGTCAGGTCCAGCAGCTGGGATTTCCAGGTGGACAGCCGGCCTTCTGGCGTGTCATCCGCGCGCACGTCCAGCGGCGCGAGGGAATCCGCATCCAGCGGCGGAAGCGGCGGCATGGGCTCGATGGCGGTGGGCGCCGCTTCGGCGGGCGGCGCCTGGCCGGGCGGCAAGGGCGCGGCCCGCGACGGCAGCGGCTTGATCTGCGCCTCGCGGGCGCGGTGGATGTCGACGGCATAGCGAAAGCCGCTGCCCTCCAGCAGATGCGCATGGCCCAGCTCCATGGCGATGCGCAGCGAAGGCCGGCGGCTGGTGTGCTGGGCAATGCCGGTGGTTTCGAACACCAGAAACTCGCCGCTGTCCACCCGCTTGCGAACCGCCTGCACATCGTCCGTCAGCACATCGGGGAAGGACGCCAGGTGCAGCCAGACGCCCACCCAGGCATGGCCCTCCTTGACGAGCACCACCGGGCGCAGGCCGGCCTGCTCCAGGCAGGCGGCGAACAGCATCGCCAAATCAAGGCAGGTGGCGACCCGCGACTCGAAAATCCGGTCGGGCGATCGGATTTTCTGGCCGTCCGAGCCGAACGAGGCTGGCGGCTCCACATACTGCAGGCCCTCGGCGGCCAGCGTGCTGTAGATGCTGGAGACCTGCTTCCAGACGACATCGCGGTTTTTCGACTGGTAGCCGTCCATCGACAGCTCGGGATGGCTGGCGCGCAGCAGCCCGGAGGCCTTGCCGATCAGGGCATCGACCACCGGATGATTCGGCATGCAGAACGCCGCCAACAGCTCGGGCAGCGCACGGGTGCCGGCCCACTGGTCGTAGGCCAGCACCTCCACCTGCCGGCTGGCCCGGCCCACCACCCGCCCGCCGGCCTCGGCCACCCCGTCGAGCGATGCATGGACCGACTCCTGCAAATCGGCCAGGAAGGCATGGTCGGGCTGCAGGTCCAGCGGTGAGATGCGGCGCGTCTCGCCAGCGGCCAGCCGGTCGAAACGCAGCATCAGGCCCCGCGCAAAGGCCGGGCTGCAGGAAATCACGACCTCCAGGTTTTCCACCGCGTCAGGCAGCGTGTTGGTCAGGCGCAGCGCCCGCACCACCGGTACCGAGTTTTGTATCGAGGCATAGCCCAGCGTGGCATCGGCCTCGATGTCAATCCGGATGGCTTGTTCAGGGGCAACGGCGGGCGCGTCCGCAGGCACGCGCTCCTCCAGGCGAGGGGGGGTCTGCAAAGGGCTGGTCATTGACTCGGTACGTGGGATTTTCAGCGGCGCCAGCGACCCGTTCAGGGCCCCGGCGCGGACAAATACCGGGATTATGCGTGCGGCATGCCTGCCCGCCGGGCTGCAGGGCCAATCGCCGGGCGGCTGCCCGCAAAGACCGGGCAGCCGGCGTTCAGGGCGTCAAACCGGCTCGATGGTGATGCTGACCGTCATCGACTCCTGGCCGCCGCCGTGCCGCACACCCTTGATGGGCGGGCAGGCGCTGTAGTCGGTGCCCACGGCCAGGCGCACATGGCGCTCATCGATCAGGCACCTGTGCGTCACGTCGATGCTGACCCAGCGCCGGCTGGCCACGTCCAGGCAGACATCGGCCCAGGCGTGGCTGGCCAGGTCGGGTTCGTTGGCGGCATAGAAGTAGCCGCTGACATAGCGCGCCGGAATGCCCAGGCTGCGGCAGATCGCCACCATCACATGCGCCTGGTCCTGGCAGACGCCGGCGCCGGCCTCGAAGGCCTGCAGCGCCGTGGTGGTCACGTCGGTACTATCTTTTCGATAGCGAACTGCGCCCGCCACACCTGCACTAAGGGCCAAAAGCTCTTGCAAGTCCGCCTTTCCGTCGCCTGCCAGCGTCTTGATGTAGCGGCGGCCAAAGTCGGCCAGCAGCGGGCTGGGCTGGGCCAGCGGGGTGGACCGCAGGTAGAGCTGGGGCATCGGCAGGCTGTCGTCGTCGGTGAACTCGGCGATGCCGAAGGTCTCCACCTTGCCGGCCGCATTGACCAGGCTCCAGCGCACGTTGTCGCACGCCTGGCCGACAAAGGTATAGGAATGGATGCTGTTGCCGAAGGCATCGTGCTGGGGAAACAGCTTTTCGGGCGCCCCCAGGCTCCAGAACCGGACGGTTTGCGCCAGGCAGGTCGGGGGCGTGAGCCACAGCGTCTGCAGCGCATAGCGCAGGGGCTCAGTGTAGCGGTAATCGGTGGTGTGTTTGATGTACAGCTTCATCGGGAAAAGGCCTTTTCAAGGAGGTTGGCTTGCACCGTTTTCAGCGCGTCACCGGAACGAGAAATTCCCGGCTGATCTGGGTGCCGAGTTCGTTGACCCGGTCCAGAAACTGCATCAAAAAAGCATGCAGCCCCGCGTTCAGTATTTCGTCGATGCGAACATACTGCAGGTCGGCGCGGAGTTTTCCAGCGCGGCGCTGGGTTTCGCTGAGCGGGTCGCTGGTGACCATGCACAGGTTCGTGATGACCTCGTTCAGGCAGGCCAGCAGCGAGCGCGGCATGTCCGGGCGCAGGATCAGCAGCTCGGCCACCCGCTCGGGCTTGATGACGTCGCGGTACACCTTGCGGTAGACCTCGAAAGCCGAAACGCTGCGCAGGATGGCGCTCCAGTGGTAAAAATCATATTCCTGCTCTTCGCCGTTGGCGAACTCCATGAAATCGCTCTGGATGGCATGGAACTTCACGTCAACCAGGCGGGCGGTGTTGTCGGCCCGCTCCAGGAACGTGCCCAGCCGCAGGAAATGAAAGGCTTCATCCTGCAGCATGGTGCCCGAGGTCACGCCGCGCGACAGATGCGAGCGGTACTTGACCCATTCGAAGAAATCGCTTGGATCGCGCTCGAAGCCGCCGACGCGCAGCCTGCGGATGATTTCAAGATAGGTCTGGTTCAGCGTCTCCCACACCTCGGTGGTCAGCGTGCCGCGCACGGCGCGGGCGTTTTCACGGGCGTTTCGCAGGCACGAGACGATGCTCGACGGATTTCGTTCATCGCGCACCATGAAGTCCATCACGTCGCGCGACGTGATGCCTTCACCGTACTTGGCGGCATACGAAGGCGTGAGCTCGCTGATGCTGAGCAGGCCGCGCCAGCCGGTCTGCGCATCGGCGGTCGACTGCGGCAGCATGGAGGTCTGGTAGTTCACATCGAGCAGGCGGGCGGTGTTTTCGGCGCGCTCGGTGTAGCGCGACATCCAGAACAGATGATCGGCGGTGCGTGACAGCATTTCAGCCTCCCAGGGGTAGGGATTGGGATTGGGATTGGGATTGGGATTGCGACTGCTGGGCCTGCAGCGCTGGCGCAAGCGCGGAGTCGGGCTCGGCTTCAAGAATCCAGGTGTCCTTGGTGCCGCCGCCCTGGGACGAGTTGACGACCAGCGAACCCTCTTTCAGCGCGACCCGCGTGAGGCCGCCGGGTACCATCTGCACTTCCTTGCCGCTCAGCACGAACGGGCGCAGGTCGATGTGGCGCGGCGCGATGCCGCTTTCCACATAGGTCGGGCAGGTGGACAGGCTCAGCGTGGGCTGCGCGATGTAATTGGACGGGTTGGCGATGAGGGCGCGCCGGAACTCCTCGATTTCCGCCTGGGTAGAGGCCGGCCCGATCAGCATGCCGTAGCCGCCCGCGCCGTGAACCTCCTTAACCACCAGGTCTTTGAGGTTGGCGAGGGTGTATTTCAGGTCCTCCGCATTGCGGCACGTGTGCGTCGGCACGTTCTTGAGGATGGGCTTTTCACCGAGGTAGAACTCGATCATCTTGGGCACGTAGGGGTAGATGGATTTGTCGTCCGCCACACCGGTACCGATGGCATTGCAGATGGACACGTTACCGCTGCGGTAGACATTGAGCAGGCCGGCGCAGCCGAGCGTCGAGTTGGGATGAAAGGCCAGCGGGTCGAGAAAGTCGTCGTCGACGCGGCGGTAGATCACATCGACCCGCTTGGGGCCGCGCGTGGTGCGCATGTAGACAAAGTTGTCCTTGACGAACAGATCCAGGCCCTCGACCAGCTCGACGCCCATTTGCTGGGCCAGGAAGGCGTGCTCGAAGTACGCCGAGTTGTACATGCCGGGCGTGAGCACCACCACCGTGGGCTCGGCCGTGGCATGCGGCGCCATGGCGTAGAGCGTCTCCAGCAGCAGATCGGGGTAATGGGCCACCGGCGCGATGCGGTTCTGGTTGAACAGCTGGGGAAACAGGCGCATCATCATCTTGCGGTCTTCGAGCATGTAGCTCACGCCGCTGGGCACCCGCAGGTTGTCTTCCAGGACGTAGTACTCGCCTTCGCCCTGCGCGTCGGGAACCCGGACGATGTCGATGCCGCTGATGTGGGAGTAGATGTTTCCCGGCACCGAGACGCCGATCATCTCCGGGCGGAACTGGGCGTTCTGGAATATCTGCTCGGCGGGAATCACGCCGGCCTTGATGATGTCCTGGGCGTGGTACACGTCATGGATGAAGCGGTTGAGCGCGGTGACCCGCTGCACCAGCCCTCTTTCCATGGTGGCCCATTCGTCGGCCGGAATGATGCGCGGAATCAGGTCGAACGGAATCAGGCGCTCGGTGCCCGACCCGTCCTCGTCCTTGGCGCCATAGACCGCGAAGGTGATGCCGACGCGGCGAAAAATCATCTCGGCTTCGGCCCGGCGGGCCTGCATGACATCGGCCGGCTGCCCGGCCAGCCAGCGCCGGTAGCTCTCGTAGTGCGCACGCACGCGCGTGGGCGTTGCATTCATCTCGTCAAACATCGGTCGGCTCATAAGTGGGTGTCTCCAGGGATGCGGCGAGTGGCAGAAGAATCACTATAGCCTAGCAACCCGCGTGCCACGCCGGCGCGCCGAAACTTCTCAGGGAGTTGTCCGATGGCGCCAGTAGCGCCGGTCGGCCTCGCGCTGACAGGTGATTTCGTCCGGCCTCAGGCTGTGCCAAGTCGCCGCTCCGCACTGGTCCGACCGCGCCAGCCGGATGCCGCGCTGCTCGTAACGCGCCACCACCGACGCCACCGGATGGCCAAAACGGTTGCGGTAACCCGCCTGCGCCAGTGCCAGGCGCGGCTGCACCGCATCCAGAAACGGCGCGCTCGATGAGGTTTTGCTGCCATGGTGCGGCACCAGCAGAAAGTCGGCCTTCAGGCGAGGCGGCTCGGCAGCGGCCAGCCGCAACTCCTGCGGCGCCTCCAGGTCGCCGGCCAGCAAGGCGGTCTGGGCGGCGTTGCTGATGCGCAGCACGCAGCTCATGGTATTGGGCTTTTGGGGTGTTCCGTAGTCGGCGGCGGCCGGGTGCAGCACCTCGAAATCCACCCCGTCCCACGCCCAGCGCTGGCCTGCGGTGCAGCGGGTGGACTGGCGCACCGATTGCAGTTCATGGCTGTCCTCGATCGAGCTCAGCAGACCGGCCTGCGGCTGCATCGCCAGCACGGCCGGCGCGCCGCCCACATGGTCGCTGTCGCGGTGGCTGAGCACCAGCAGGTCGATGCGCTCGCCCAGCGCCCGCAGCAGCGGCACCAGCACCCGGTTGCCGGCATCGCTTTCGCGTGAAAAGCGCGGCCCGGTGTCGTAGAGCAGGCTGTGGCCTGCCGTGCGCACCAGCACCGCATTGCCCTGGCCGATATCGGCGGCCAGCAGCTCGAACTGGCCCGGCGCCACCCGCGGCGGCTGCCAGAGCAGCACCGGCAGCAGCAGGGCAATGCCCAGGGCGCGCCAGGGCAGCGGCAGCCGCATCGCGATCAGGCCCCCGCCCAGCACGCCCGCCACAGCGCACCACGCCGGTGCGGCGGCCACGCTGATGAGGGCCAGCGGCCAGTCCGCCAGCAGGTTCAAAAAAAGCGCCAGCAGCCCGATGGCCCAAGCTGCCACATCCCACAGCGGCGCATAAAGCACGCCCAGCATGGCCAGCGGGGTGACCAGCAGCGTGACCCATGGAATGGCGGCGGCGTTGGCCAGCAGGCCGACCAGCGAGGCCTGGTTGAACAGCAGCAGCGACAGCGGCGTCAGCGCCAGCGTGACCACCCATTGCTCCCTGGCGGAGCGCGCAAGCCCTGCCAGGGGCCTGCGCAGCCAGCCGGGCACCACCGGCTTGCGCAATGAATTATTTTGATTAAATTGGCCTCCAGCGCTTTCCTGATATTCGCGGGTAGCTCCTGAATTTGTAGCAAACAGCACGCCCACCGCCACAAATGACAGCCAGAAACCGGCCTGCATCAAGGCCCACGGGTCCAGCGCCACCACCACGGCCATGGCCAGCAGCCAGGTCTGCAGCCAGGGCCACTGCCGGCCGCTGTGGCGCAGCAGCACCAGCGTGGCCAGCATCCAGATCGTGCGCTGGGCCGGTACGCCCCAGCCCGAAAACAATGCATACAGCAGCGCCAGCATCAGCCCGCCCAGCGCCCCGGCGCTGGGCGCCGGCAGGGCCAGGCACAAACGGGGCGTCAGCTTGGCCGAGCGGCGCCACAGCATGGCGATGAGCAATGAAGCCACCCAGGCGAACATGGTGATGTGCAGGCCCGAGATGCTCATGAGGTGCGACACCCCCGTCGCCCGGAACACATCCCAGTCGGCGCGCTCGATCGCATTCTGGTCGCCCACCACCAATGCGGCCAGCACGCCGGCGTGCTGGCGGTTTTCAACCCGCGCATAAATCGCCTCGCGCACCGATTGCCGGGCGCGCTCGACCGGATAGCCCAGGTAGGGCGAGCCGGCAGCGAGCCTGAGCGGCGGCGCATCGCGCGGCCCGGCGCGCACATAGCCGGTTGCCTGAATGCCCTGCTCCCACAGCCAGAGCTCGTAGTCAAACCCATGCGGGTTGCTGTTGCCGTGCGGCGCCTTGAGCCGAACCGTCATCTGCCAGCGTTCGCCGGCGCGCAGTGGCTGCGGCTGGCGCTGCAGCTCCAGCGCGAGTGCTGCGGCATCGGCGCCTTCGTCTGCTGCGCTTTTCGCCTCGCGCCCCATGAAGCCGGCATACCAGCCCAGCAGGAGTTGGGGCGGCAGCGCGACCGTCTGGCCGTCCAGGCGGGCCGAGTCGATCCCCAGGCGAAACCGGACCGCATCCTCGCTCACCTGCGGCATCGCCAGCACGGTGCCGGTCACGACCACGTCGCGGCCCTCCAGCGCGGGGTTCATCGCGCTGGCGTCGAACGCACTGCCGCGCCAGCCCGTCAGGCCAAAGCCGAGCAGCGCGACCGCCAGCAGCAGCGCCCCGGCCAGGGCCGCCCCTGCCGCCCGCCCGTTCGGCCGCTGCCCGCGCGGCGCGGCGCGGCGGTGCGCGCCCCAGGCCATCGCAAGCGCAACAACCATCAACCCCGGGTAGGCGCCGGCCGGCCACAGGTCGGGCTGCTGCAGCTGAACCGCCGCGCCGCTGACAAAGGCCGCGCAAACCTGCCCGGTCCCCACGGCGCGGACCGGTAGCGGGGCAACAGTAGGAAGATTCATGGCTCGCCTGCCTTGGTGGTTGTTGTGGGTTTGCCGGATGCGCGGCCATGCAGCTGAACAGGCGCTCATCGCAGAGCTTACCGCGTGCTCGCGCCCGAAAGCGGCCAGCGCAAAAGCCGGCCACAGCCCGGCGCGCAACCGCTGCGGACCGGGCCGGCAGTGCGTTAATATGCACAGGCCTACGCACGGTTTTGCTACATATTAAGTAGCACACTTCGCTTACCCCTATTGCGCCGGCACGGTATTTCACTTCATTTTTTGTGTTTCAAGGATATTGACCATGACAACCCGCACGCATCCCCTCTACGACAGGCTCAAGGCCTTGAACATCACGCTGCCTGAAGTGAGCGCGCCGGCCGCCGCCTACCTGCCTTTCGCGCAGAGCGGCAAGCTGGTGTTCCTGAGCGGCCACCTGGCCAAGAAGGACGGCAAGGTCATCGTGGGGCAGTTTGGCAAGAACACCAGCACCGACGAAGGCAAGGCCGCGGCGCGGCTCATCGCCATTGACCTGATGGGCACGCTGCAGGCCGCCGTCGGCGACCTGGGCACCATCAGGCGCATCGTCAAGGTCATGAGCCTGGTGAACTCCACCGCCGACTACACCGAGCAGCACCTGGTCACCAACGGCTGCAGCGAACTGCTGGCCGAGGTGTTCGGCGACGCCGGCCAGCATGCCCGCAGCGCGTTTGGCGTGGCGCAGCTTCCGATGGGCGCCTGCGTGGAGATCGAACTGATCGCCGAGGTGCACTGACCCCGCAAGTCCGCCCGGCCCGGCCCGCCGGACGTGGTTCAGCTTGTAAGCGCCAACCCGGCGGTATAAAGTGAATGCCCACCTTGCCCAGGAGGCGCACCATGCAGACCCCGACCTTCCAGCGTCTTTCGCCGGAGCAGTTTGAGCACCTTCTGCACAAATTCCCTTTTACCCGGCATGTCGACAGCGTGCACATGCACCACACCTGGCGGCCGCGCCATGCCGATTTCCGGGGCCATGAAACGATTGTCTCGATGTGGCGCCACCACACGCAGGTGAACCACTGGAGCGACATTGCCCAGCACATCACCATCGACCCGGAGGGAATGATCTGGCTGGGCCGCAACTGGAACCTGCCGCCCGCCAGCGCCGCCGGGCACAACGGCAACCGGGCTTTCGGCCCCTTTATGTTCGAGATGATCGGCGACTTCGACAACGGCCGCGACCGTTTCGGGGGAAGCCAGAAGGACACGGCGCTCAAGGTGGTCGCGCTGGTGCAGTCGCGCTTCAGGCTGGCCACGAACACGCTGCGCTTTCACAATGCCATGTCGCCCAAATCGTGCCCCGGCAGCGCCCTGGACTATCCGGCGACGCTGGCCGAGATCGAGCGCATTCGGCAGGAATTGCAGGCCTCCGCGCCACGGGGCCCGGCAGGCCCGCAGCCGTTTCCCGAAGAGGCCAGCCGGGTGCTCGACGCGGCCATCCGCTCGCTTTCGCGCATCAGCGACAACGCGGGCGAACCTGGCGACGCCGAACTGTCGCATGACGAGTCCCCGCCTGTTGATGCCCCGGGCGCCGGCGGCCGGGAGGCCGACGGGGACATGGACGCCAGCGCGGCAGAAGCAGCCTCCGGCCGCGACTCCGGCCTGAGCGCCGCCCTGCTGGCCGCGCTCAGGCCGCACATTGTGAATCTGAAGGCGGGCCGACTTTCGGGCGAGGGCGAGGCCGCTTCAACGCCTGAAGACGTGGACGCGCTGTTCGAGCAGCACCTGCCGCAGGCGCTTGAAGAGGCCGCGGCCGGAGGCGGCAAGCTGCGGGTGCTGTTTTACGCGCACGGCGGGCTCGTGTCCGAGTCCAGGGGACTGCAGATTGCCCACAAGCACATCGACTGGTGGCGCCGCAATGGCATCTATCCGATCTATTTCATCTGGGAAACCGGCCTGTTCGAAACCATCGGGCAGTTGCTCGGCCGCGCGCGCCAGGGCAGCCGGGCCCTCACGCGCGACATTGCCGACTTCACGACCGACCCGCTGATCGAGGTGGCGGCGCGCGCCCTGCAGGGGCCCCGCATCTGGAGCGGGATGAAATCGAGCGCCGAGCATGCGGTCGACCCGCCCGCAGCCCAGGGCGACATCGGCGGCGGCGCGCACTATGTCGCCACCCGGCTCAAGGCCTTTTGCGACACGGCCGGCGACCAGGTGGAGCTGCATGCGGTGGGCCACAGCGCGGGCTCCATCTTTCACAGCTACTTCCTGCCGCTGGCGCACGCGCTGGGCATTGCGCCCTTCCGGTCGGCGCATTTTCTGGCGCCGGCGGTGCGCGTTGACACCTTCAGGCAGCGCCTGCTGGCGGAGATAGGCGCTGAAGGCGCGGTGCAGTCGCTGACCATCTACACCATGCGCAGGGACTTCGAGCGGGACGACCACTGCGCGCAGATCTACCGCAAGTCGCTGCTCTACCTGATCCATCATGCGCTGGAGGACAGGCGCGCCACGCCCATCCTGGGCCTGGAGGAAAGCCTTCGCGGCGATGCCGACCTCAAGCGCCTGTTCGGCCTGGCCGGCGCGGCGCCCGGTTCGGCCAGCGTTGTCTGGTCGCCCTCGCCGGGCAACACCGGCCGCTCGGCCAGCACCTCGGAGTCGCACGGCGGTTTTGACGACGACGCGCCGACCCTCAACAGCGTCCTGCGCCGGGTGCTCGACAAAGCCGATGCCGATCCGATCATTCCTTATTCAGCATCGCGGGCTGCAGCCAGAGCGTGGAGCGAGGAAGTCGACTGGCCCGCTGGTTTCGGTGCCCCGTTGCCCGAGTCGGCCCCCGCCGCCGATGCAGGGGAGGCGCCATGCCCCGCCGCGCCGGCCACCGTCACCAGCGCGCAGGGGACCGCTTCAGACTGGCCTTCTGCTTCTACGCCAGCGCCAACCCCAGCGTCAGCGAACAGCAGCGGCGGGCGGCGCGTCGCGCTGTGCGTGGGGATCGACCGCTATCCCACCCCGGAGCACCAGCTGGCCGGCTGCGTCAACGATGCGCGCAACTGGGCGCAGGCACTGGCCGCCCTGGGCTTTGAGACCCGGCTGCTGCTGGATGCGGCCGCGGACCGTGCGTCGCTTGAGCGCGAGCTCGACCAGCTGGTGGACAAAAGCCGCGCCGGCGACGTGATCGTCTTTCAGTATTCCGGGCACGGCACCCAGGTGCCCGACCTGAACGGCGATGAAAAAGACCGCATCGACGAGGCGCTGTGTCCGGTCGATTTTGCAGCCGGGGCGCTCTACATCGACGATGACATCTCCGAGCTTTTCGCCCGCATTCCCGATGGCGTGAACCTGACCTGCTTCATGGATTGCTGCCATTCCGGCACGAACAGCCGCGTCGCCGTGGGGCTGTCGCCCGGCGAAGCATCCAGGCCGCCCGGCGCGAAAGCGCGCTTTGTCGCAGCGACGCCTGCGCTCATCGAAGCGCACAAGCGCTTTCGCGCACAAGCGCGCACCACCCGCCGCGCGGGCGGAAGCGGCGGGCGGGCGCGCATGCGGGACATCAAGTTCTCGGCCTGCCGCGACCACCAGGTCGCGCTCGAAAGCAACAACAGCGGCGATTTCACGCGGCGCGCCATGACCATTCTTGCCGGCGGCATCGGCAGCATGAGCAACGATGATTTCCTGCGCCGCATCCTTGCCGAGTTCGGTAAGGACGCGCGCCAAAACCCCATGCTCGACAGCACCGACGAAGCCCGTGGCGAGGCCTTCCTGCAGCCCCGTTCGATCAGCGGCAACAAGCCGAAACTTCAACGCTCCGCAGGCGCGCCCCGTGATGCCGGCGACGCGGCGCTGTTGCAGGCGGTCAATGCCCTCGCGCAGGCGGTGCAGGCACTCAGCGCGAGGTAGCGGCCAGTGGGCCCTGACACGCCGGCCGCCAACGCATCGACCACCGAGGCGGTCGCCGCGGACGTGGCCAGCCGCGAGGAGACCGCCGCCGCATCGCCCGAGCCCGGCAGGCGCAGCTTTCCCGGCGAAAACGTGCTGTACCGCATCGGCCAGGGCGTCGGCCGCGCGCTCAGCGAGCCGTACGAGCGCCAGCCGGGCGATCCGCTGTACCGCCCGCTCCGCATCTACACCGTCGATCCGGCGCTGCCCAGGCTGGAGGGGGCCATCGCGACCGTGAATGTGGCCTTTGAGCCGCTGGCGCCGGGACCGGTGGGGAAGCTTTTTGCGGTTGACCCGTGCGACGGACAAACCGGCGTGTGCTACCGCCAGGCCGACCTGGACGAGCGCGACGTGCTGATCAACGACGGCTACGACCCCTCCTCCTCGGACCCGCGCTTTCACCAGCAAATGGTCTACGCCGTATGCAGCAATGTCTATTCAACCTTCAAGACCGCGCTGGGACGCAACCTGGCCTGGGGCTTTGGCGAGGGCGGCGCCGACCTGCCGGCCCGGCTAGTCATCCGGCCCCACTACCGGGAGGAGCGCAATGCCTACTACGAGAACCAGCAAACGCGCGGCGAGCTGCGCTTTGGCTACTTCCCGGCCGCCTGCAAGCCGCAGTCCGACCGCACCATGCCGGGCGGCTATGTCTTCACCTGCCTGTCGCACGACATCATTGCGCATGAGGTAACGCATGCGCTGCTCGACGGGCTGCGCGCCCATTTCATCGTTCCCGCCAGTGCCGATTCGGTCGCCTTTCATGAAGCCTTTGCCGACCTGGTGGCCATCTTTCAACATTTCAGCTATGCCGAAGTGGTGCTGACCGCGATTCGCCACAGCCGGGGCGCGCTGCAGGAGGCCGACCTGCTGACACAGCTGGCCAGCCAGTTCGGCCACACCACCGGCCAGAATGGCCCCCTGCGCAGCGCCATTGAAAAAGACTTCGGAAACCCCTGGCGCTATCAGCCCGACCTGGAGGCGCACCAGCTCGGCTCGGTGCTGGTCAGCGCCGTCTTTGACGCCTTCGTGCAGGTCTACCGCCGCAAGACCGAGCGCTTCATACGCCTGGCCACGGGCGGCAGCGGCGTGTTGCCGCCCGGCGAGCTGCCGCACGACCTGCAAACCCTGCTGGCTGAACGCGCCAGCAAGCTGGCCAGCCAGTTTCTCAGCATCTGCATCCGCGCCATCGACTACTGCCCGCCGGTCGGCATGAACTTTGGCGACTACCTGCGCGCCATCATCACCGCCGACTACGACCTGGTGCCGGACGACCGCTGGGACTACCGCGGCGCGCTGATCGACGCCTTCTGGCGGCGCAACATCTACCCACGCGGCGCGCAGCACCTCTCGGAGGACGCCTTGCTGTGGCGCCGGCCACAGATCGAATTGCCGCCGGTGGAAGGGCTGGATTTTGCGGCGCTGCGGTTTCGCGGCGACCCGGCGCATGCCGCCAGCCTGGACGAGCTGCACCGGCAGGCCTGCACGCTGGGCCGCTATGTGATGCATTCGGATCGGGCCGACGCCTTCGGGCTGGTTGCCAACGGCAACCCCCGGCTGCAGGGCGATGCGGTGACGCTGCCGTGCGTCGAATCCATCCGCTCGGCCAGGCGCGCCGGCCCCAACGGGCAAATCGTTTTCGACCTGATCGCCGAAATCACCCAGCAGCGCCGGGTGCGCGCCACGCCGAGCCAGCCGGCCTTCACCTACTTTGGCGGCGCCACGGTGATCCTGGGGCCGAACGGCGAGATTCGCTACGTCGTGCTGAAAAACGTCTGTGGCGCCGACAGGCGCGAAAGGCGCCGCCATTTTCTGGAAACCTCGTGCGGGCAGCGCTACTGGCAGCTCGTGGACAACGAATGGCAGCCTTGCAAGAGCCTGTTCTCGCTGGTGCACGGCAGTCGCTGAGCCGATTCGCCTGCGCCGCCGCGAATCCTTCAGCCCGCCAGAAAAACCGCCACATGCCAGAACATCCCACCCGCCCCGCCCACCCTGCAGCCAAGGCGCCCCTGACGCTGAGGCGATGCCTGCTCGTGGCCGGTGTTGTCGCCAGCCTGGCGGCCAATGCGTATCTGGCATGGCAGCTGAACACCGCCGCGGATGGCCCGCTGTTCATGCGGCAATCGCCAGTGGACCGGATTGAGGTCATCCGCACGAATGGCGGCCTGCTTCAGGTCAGCACGATCCGTGCGCCCGAGATCTTCGAGGCGACGCGGGACCATGTCCTGCTGGGCGTGCCGGTGGGCAAGACCACCACCCAGATTCGCGTTCCGGCCACCTACCAGTACCATGTCGAGCTTGCGCCCGAATGGAAAATCACCGTCAGGGGCAAGTCATTCATTGTCATTGCGCCACGGGTCAAGCCGACGCTGCCGGTGGCCTTCGACACGGCGCGGATGGAAAAGCTGACGTCAGGCACCTGGTCGCTGCTGACCGGCGCCGCCGAACTCGACCAGCTGCAAAAGTCCATCACCCACAGCCTGGCCCAGAAGGCGGTTTCTCCGCAGCTGATTCAGCTGCAGCGCGAGGAAGCGCGCAAGACCGTGACCGAGTTTGTCACCAAGTGGGTGCTGGAACAAAAGCGCTGGGCGCCTTCCGCGCCCTATACAGTGCATGTCTTTTTCGCGGACGAGCCAATCGAGGCCCTGGCCGCCGCGCCGCCGCCGCGCATCGAGGAACAGTAGCGCCAGAGCGGCTTCACCCTGGCTGGCAACCGCGAAGCCGGGCAGTCTTGTCGCTCCTGAATTCATAGCTGCTTGCGCAGGCGCTGCCTGCGATGGAGCCCGTTTTGATCATAAATTTCGCATTTTCCTGGCTTTTCCCGGTATTTTCCTTCTTTGGCTGGGGGAAGGAGCCAAGCGGGGCCACGGGCGACCCAGGTGCGCGGCGGCGGCCAGTCAGGGTGATTTCGCTTTGACAAGCAGCCCGCACCGGCGTTCGGCGCCGGGCCTGCCGGCAAACTTCAAGCCCGGCTTGTCAGGGAAAAGAAAAAATCCAGCATGTGAAAATGATCGTCATGAAACCGGTCCTCGATGCCCGCGAGCTTGTCCACCGGGAACCACCGCGCAGCGGCGGCGTCATCGGCCGCCTGGACCTGCGGCAGCGCACGCGCGCCCAGATCGAACAAATGGGCATGGGTGATCACGCGGCCGCGCTGGCTGCGGTCGGGGTGGTCGAAGACCTGCACCGCCTTGAGCGCGCCGTGCAGGTCATCTTCCTGCAGGCCGATGCCGGTTTCTTCCGCCAGCTCGCGCAAAGTGGACTGGTAAACGGTTTCGCGCGACTCGATGAAGCCGCCCGGCACGGCAAACAGGCCTTTGCCAGGCGCGCGGCCCCGCTCGATCAGCAGGACCTGCCCGGCGCAGTGCACCACCGCATCGACCGTCACGAACACCGGCGGATAGGGCGAGCCGGCCCATTGGGCTTTTTCCTGCTTGAGGTTGGCCCACTCATGCGCCATGTCCTGGTAATACGGCAATGCCGCCCAGGCACGGAGAAACTCCACCGTGCTGGCAGGCACCTGGCTGACCAATGCAGCGAGCGCCGCTTCCAGCGAGGTGCGGGCATTTCCAAAATAAGCGTCGCGCAAGGAACTGGCGTCGATCCGGCCTTGCAACTCCATGGCGTCCAGCGCCCAGCCTGCAAAGTGCTGCAGGTAGTCGCTGCTCGCATCCTTGAAATGCCCCACCAGTACAAAAGAGGGATCAACCCCAGCGCCCCGCTGCTGCAAAACACCCTGCCGGACCGCCGAGACCCACCGCGCCTGGTCGTAGTAGTCGCGCACGGGCAGAAACTGCACCCTGCCCCGGTCCGCCTCGGGCAGTGCGAGCCGGACCATTTCGGCCCGCTCCTGCCAGGTGAAAGGGTTTTTGGGTGTGCGCGCCTGGTGGGCCGAGCCGAGCACGACGATGCAAAGCGGCGCCGCTTGCAGCGCCCTGCGCAGCAGGGCCAACTGGCCATTGTGGAAGATCTGGAAACGGCCGATATACACCGAAACGTCGTATGGCTTTGCAGTGGAGGTCATGAGCAAGGACTCCGTAAGGCCCGGTAAAAGCAGCTGCGTCCCACCGGTATCAGCAGGCGCATGCAGGCCGCCGCTGGCATGGATGACACGCCATCATGCCTTGAATGCCACCGGGATGAACGGCCGCGCCTGGGCCTGGGCCGCGATTCATCATTCGACACGAACGATTCCGGTTGGCTTGAAGCCCAGATCGGCCGCCTTGCCCTTGCGGGCCCTGGCCGACCGCGCATTGTTCAGGCTGCGGATTTCCAGTGTTTCCTCGCGCGCCTTGTTGCCCCGGCCAATGCCTTCGATGCGCACGCTGCGGGTGTAGGCGGCCGCGCCGGCCAGCGTGTCCTTGCCCTCCAGGTCGATCAGCAGCAGGCCGCGCCCGCCCTTGTCCATCTGCTTCATCTCGCTGATGTCGAACGTCAGGATGCGCTGGCCGGTCGAGGCGCAGGCCACATGCGTTGCCGGCGCCAGCGGCAGCGCGCCTGACGTGCCCTTGACATGCGAGGGCCGGCAGAGGGTTTCGCCCTCGTTCAGGCCGACGAAGGCCTTGCCGCTCTTGTTGCGCGAGACCATCCCCTCGACCGTCGCCAGGAAGCCGTAGCCGCCCGATCCGGCCAGCAGCAGCACGGCAGCCGCCGGCCCCGCGAAGTAGTGCAGTAGCTGCGTGCCCGATTCCAGCTCGATCAGCGTCGTCACCGGCTGGCCGTCGCCCCGCGCGCCGGGCAGTAGCGCCACCGGCACCGAATACAGCCGGCCGTTGCTGCCGAAGGCCAGCAGGGTATCGACAGTACGGCATTCAAACGTGCCGTACAGCGCGTCGCCGGCCTTGAAGGCAAAGCTGGACGGCGCATGCCCATGCCCTCCCCGCGCGCGCACCCAGCCCTTGGCGCTGACCACCACCGTGACCGGCTCGTCGATGACCTTGATCTCCAGCACGGATTTTTTCTCGGCCTGGATCAGCGTGCGGCGCGCATCGGCGAACAGCTTGGCATCGGCCTCGATTTCCCGGATCATCAGCCGGCGCAAGGCCGACGGGTTGCCCAGAATGTCCTCCAGCCTGCCCTGCTCTTCGCGCAGGCCTTTGAGTTCCTGCTCGATCTTGATGGCTTCGAGCCGCGCCAGCTGGCGCAGGCGGATTTCCAGAATGTCCTCGGCCTGCCGGTCGCTGAGGCGAAATCGCTCCATCAGCGCCAGCTTGGGCTCGTCGGACTGGCGGATGATGGCGATCACTTCATCGATATTGAGCAGGACGGTCTGCCGTCCTTCCAGGATATGGATGCGGGCCAGCACCTTGTCCAGGCGGTGCCGCGAACGTTTTTCAATCGTCGTCTGGCGAAAAGCGATCCACTCGGTCAGCATCAGCCGCAAGGACTTTTGCGTCGGCCGGCCGTCCAGCCCGATCATGGTCATGTTGATGGGCGAGGAGCTTTCCAGGCTGGTGTGCGCCAGCAGGGTGTTGATGAGTTCTTGCTGTCCGACCTTGCTGGTCTTGGGCTCGAACACCAGGCGCACCGCGGCATCCTTGCTCGACTCGTCGCGCACCACGTCGAGCACGGCCAGTACCGACTGCTTGAGCTGCACCTGGTCCAGGCTGAGCGCTTTTTTGCCGAGCTTGATCTTGGGATTGGTGATTTCCTCGATTTCCTCCAGCACCCGCTGCGTGCTGACGCCAGGCGGCAGCTCCTGCACCACCAGCTGCCACTGGCCGCGGGCCAGGTCTTCGATCTTCCAGCGGGCACGCACCTTGAGCGAACCGCGGCCGGTGCGGTAGGCGGCGGCGATCTCCGCATGGGTGGAGATGATCTGGCCGCCTCCGGGGTAGTCGGGTCCGGTGATGAGCGCGTACAGCGCCTCGTCGTCCAGCTTGGGCGTCTTGATCAGCGCCACGCAAGCATCGGCCACCTCGCGCAGGTTGTGGCTGGGGATTTCGGTGGCCAGCCCGACGGCAATGCCGCTGGCGCCGTTGAGCAGGGTGAACGGCAGGCGCGCCGGCAGCTGGCGGGGTTCTTCGGTCGAGCCGTCGTAGTTGGGGATGAAATCGACCGTGCCTTCGTCGATCT
>JAQGLT010000133.1 GCA_028292745.1 Polaromonas sp. | reverse complement strand
CTTCACCCTGCCTGGAACCGCCGGGTTTTTCGAGTCGGTCGGCTTTCCTGGCTGGACAGCTTACATCGTCGCGCCTGCCGAATTACTCGCTGGCCTGGCCTTGATTGCTGGCTTTCACAGCCGGTGGGTGGCGCTGGCTGGCATTCCCATCTTGCTGGGCGCGCTGGCCGTTCACACCGGCAACGGCTGGGGCTTTACCAACCCCAAGGGCGGCTGGGAATATCCCGCCTACCTGGTGGTGACGGCGGCCGTGGTGGCGTTGCTCGGCGGAGGGCGAATTGCTGTCACCAAGCCAACTTCCTAACAAATTAAGCAGCAAGTAAATAGGCGAGACAGCTTGGCCGGCAATGGCCCCTGGCTTGCAGCGCTACGACTTCGCCTGTGACAACTTTTCATATGAACCTGGAGACAGCCATGAACACAGCGCCTGTTTTTTTCATCTCGCACGGCGCGCCCTCCTTTGCGCTTGAGCCGGGCTTACTGGGCCCGCGCCTGACCGCCTTGGGCGAGCAGTTATCCAACGTCCCGGCCGTGCTGGTGGTCTCGCCCCACTGGCAGACGCGCGATGTGCGCGTCATGACCACGGCGGCGCCCGAAACCGTTCACGATTTTGGCGGCTTTGCCCCCGCGCTTTACGACCTGCAGTACCCGGCAGCCGGCCATCCGCAGTACGCCGCACTGGCCGGTCGCCTGCTGGCAGAAGCCGGGTTTGCCGGTGGCACCGATACGCGGCGCGGCCTGGATCACGGCGCCTGGGTGCCCATGCGCCACCTGCTGCCGCGCGCCGATGTGCCGGTTTTTCAAGTCTCCATACCTCAGGCGCTGGATGCGGCAGGCGCCTTGCGGTTGGGCCGGGCGCTGGCGCCCCTGCGTGAGCGCGGCGTGATCATCGTCGGCTCAGGCAGCATGACGCACAACCTTTATGAGTTCAGGCAGTCCAGCGCCAAGGCGGCTGAGTACGCTATTGAATTCACCCGGTGGATTCGCCAGGCCGTGCTCAGCCGCGACCTTGAGCGGCTGGTCAACTACCGCCAGCTCGCACCCCATGCACTGCGGGCTCACCCGACCGAAGAGCATTTTTTGCCTTTGCTGGTTGCCCTGGGCGCACGCGCCGAGTCGGAACCCGCGCTGGTTTTGGACGCCGGTGTTGCCAATGGCGTGTTGTCGATGGAGTCCTATGCATGGGGCCTGACGGACGATCAAATCAATACTGCCGCCCTTGCCAAGGAGTTTTCATGACCACTTCAACCCTCACTCTTGGCGCGCTAACACAAAGCCCGGCCTTTGAATTCGCATTGAGCGTGCAGCAACCTCTGCCGGTCAAACCGAAAGCGTGCGTCGTCTTGCTCCACGGCGCGGGCGGCTCGGAAACCAATCTCGCTGACCTTGCTGGCGCAATGGACGCTGACACCCTGGTCGTGCTCGCGCGTGGCCCGCTGCAGTTTGCGCCCGGGCAGTTTGGCTGGTTTCGGGTCAACTTCACCGCCAGCGGCCCCAGCATCGTGGCAGCCCAAACCGAGCAGAGCCGCTAGGCCTTGATCCGTTTCGTGGGCCAGTTGCAGACCGCTTTCGGCATAGCGCCGAACAGAACAGTGATTGCCGGCTTCAGCCAGGGCAGCATCCTCAGCGCCCGCGTAGCCCTGAGCGCGCCCGAGTGCGTGGCCTGCTGTCGGGCCGCATCCTGCCCGAGCCTTGAACCCCATGTGGCGAGCCAAGAGCGCCTGGCCAAGCTGCACGGCTTCATTGGCCACGGCCAGTACGACAGCAAGCTGCCAGTCGCATGGGCGCAGCGCTCAGACCGGCTCCTGGATGAACTGCCAGTGTCGCACTTGATGCGCCTGTACCCCATTGACCACGCCATCAGCCCGGCCATGCAGGCCGACTTTGTGCAATGGCTCCAGGAGGTGGGCCTTGCTGTGTGACGGATCTGATCTGTGGCTTACCCAATCGCGTTGCCTTCAATGCAGCGCGGTCAGTTCCATAAATGCAGGCCAGGCCCCTGTTTTGCTGAATCGAAGTGCTCGGCAATGGACACGGCTGTTGCAGACGATCTGACTTTATACTGCTGACACCCCTTGGGAGTAGCCGGCTTTCATCCTTGAAAGCGTCCGCGTCAACATAGTTGGCATGCACAGCATGCCGTGGCGCTGGCAACCGTTGAGGTTGGCGACGCCATCGGCGCATCAAGCACGACAGGGGTCGGGCGGTGCTTGATGCGCCCTTGCGCTTGCCCGGCCGAAAAAAGACCTCCTTATCAACCCCCTATCCATTGTCCTGCTGTCGCTGGCCATGTCCACCGATGCTTTCGCAGCAGCGGTCGGCAAGGGCGGTGCCCTGCAACAGCCGCGCTGGCGTGAAGCAGTGCGAACCGGCGCCATCTTCGGCGTGATCGAGGCGCTCACGCCTGTGGCGGGCTGGGCGCTTGGCCTGGCAGCCGCGAGCCACGTCGAGGCCTGGGACCACTGGATTGCTTTTGTCCTGCTTGCCGGCCTGGGGCTTCGCATGGTGTTTGCAGGTTTTGCCGCATCTGATGAGGCCGCGCCGGAAAAACCGATGCGCCACGGCTTTTGGCTGCTCGCTCTCACGGGCTTGGCCACCAGTATCGATGCAATGGTGGTGGGCGTGGGGCTGGCCTTTCTCAATGTGGACATCCTGCCCGTTGCCGCAGCCATCGGGCTGACCACCTTTGTGATGGTGACCGTCGGCGTGATGGTGGGCAGGGTAGTGGGCGCTGTGGCTGGAAAACGTGCCGAAATGCTGGGCGGCCTCATGCTCATTGGCATTGGCGCCACCATCCTTGTTGAACACCTCACCAAATCCTGAAAACCATGGGTGCAAGGTGAGATGGGTAGCGCAATACAGCGACGGTACTGATGCAAAAGCCTCTTAAATTCCATCGGGAGATGAGCAAATACGCTGGCAAGTCCGGAGTGCCGCGCTGATCAGCGCGCGCCCAAAGCCACGCACAGCAGGTCAAGCATCCGCACGGCGGGGCCACAAAATGCCGCGCTTGGGAACGTGGCACCGCGACGCGACATCTATGGTCAGGTGGATTAGGTCTTAACTGGCCACGACTAGACCGCACGGCAGCCAGGATAACCCGCAGGAGACCCTCATGAAACTGAAACAGCTTTTCCGCTCAAGCTACGTGGCGGGCCATGACTGGCAGTTTGCCTGGCGCCCCGCGCGTCGCATCGGCGTCAGCAGTGCGGTCGTCGCCCTCCTAGCGGGCTGCGGCGGTAGCCATGACGATGGATTGCAGCAGTTAAGGCTACGCTGAATAAGCCCCGTCAAAGAACCCACTCGGGTTGATGACGGCTCGATGTCGACTCAACGCGTCGTCGAGCGACGCTTTTTGTGGCCCATCGGGCCTGTTTCGCGGGCCTCGTGGCC
>JAQGLT010000112.1 GCA_028292745.1 Polaromonas sp. | reverse complement strand
AATAACCCTGGCTGGCGTTTAGACAGAGCGGACGAAACCAGACGTTGTCCGCTTGTGGCACCCACAACCGTTCGTCCTCGGGGATGGCGCTCGGCACCACGATTTCAGCCAGCGCCTCCCTAGGGTTGGGATATTGGTAGGGCGTCATTGGTTCTTGATCGACACGATCCACAGGCATAAGGCTCCTTCGTTAATATTTGTCCATCTTATGGACTAACGACCACATTGTAGACTAACTTCTCAAGGGCGATATACACGTTAACCCTGATCGCCCTTCCTGCCCGAATTCGGCCGCGAGTTTCGCCAGTGAAATGAGGTGGCAACCCTCAATGGGTCGGCCGCGTCACCAGTCAGATACCCAAGCTGACAAGAACGAGTGCGATAGCGTTCGTAAGGCTGAAAATGGACTCGCCGAGGAAGAGCGCCGACAAGACCACGCAGAAGATGGGCACTATGAAGTTGAAGGCCGTGACGGTGCTGACGCGGTTGTGCTTGAGCAGGAGGCTCCAGAGCGAAAAAGCCAGGGAGGGCAGCACCACCCATGTAAGAAGAGCAACGATGTAGAGGCGAGCGTGAAGTGACGGATCGTGCCTCCAAAGGCATATCCAGCAGCCAAAAGCACCAGCCGGTTGGCGCCGACTAAACTGCGCCTGAGCGAGCCAGCGGTCAAATCCGTCCAGGTCGAGGCGACACACCAACTCGAGGAACTCGTGCGCCTGCACGCTTGCCAGTGCACCCATCGAGGTCGATAGAGGCCCGGCAAAGCGCGGCATGTGTCAGTTCACCTTCAATCTGTCACTTTTGAACTTTCATTTGGCACCACCCCCTCAATGTGTCACCAAATCAGTTCTTGGCGTCCCATTTCGAGGACACGACGCGCGTCCTCGCCAACCCTTAAAAGCCTTGCCTTTCTGAGTCCATTGGGGCCAGTTTGTAGATGCCGTTGGCCGCTGCCTGGTCAATCAGTTCAGCGCTGATGAATTCTGTTTTCTGGCGGATCGCCAGCTCGGCAGCCTGCGTCAGCAAGGTCGCGGGCCTTGCCAGTCAACCCGCCGCTCTTACCCATGAGTTCTTGGATGACGGCCTTGTCTGCCAGTGGCGACGGTTTTTCCAGCGGCAGCCGGCCAAAGCTCACCACGAATTCCCGGAACTCCGGGCTTTCGCGCCACTTCGGCCAGGAAAAGGGTTCGAGGCGGGAGGCAATTTAAGGATCGGTCTGCATGGCATACAGCGCCTCACTGGTGCCCAGTGCCACGATCGGCATGCGCAATTCACGGCTAGAGAATTTGAGCTGGTTAAGCAATTGACGCTGCTGACGGACCGAACCGGCCAATAAGTGATGGACCTCGTCGATGATCATCAACTTTGGCCGCTGGCGGTGCAGCAGGCGCAGTCCGAGCAACTCCATATCGGTGCTGCGGCGATTGACCGGCGGCTGAACACCCAGGCCTTCGATCATCTGGGCGTGCAGCTTATGGTCACAAGGGTTGGCAAGCATTTGAAGGTGAACCGTTTTGCGGATTTCCACTTCATTGAACTCGTTGCATATATTGGGGTGATCGCGAACAAATTTTTCGACAATCTCAGGTTTTGCCAATGTTGCTGTCTGGTAGTTTCCGGGTACAAAATCATTTTGCGTTGCGGCTTGGGCCCCCTGCAGCCTCGCCTTTGCAACCTGTCCAAGGTCGAATTCTTTGAGCCGGGCAAGTATGGGCTTGCGCGAGGGAGACCTCAAGCCAAGGGACGCGCAGCACAATCCAACCATCCACACGACCTCCTCTTTTTTGGCGCGCATTTTGGTCAAATACACCTCCTGGATGACCTCGGCAATCAATTTATCCAGCCGATCATCGATGCGGTGGGCGCCAACGGGCGTTCCGCGGGCACGAGGCAAGAGCGTGGAAGTTTGAGGCGCCTGGCGGGACAGCGCAAGCCAGCGAAAGACGGTGCGCCGGGATACTTCGAACTCAGATGCAATTTGCGCGACTTGCCGAGCCGCATTTTGTGCCTCATCGATTCCACAGATGGCTTCCTTGCGGCGTTGGGCCAGCGCCCACTGGGAATCCGTGGCAGCGCAAATGATGGACTCGCTGGGGGCCTTCAGGCGAACTGCCGCAGGTGGCGCACTCAGATCTGCAGCACAAGCGGCATGAATTCGTCCATTGGCCAGAATCACGGACCATGACCGATCCGGCAGGCTCGACGCTGATGATGGCCACAAGACGGTCGCCGGCAACTGCAAGGGCATTGGATACCACCTCAAAACGTCCCATTGCCCTTTCCTTGCAGGTCAATGCGCACATAGTGACCCATTGAAGGTGGTAAAAGCCAAGGTGGTGCCAATTGAAAGGACTACATTTTGAAAATGCTTGGCTGGGCAGATTTGCCGAGATAAAGCCTTTTTACCAGGCGCCTTCAGTGGAAATGCCCTATCTGCGTGGTCTATCTGGTGCCAATTGAAAGTTCAAAAGTGACACATTAAAGGTGAACCGACACCCGTCCTCAAAAAAAATAATTACGCCGCGACCAAATGGCTGAGTTCTTCGTGAAACTGCTCCGCGATCGTGTTGCGCAACCAGCGATGACCGGCGTCGTGGTGCATGCGCTCGTGCCACAGCACCTTGACATGCATCAGTTCCACCTTGAAAGGCAGGGGCACAAAACGTATGTTGTTCAAATCGCTCAGGGCAACCTTCACGCGCGAGGGAGCCGTCATCAAGTAGTTGGTTCGGCGCAATATAAGCGGGCCGGCAAAAAAGTGCGGCAGCCGCATGACGATACGGCGCTTATTCCTGTCGCGTGACAGCGCCTGCTCTACCAGCCCCGGTCCGCGCCCCGGCGGTTCGACGACGATGTGTGATGCCGCTAGGTATTGGCGCATCGACATCGACGCGTGTATGTGCGGGTGGTCCGCGCGCAACATGCAGACGTACGGGTCATCGAACAGCTTGAGCTGATGAAAACCATTTTGCAGCGTTGGCAGGTGCCCGATGGACAGGTCTGCATCACCGCTCATCAGCGCGTTGCGGTATTGATCAATCGGTAGGTGAAGAACCTTTACGGTGACGTGAGGCGCTTCGCGGGTCAGGTGGTCGATAAGCTGCGGCAGGTAGATCAGCTGGCCTATCTCCGACAGCACGATGTTAAAGCACCGGTCATCCGTTAGCGGGTTGAAAGTTGATGTGCCCTTCATGCTAGCGCGCACCACTGCCAACGCTTTTTCGAGCGGTTCGATCATTGCGCTTGCTGCCGTCGTTGGCGCCATGCCGTCGCTGGTCCGCACAAACAGCTGGTCGTTGCACAACGCGCGCAGCCGCGCGAGCGAGTGGCTGACCGTCGACTGCGTCAGCCCCAGATTCAGGCCGGCCTCGGTCACACTGCGGTGCTTGGCTACGGCCAGAAAGACACGAATCAGGTTGAGGTCAAAGTTTTCTGCATTCATGAATTAAAAGCATTCTATCTATGGCGAATATCAATTTGACACATAGTACTACCCCCCCTACGATGCGTCTACTTCACAGTCACATGAAAGGGACGAGACTATGGGAATTTCTGACCTCCACGCTATGCAGCTCGACAGCGGTGGAAACAGCGTTTCGCTGGAAAAGGTGATTGGCCGCGGCATGCCGTCCGCCGCTGCCCTGCCTTCGACCGAGATTGAGCAGTTCTACCAGGCTGTTAGCAACTTCGTTCACACCTTTGACTTCAAGACCGGCGACACCGTCGTCTTCCTGGCCGACAAGCTGCTCGATCAGCGCGTCATATCGGCCATTACTGGTTTGGCCGCCGCGCACGGCATAAAGCCCATCATGGTGATGACACACACCACAAATATGATGGAAATCCCTGAAGACGTGAAGCCCATCCTCGAGAAAGCAACATTCGTGGTCTCGACTTGGTTCTGCTCAGCCTGGCACCCATACTGCATTGCACTGCGCCGCGACAAGGGCCAGCGCTGGGTCAAGATCACATTTTTTCGTAACCTTGACCTGCTGCACAGCGAGCAGGCGCGCTTTCCGACCGAGTTGGTTGGCGAGCTGGTGCGCGCAACTGCGGCACGGTTTCCCCGCGGAAAAGACATTGTTCTCAAGTTCACTGACACACGCGGCAGCGACCTCACCATTCCGCTGACGGCTCGCATGGTCGACAAAAATCTGTCGACCAACCGCTGGAAGGGCGAGGTGCTGGCTACAAGCCCCGGCGCCTATGTGCATTACCTGCCAACGCATGGCCCCAACCTTTATGAGCCCGGCCCCATGCTCGACGACCTCAACACCATCGTTAAAACCAGCGGTACCATTTACCCGCAGTGGGCGGTCGGCTTTGAACCGTTTTCAGAACGCATCGGTGTGCGCTTTGAAAACAATGCCATCGTCGAGGTATCTGGCCAATCGCCAGACGCGGCCATCTTGCGCGAGATGCTGATAGGTGGTGTATTGATAGAGCTGGGCTGCGGCTTCAACCCTAAGTGGCCACGCCACCTGATTTATCCCGCCGGCTCAAACTCGCCTGGCTCCTTGCACTTCGGCATCGACCTGCTCAAGCCGGCTGACTACATCAAGAAAAAAATGCCACTGTGGGAGGAGCCGCCCGTGCACGTTGACCTTTGCACGTTCGACACTACGGTCGATGCGGGTGAGAACCGGCTGATAACTGCCGGTTTTCTCGATGCCCTGAAAGACAAGGCCGTGGTCGACATGGCTGCGCGCTACGGCGAGCCGGTGGATCTGCTTGAAAACTGGCCAGACTAAGCGCGGCTGCAGCTTCAAGCAAAGCTCACAGTAACGAAGGCACCACATGGCGCTATACCTAGGGCAGAGTGACCTCGACACCTTGTTTGCCGAAGGGCTGGTAACGCCCGCGGACTGCGTTGAGGCGGTGGCGGGCTCTTTTCACGAGCAGGGTCTGCGCCAAGTTGGCGTGATGCCGCGGCAAATCGTTTGGGCCGATGCGGCGCAAACCGCGCCGCGTTCGCCTGCATTGAAAATGAGCGCGGCTTACATGCGCGGGTCCCGCATCATGGGTGCCTCAATTTATGCAGTGCAATTCACACCTGGCAGCGTTGACATGTGGCTCACGGTGTTCAGCGGGGTTACTGGGCAGATGATTGGCGTCCTTAACAGTAAAAGTCTGAGCATCTGGAAGACGGCCGCGACTGCAGCAGTCGCAGCCCGCTGTCTGGCGCGATCCGATGCACACAGGGTGGCGCTTATCGGTACCGGCAGCTATGCGATGGCGCAGATCGAGTTTTTGGCAGCTGTGATGGAGGTAGAAAAAATCTTCTGCTTCAGCCGGAATGCCGACACGCTGCGACAGTTTTGCATCAGAGCCAGTGAAAAGCTCGGCTTGCCTGTGTCACCTGCCGCTTCAGCGCAGGCTGCGGTGGAAGACGCGGACATGATCACCACCATCACAATCTCGCCAACGCCCGTGGTACTGGGGGAATGGTTGCCTGCGGGTGTGCACTGCAACGTCATGGGCCAGCACGCGCCGGGCGCGCGCGAGATTGACACCCGGGGGGTGCTCGAGTCCCACGTGATTGTGGATGCGACTGAGCAGGCCTTCAACGAAAAGGGCGAGTTATTGATCCCCATCAGCGAAGGCGCCATGACATCAAATCATGTTGCCGGCGAACTGGGCAGCGTCCTCACAGGCAACTGCGCTGGCCGCACCAGCCACAGCCAGAAGACCATGTTCTGCTCTGGTGGCACTGCCTTTGAATACATGGGCTTGTGCAGCATGCTGCTTGAGAGGGCTGCTGCAGCCGGCCTGGGCCAGCAATTAAAGCCATAGCGGCAATGAGACAAGGCACACCTCTTAGGCACAACAACTACAGGAGACTTAAATATGAGTAGCAGCAAGCGTACTTTTCTAGCCTTTGCAACCCTGTGCGCCATGGCAGTCGTGGCCGCGCCAGCTGCCAGGGCACAGGACTACCCCAGCAAACCGATACGCATTATCGTGCCGCAGCCGCCGGGAGGACCAACCGACCAGGTAGCACGCATGGTCGGGCAAAAGCTGCAGGAGAAATGGGGCCAGCCCGTCATTATTGAAAATCGCCCCGGTGCCGGCACCAACATCGGCACCGACATGGTTGCGAAGTCACCACCTGACGGCTACACGCTGGTGGTGGCAACGGTGCAGCACATCGTCAACCAGTTCATGTACCCGTCCCTGCCCTTTGATCCGGTTAAAAACTTTGCACCCGTCACCTTGATATCAAAGGCGCATATTGTGCTGGTCGTAAACCCCGAGCTGCCTGTCAAGAACTTGCAGGAACTGGTTGCGCTGGCCAAAAAGGAGCCTGGCAGACTGCCCTGGGCCTTTGCCGGCAATGGAAGCACTGGTCACCTGTCGCTGGAACTGCTGCAGATTGCCAGTGACATAAATGTAATCAAGGTGCCGTACAAAGGTACGCAGCCCGCTTTGACGGACTTGCTGGGTGGTCAGGTTTCCGTCATGTTTGACGGTGTCGTTACTTCGCTGCCTCACATCAAGGCTGGCAAGCTTCGCCCGATAGCGGTCGCCAGCCTGACAAGATCAAAGTTGTTGCCCGACGTGCCGACGATTGCCGAATCCGGCTACCCCGGTTTCGAAGCGGTAGGCTTGGCCGGCCTGCTGGCGCCTGCCGGTACCCCACCGGCAATTGTGCAGAAGCTGCAATCAGAAATAGCGACGATCGTACGCAGCCCAGACTTCGATGCCAAGATGGTGTCCATGGGCCTGGAAATAGTAGGTAACACCCCTGCTCAGTTCACTGAGTACATCCGTCAGGAGATGGCCAAGTTCGGGCCATTAGTGAAAGTGGCGAATATCAAGCCGGAATAATTGAACCACCCGTCTGGTACACAGTGCCAAAGGCGTTTTGGCTAACCCGACAAGATCGCATTCATGGTATTCAGCCCTGCAGCAGGAGTTGACCTTTGTGGATCATGTGCATGAGCGCGATGCGGTTCTATCGCGTTACCGGCTGATTAACGTGTTTCGGGCAGGGGCGAGTGCCAGTTTTTCAAGTGGGACGGATTTTTCCTGCCAATGCATAAAACTGCTCGGCAAAAGACAGCTCGATACCGCCTTCCAGCAGAAGCTGACCTTTGCGGATCATGTGCATGATCTCGATGCCAGCCAGGACGTTTCTGGCGGCCCGAAATGACTTGAAGTTCAGCATCGGCCTGGTAACACGTTTGATGGCCCGGTGGTCCTGCTCCACGAGGTTGTTGAGGTACTTCACTTGCCGCACGGGGATCGGCGACTCACGGCTGGTATTGATCTCATCGATGGCCGCCTTGTTCGCGCCGCTCTTGTCCATCGTGACCTTTTCGGGAACGCCGTTGGCCTTCACGGCTTTTTCAAACAACCGCAAGGCTGCGGCCTTGTCACGCCTGGCCGTCAGCAGAAAGTCGACCATTTTTCCTTCCTTGTCTACCACACGGTACAGGTATTTCCAGGCACCTTTGACCAAGATAATAGGTTTCATCCATGCGCCAGCTGTCGCCCACCGCGCGCTTGTGCTGGCGAAAGACTTTTTCCAGCAAGGGCAGAAACTGGATCGCCCAGCGGTTGATGGGAGAGTGGTCGACAAACACGCCGCGCTCCTCCATCATTTCCTCGAGATGGCGGTAGCTCAACGGGTAAGCCGCGTACCAACGAATACACACCAGAATGACGTCGATCGGGAAGCGCATTCCTTTGGTCGTCAGCATCTCGTTCAAGCCTTTTCAGTCAAACACTCAGCACAGAGCAGCGAGTGGCTCGACCGTCAACGCGACAGAACCGCTTTTGCCGCGCCAGCGCGCCCCTCGCCGCCCACCCTGCGGTTAAGCACCTCAAGGTGGACGATCGCCCGGACCGGGCGTTCCAGCTCAAGCGGTGGCCGACGCTAATAGTCCTGGCCTCTGGTCAGGAAGTGGCCCGGCTGGTACGGCCGACGGAAAAAGTTAGCGTGGCGCAGGCGCTTGCCGCCATCGATCTGGTAGGTGCTGCCCAGTAACGCTTAGCCAAGGCCCGATGCTGCTGTGCTGGCAGTCCATTAACTACGCCAAGCGTACAGGCACAAAAAGCCCAGTTTCGAAATTTCTTCGGCATCCTGCCCTAAGATAAGGCGCATTATCTCAGGGTAAAATTGCCTGGTCAAAACCTCCGGCGGCCAGTACCCCTTGAAAAATCTCAACCACGTCAACCCCTTAGGCGCCTGTGTCAACCCGCCGGCGCTCGCGACCCCGCTGCCCGTGGGTGCGGATAGAGACGCGATTGGCGGGCAGCCTGCGCCAGCCCTTTTGCGCTGCCCTTTGAAAAATTGCAGCCCCGCCAGGCGTTTTTGGGCACTCGCACTGCCCTGCCCCCTGGCTCGCCTTCGCCGAGCCCGCCTGGCGCGCCCTGGCAAGCCGACCCGCCGCCCTGGCTGCGCGGCTGAGCCGCCTCCTTGCGCCTGATTTCGCTTCATTTCGCCCGAAGGCGCCTGACCGATCACCCCCATGCCCTACCTGCCTTCATCAACTTCCCACGCTACCGGCCGGTTTGTGCGCCGTCTGGGGCCGCACCACTTTGCCCACCTGCGCGCCTGTGCCGAAGGGCTTGACGTGGGCGACTGCGCCCGGCGCTACCTCGGCATCGAGCACGGCCATGAAGCCGTCACCGCGCATCAGGAAGCCGTTGACGCGGTGCGCAGCGTTGCGCGCCGCCGGGGCGAGGCGGCCTGGCGCCTGGTCGGGCTGCGCCTGGGCCTGGGGGCAGCGACGGCGCGCCCTTCCCTGGCTGACTTTGTCGCCGAGCACGGCCTGGAGGGGTTTAGCGAAGCCGAAGCGCTGGCGCTGTACGAGGAAGCCTGGCCCCTGGACCGCAAGGCCGCGCGCGGCCAGCGCCTGAGGCAGCGCCAGCTCGAACTCCTGCGCCGCCTGGAGGCCCTAGCCGCCGAGACGCCGCAGCCCACGGACCTGGTGGCGGGCTGGTTCGAGGAAGCCATAGCTACCCGGCTCATCACCGCCGGCATCCTCACGCTCGGGAGCCTCAATGCCCACATCGCCGCCGGCGGCGTGTGGTGGCGCCAGTTGCCCGCGGTCGGCGTGGCCAAGGCCCGGCGCATCGAGCGGCACTTAGGCCTGCTGCTGCCGCGCCAGGCGCCGCTGCCCAAGCTGCTCTTTGCCCTGAGCCTCACGCCCAGCCTCTTTCGCGCCCCCAGCGCCGGCGACGCGTCCTCTGGGCTCGACGGCTTGGTGTTTGATGCCGTGTCGGATTTGCGTTCCGTTCCCCTGCCCCGTTCGGCGTCGTCAACGCCGCGGCCGCCCTCGCTGCTCGCGGCCAACAGCGACTTGGAAGCCGTGCAAAGCTGGATCCAGGCGCGTGCCGGCAGCGAAGCCACGGTCAAGGTCTACCAGCGCGAAGCCACGCGGCTCTTGCTGTGGCTGCAGTACGAGCGCGGGGGCCGCACGCTCGCGCAGATGCAGGTGGACGACTGCAGTGCGTTCATGGCGTTTTTGCAGAACATTCCGCCCCAGTGGATTTCCCGCGCACGCGCCGCGCCCGGCACGCCCGGCTGGGCGCCGTTTCGCGGCCCCCTTGTCACCCGTGAGCTCCCGCCAGGCGGTGGTCATCGTCGCTTCGCTCTTTGCCTGGCTGCAGTCAGCGCAGTATGTGAGCGCCAACCCGTGGCCGCTGGTGAACCAGAAAACGGGCGACGATCCCCACAAGAAAATGCTCGACAGCAAAGCGCTCAGTGAAGCGGCCATGGGCGAGGTGCTGCGCTTTATTGACGCGCAAGCGCCCTCCCCGTCGCGCGCCCGGATCCGCTTTATCTTGCTGTTTCTCGAGGCGGTCGGGCTGCGCTCGGCCGAGCTCTTGACGGCCACACTGGACGACCTGCAGATGGAGCGCGACGGGCGCCCGGGCTGGATGCTGCAGGTGCACGGCAAGGGCGCGAAGAACCGGCTGGCCGCCGTGCCCGGCCAGGCTCTCGCTGCGCTGCAGGAATACCTGGCGGTGCGCGGCCTGGGCTCGCTCCAGACGGCGCCGCCCGCGGCCCCTCTTCTGGCCTCCAGCCTGGACCCGATGGCGCCGATTGGCTACCAGGCGCTTTACGAGCATGTCAAGGGCTGGCTCGTCAAGGCGGTGCGGGCATCGAACCTGCCGGCCCATGAGCAGGCGCGCCTGGCGGGCGCGACGACGCACTGGCTGCGCCACACCTTTGGCACCCGGGCCATTGCCAGGCAAGTGCCGCTGGACGTGATCCAGGCGCAGATGGGGCATGCGTCGATCCAGACCACCACGGCGATCTATGGCCGGGCGCCGATCCGGCGGCGGGTGGATGAGCTGGGGAAGGCATTTGGGTAATTCGTTTTAAGTTAACGGAGATCGTAGAAACTACAGCTGCGTGCTGCACAAGTCTACAGAAGCGACATATATGAGAGATTGATAGGCATCGAACATGAGGCAATGGAATTTTTAAACGGTAGTACGGTACTACACCCTATAAATTATCAAAAACGGACATAAAAAAAGAGACATCACCAGACGATGCCTCTTCCTTTAACTTAAGTGTAGTACGGTACTACACCGATACCGATTTCATTCAGCCATGACACTGGCGATGAATTTTTCGATCTTAGACAACTTCTCCCGCCCCAAAATGTCGAGCTTATAAGTGATCATCTTATCCAACTCTGTAATCGTCAGCACTCGTTTACCAACTGTAACTTTACGAATTACAGACTTGCCTGAAGAGGAAGATTTGCCTATGAGCAAGTTAAATGCGCTCTGTGAAGATAACTGATTTCCCGAGGATCTTTGTTTCTTGATATCAGCAGCTCGAGCCAGAATCAAGTCAGGCTCCTTCTCAAGCGCAGCTTTAAGGTCGGATGCCCAACGATACTGAATATCAAGTCGGGATTCAAAAGAATCAAGAATTGGCTCTGGCAGGCGAGCCAATGAAACGGCTTTCGAGATATTTGTAGGATCAGCCCCTATCTCTTCAGATAACTTCCGCAAAGAACTAAAAAGTCCTGAGTCTAAAGCCCGTGCATACATCAATCCTTGCTCAAAAGGACGTAGGTCTGCGCGTTCACGATTCTCACGGTCCATTTCAACAAACAGCGTTTTCTCGTCGATGTCATCAACAATCGCATTCACGTGGATTCCGAGTTCAAGGCAAGCCTGGTGGCGACGATGCCCGAAAACAATCTCGTACTTGGCGGCACCAGAGGCATCAACGGATTTCAACGGTCTAACTTTGATCGGCTGAATATTGCCTGCAGCGGATTCAATCTCTGCCTTAAAAGCTGCAAATTCAGGAACCTTATAAGAATCTTGGTGGCGATTGGCCCAAGCGCTGGCCACAATCTCGCTAGGATGGATTTTTATCACTGGCTTTGCAGCCTTGAGGGCATCGATCTCAGCCTTCAGCAAATCGATTTTCATTGTGCTCACACTGCCATGGAGTGGTCCAGCTGCACGAGCGAAAGGGGAGATAGGTGAAGTTGTGTCTTTCGCCTCCACAGACTGGCGCTCGGCCAGAGCCTTTTTACCTGCAGCAAATTTTTCAGACAGTTTGCTCATGATTATTCCTTGCTCTGCGATTGCCAAACACGCACCAGTTGATCTTCTGTGATCTCGATAAGACGCTCATAGGCTTCATATGCACGGCGATAGGTTCGAGCGGATTGTTGAGCCACTGTTGCGTCATAAACAGTTCCAAACTCTGCGGCGGCTGTTTTTGCGGCTGCAGTAGAAGGAATCTCTATTGGTAAAAGATGCTTTCCATAGGCCTCAGTAATCCATTCACGCACAAGAGCTGCAGCTGTATCGTTGGCATCGACACGAGAAAGAAGCACATTGACGAAACTGTATTCCTTCTGCATTCCATACTCAGCAAACTCCTCATTCAAATCAACGAAAAGATCCCAGAACTGCGTTGATGATACAAAGTCCATCGCAGATGGAGGCAGGGGAACCATAAGGATATCTGCTGCATAAAAAGCGTTGATGGTCAGGTAGTCGAGGGCAGGTGGAGTATCAATGATTACAACATCGTAGAGGTCGAGAATGTCCTCATCAAGCCCATTGCTCAAAACACTCCAGAACTTGACCCCGTCCTTTTGAGCTCGTGCAGGCAAGTGAAACTGTGCCCCAGAGATTCGGGGCGCAGCACCGATTAGGTGAATGTTAGACCAGTATGTCGGGCGAATCGCATCGGCTAATGTTTGAGCGTCACCAGAAGCTACATTTAGAATCGTGTCTTCATCTTCTAGCGTTTCTGGAGCCACACCCATCAGGCTCGTCAGGCTACCTTGTGGATCCGTGTCAATTACCAAAACCTTATGTCCACGAAGACTCAAACCCTGCGCCAGGGTAGCAGCAGTTGTTGATTTACCAACGCCACCTTTAAAGTTGCCAGCGGCGATTACAACAGCTTTGGGCATTTGGCCAGCTGCAACACATCCACGCTTCGATTTTGAATGGCGATACTCTAAAACCCATTCTTGGGCTTCCTTAAGTGTAAACATGCGACGTCGGGCTTCCTCTCGACCATCAGGCAGGCCTCCCTTTCTGCGTCGATGTTCCAACTTGTTCCGATCAATTCCACATAATTCCGCAACTTGAGCAGAGTTGAACTCTGGCGGAACCTTTTGGGCGGAGGGAGCTGCGGCGGCGGCTCGATTCTGAGAAACCACCTCATGCGCGCGAGTACGCATAGCTGCTAACTCAGCAATAGAAACGGACGGACGAGGTGAGATGTTTGATATGTTGACCATGTATGGATTCTAAGACTTTCAAAACAAAAACCGCAATCTTCTACGTTTGATTGTTAAAACATAAAAGTCTCATGATGGTCTCTATCGATTATTTTCGAGTGTCAAGAGGGGTTCGAAGCAGTGGAAATAAAAGCTCAAGTCTAAGATTCACTGTCTTTTAATTTTTTCAGATAAGTCATTCAATACTATTAAGCTTCATAAATCAAATGTAAGTCATTGATTTTAAATAGGTTTTTTAAATTTAGTGTCCAACTTTAAATACGATATGTCCGCGTTCTAATTCACTGATGTCCAGCTTTGAATACGATCTGTCCATCTTTTAATAAGGAACGTCCCACTACAACCCTCTCAACAGGGGTTGAAATTAGGCAAGAACGAAAAAAGAGGGTTATTGAGTCACTTTTACACTTCAGATTGGTTTGTCTGTCCGGCTTTTAATACGAAAACCAGATTTTTTCTGATTGCGTATAAAAAGCCGGACACTTGAATTTCATGACATGTCTGTCCAAAAATTGGATAAAATTGGACAGATGAAATCTGTAAGCACGCTCAACAAACCGAATGTTTCCTTGGTGATGATTCCAAAGGCTGGCAAGCTTACGGCGATCGAGCGAAAGTTGCTCAACTCGATATTGCTTTCCTCAGCTCGTCAGTTGCGTGAGTACAGGAGTTTGCATAGTCAGGATCCTTCAAACACCCACCTTTATTCTGCGCTTGCAGATGAGTTGCTGGATCCAGTAGAAGTAGGCAAATCCAATTTGAAGTCAGCGTTGCGCAAACATGTTTTAGCCCTAAGACGCGCTGTGATCGATTGGGAAGCCCCAGACGCAAAGAGCGGGATCGTCTGGGAGAATCTTAGTATGCTTAGTGAAGCAAGATTTGAGATCCGAAAGGGAAGCCTCCATGTGTTATGGGCGCTTCCTCCAAAAATAAATGAAGCTCTGTCTGACTATCAAGAATTTCATTTCACTAAACTTGACCTCGA
>JAQGLT010000110.1 GCA_028292745.1 Polaromonas sp. | reverse complement strand
GCGGTTCATCACCGGCAGGGTGCCGGGCAAGGCGAGGTCGACCGGCGACGCCTGGGTGTTGGGCGCGGCCCCAAACGCGGTCGAGGAGCCGCTGAAGATCTTGGAGGCGGTGCGCAGCTGCGCATGAGTCTCCAGGCCGATGACGACCTCGTAGCCGCGGATGAAGGTGGATGCGCTCATGCTCGGGAATCGCCTGTGGCGCGGGTTGAAGCGGCTGCGGGCGGTGCCGCCCGGTGCCAGTCGGTCGCCTGCTGCAGCGCGTGCGCGGCGCCCAGCAGTTCGCCTTCCTGCCAGTAGTTGCCGATCAGCTGCAGGCCGACGGGCATGCCGTGCGCGCCGAAGCCGGCCGGAATGCTCATGCCGGGCAGGCCGGCCAGGCTGGACGACAGGGTGTAGATGTCGGCCAGGTAGTTGGCCACCGGGTCGTCCGACTTCTCGCCGAGCTTCCAGGCCACCGTGGGCGAGACCGGCCCGGCGATCACGTCGCATTGGGTGAACGCGGTCTGGAAATCCTGCGCGATCAGGCGGCGGATTTTTTGCGCCTTCAAATAGTAGGCGTCGTAGTAGCCGTGGCTCAGCACGTAGGTGCCGATCATGATGCGGCGCGTGGCCTCGTCGCCAAAGCCTTCGCTGCGCGACTTCTTGTACATGTCGTTCAGGTCGGTGTACTGGGCGGCGCGGTGGCCGTAGCGCACGCCGTCGAAGCGGCTCAGGTTGCTGCTGGCCTCGGCCGGGGCGATCACGTAGTAGACCGGGATCGACAGCTCGGTCAGCGGCAGGCTGACATCGACCAGCGTGGCGCCGAGCTTTTCAAACTCGGCCAGCGCGCCGCGCACGGCGGCCAGCACGTCGGGCGCGCAGCCGGCGCCGAAAAACTGCGTCGGCAGGCCGATTCTCAAGCCTTTTAGCGGCTTTGCGCTTGTCCCACCTGCGGGAGTAGCTATTAAATCAGTAGCGTAGTCAACGGCGGGCAGGTCCAGCGAGGTCGAGTCGCGGTCGGGGTCGGGGCCGGCCATGGCGGACAGCAGCAGGGCGCAGTCGAGCGCGCTTCTGGCCATCGGGCCGGCCTGGTCCAGGCTGGAGGCAAAGGCCACCATGCCGTAGCGCGAGCAGCGGCCATAGGTCGGCTTGATGCCGGTGATGCCGGTCAGCGAGGCGGGCTGGCGGATCGAGCCGCCGGTGTCGGTGCCGGTGGCGGCAGGAACCAGCCGGGCCGCGACCGCCGCCGCCGAGCCGCCTGAAGAGCCGCCGGGCACGCGGCTGGTGTCCCAGGGGTTTTGCACCGTCTGGTAGGCGCTGTTTTCGTTGGCCGAGCCCATGGCGAATTCGTCGCAGTTGAGCTTGCCCAGCGTGACCATGCCGGCCTCGGCCAGCTTGCCGACCACGGTGGCATCAAAGGGGCTGCGGTAGTTTTCCAGCATTCGGGAGCCGGCGGTGGTCGGGAAGTCCCGGGTGACAAACACATCCTTGTGCGCCAGCGGCACGCCGAGCAGGGGCGTGCGCTCGCCAGCGGCCAGGCGTGCATCGGCGGCCCGGGCCTGGGCCAGCGACGCGTCCGGGTCGGTCGCCAGGAAAGCGCCCAGGCTGCCTTGCTGCTGGATGCGGTTCAGGAAATGCCGGGTGACTTCGACGCTGGACACCTGCCCGGCGGCGAGCCGGGCGGCAAGCGCTGCCACGCCCAGGTCGTGCAGGTCGAGATTCAGGGAAGAGGCGCTCATTCAATGACTTTCGGCACAAGAAACAGGCCGCGCTCGACGGCCGGTGCGCTGACCTGGCTGGCCTCGCGCTGGTTGGGTTCGCTGGCAATGTCCTCGCGCAGCCGCAGGGCGACCTCGCCCAGAATATCGGCGGGATGCGCCAGGGGCTGCACGCCGTCGGTATCGACCGCCTGCATTTGACCGACCAATGCAAAAAAACCGTTGAGCTGGCTCAGCGTGCGTTCGGATTCGTCCAGCCTGAGTTCGAGCCGCGCCAGATGGGCGACGCGTTCAATGTCTTTAAATGTCAATTCCATAGGAGGCCACGAGGTGATAGAAAAGAAAAAGGCGCGCGGAACGCGGCTGTGAAAGCGCAGCGGAAACGGTTTGCCAGCCCCAAAAACGGTTATCCGGGCGGGCTTTCCTTCCCAGGGATGCGTTATTATCCCGCCTTTGGCGTGAAATCAAGGCCGGATACCCCCTTTAGGCGCTTTTTAGATGCTTCAAACAGGTTTTCAGGCTGTTCCTGTCCGCTCTCACTCCTGCATGACTGATTAATAAAAAAGGCGATGCGGCAACGAAGTTTGCCCATGCACTACAACTGGATTCCTGAATATGTTTGAAGCATTCCGTCGGTACTTTTCCACCGACCTGGCGATTGATCTTGGCACCGCCAACACCCTGATCTTTGCGCGTGACAAGGGGATTGTGCTGGATGAGCCCTCGGTGGTCGCGATTCGCCACGAAGGCGGCCCGCACGGCAAAAAAGTGATCCAGGCCGTCGGCCGCGAAGCCAAGGCCATGCTGGGCAAGGTGCCTGGCAACATCGAGGCCATCCGCCCGATGAAGGACGGCGTGATCGCCGACTTCGTCATCACCGAGCAGATGATCAAGCAGTTCATCAAGATGGTGCATCCGCGCCGCCTTCTCACGCCGAGCCCGCGCATCATCATCTGCGTGCCCTGCGGCTCGACCCAGGTCGAGCGTCGCGCCATCAAGGACGCCGCCGAGGCTGCCGGCGCCGCCGCCGTGTACCTGATCGAGGAACCGATGGCCGCCGCGCTGGGCGCGGGCCTGCCGGTGTCCGAGGCCAGCGGCTCGATGGTGGTCGATATCGGCGGCGGCACCACCGAAGTCGGCGTGATCTCACTGGGCGGCATGGTCTATAAAGGCAGCGTGCGCGTCGGCGGCGACCGCTTCGACGAGGCCATCATCAACTACATCCGCCGCAACTACGGCATGCTGATCGGCGAGCCGACGGCTGAAGTCATCAAAAAGACCATCGGTTCGGCCTTTCCGGGCTCCGAAGTCAAGGAAATGGAAGTCAAGGGCCGCAACCTGTCCGAAGGCGTGCCGCGCAGCTTCACCATTTCGAGCAATGAAATCCTCGAAGCCCTGACTGACCCGCTGAACCAGATCGTCTCGGCCGTCAAGAATGCGCTGGAGCAGACGCCGCCCGAGCTGGGCGCCGACATCTCCGACCGCGGCATGATGCTGACCGGCGGCGGCGCCCTGCTGCGCGACCTGGACCGCCTGCTGGCCGAGGAAACCGGCCTGCCGGTGCTGGTGGCCGAAGACCCGCTGACCTGCGTGGTGCGCGGCTGCGGCATCGCCCTGGAGCGCATGGACCGCATGGGCTCGATCTTCACCACGGAATAAGTTTTTTCCGTCAACGCCGCCTTCACGTCCCTTCAAGCCAGTTCCATGCAGGACGCCTGCCGCATGAAGCCGGACCGGCTTGAGAATGCACCATGCCCCTAGGCACGCTCGACAGATCCCTGCCGCCCTTTTTTAATCAGGGGCCGTCGGTATTTTCCAAGCTGATGTTCTTTGGCTCGCTGTCGCTGTTCCTGATGGTGGCCGATGCGCGCTTCAACGTGACCCAGCCGATCCGCGCCGCCCTTGCTACCCTGCTCTACCCTGTGCAGTGGGTGGCGCTGCAGCCGGTTCATGCCGTGGAAAACGCCAGCGCCTACTTCGCCGATCTGAGCCAGGCCCAGTCCGAGAGCGCGGAGGCCAAAAAGAAGCTGGCGCTGCAGTCGCTGCGGGCTGGCCAGGTCGAGCAGCTGACGCAGGAAAACAACCGCCTGCGCAGTCTGCTGGGCCTGAAAGACAAGCTGGCCATCCCGGTGATTGCGGCCGAGGTGCTGTACGACGCGGCCGATCCCTACACCCGCAAGGTCATCATCGACAGGGGACAGAACCATCAGGTCGAGCCGGGCTCGCCGGTGCTCGATGAGTCGGGCGTGCTCGGGCAGGTGACGCGGGTCCATCCGCTGGTGAGCGAAGTCACGCTGGTGGTGGACCGCGACCTGTCCATCCCGGTGCTCAATGTGCGCACCGGCGCGCGCAGCGTGGCCTACGGCGACCCGGCCGTGGGTGGCAGCGGGATGGAACTGCGCTTCATGGGCAGCAACGCCGACGTGCAGGAGGGTGACTTGCTAACCACCAGCGGCGTCGATGGCGTCTATCCGCCCGGCCTGCCAGTGGCCCGGGTCAGCCGCATCGAGCACCGGGCCGAATCGACTTTTTCCAAAATCTACTGCGTGCCGCAAGCGCTGACCACGGGCGCGCGGCATGTGCTGGTGGTCCGCCCTATCACTGCCGATGTGGCGCTGCGGCCGGCGCCTGCCGCGCCAGCCGCGCCGGCGAAAAAAGGAACGGCCAGATGATCATGCGCTCCGGCCAGCAGCTGCTGCTGCCCGCCAATCTTTTCTTCATCTGGAGCAGCCTGGTTGCCGCCTTGGTGCTCAACATGCTGCCGCTGGGGCGGGTGCCCTGGATGCCCGATTTCCTGGCCCTGGTGCTGGTGTTCTGGAGCGTTCACCAGCCCCTGAAGGTGGGCATCGGCATTGCCTTCATGTTTGGCCTGGCGATGGACGTGCATCAGACCGCGCTGCTAGGCCAGCATGCATTTTCCTACACGGTGCTGAGTTTTCTGGCCGCCATGATCCAGCGCCGCCTGCTGTGGTTCAAGGTGCCGCTGCAGGCACTGCAGGTGCTGCCCCTGTTTATGGCGGCCCATGGCGCAGCGTTGATCCTGCGCCTGCTGGGCGGCGGCATCTTTCCGGGCTGGATCGTGCTGGCGGCGCCCGCGCTGGAGGCACTGCTGTGGCCGGTGGCCAGCGTGCTGCTGCTGGCGCCCCAGCTGCGCGCACCGGATCGGGATGAGAATCGCCCCCTCTAGTTTTTGCGGGACAGACCGCAGCCCGCCAGCCGAAGGCCAGCGGCAAGCTCTGTCCCCAACTGATCAAATGCCTTTGTCCCCGGCACTTTTTTCCCTCAGCCGAGTCCTACTGCCATGACTGAACTCAGAAATGTTGAAGCCGAGCTGTCCCGCTTTCGCAGCCGGGTGCTGGTGGCCGGCTTGGCGGTGTTCGTGGCTTTTTCGCTGGTGGCGGCGCGGCTGGTGTATCTGCAGGTTTATCGCCATGCGGACCTGAGCGAGCAGGCCGAAAGCAACCGCACGGCGATTGTCCCGATTGTTCCGAACCGGGGCCTGATCCTGGACCGCAACGGCATCGTGCTGGCGTCCAACTATTCGGCCTACACGCTGGAAATCATGCCGTCCAAGGTCGAAAACCTGGACGACACGATTGCGGCGCTGGAAAAGCTGGTCGATATCCAGCCCAAGGACAAGCGGCGTTTCAAGCGCCTGCGCGAGGAGTCGAAAAGCTTTGAGTCGATTCCGCTGCGCACTCGTCTGAGCGACGAGGAGGTCGCCCGGTTCACGGCCCGGCGCTTCAGTTTTCCGGGGGTGGACATCAAGGCGCGGCTGTTTCGCAGCTATCCCTACGGTGAGCTGGGCAGCCATGTGGTGGGGTACATCGGCCGCATCAACCAGAACGAAAAAGACGCCATCGAAGAGCGCGAGGAAGAGGGCAACTACCGCGGCACCGACTACATCGGCAAGCTCGGCGTCGAGCAGAGCTTCGAGAAGCAGCTGCACGGCGTGACCGGCGTCGAGCAGATGGAGACTTCGGCCGGGGGGCGGGCCATGCGAAAACTCGCCAGCAGTCCGGCCACGCCGGGCGACACCGTGATGCTGTCGCTGGACATCGGCCTGCAAAAGCTGGTCGAGGAGATGTTCGGCACGCGGCGCGGCGCGCTGGTGGCGCTGGACCCGAAAACCGGCGAGGTGCTGGCTTTCGTCAGCAAGCCGACGTTTGATCCGAACCTGTTCGTCGATGGCATCGACCATGAGAGCTGGCAGGCGCTCAATGAGTCGCCCGACAAGCCGCTCCTGAACCGGGCGTTGCGCGGCACCTACCCGCCGGGCTCGACCTACAAGCCCTTCATGGCGATGGCCGCGCTGCAGACTGGCAAGCGCTCGGCCACGGCCACCATCAACGATCCGGGCTTCTACATGTTCGGTGGCCACCGCTTCGGCAGCCCGGAGAACGAGCGCGGCGGCATCATGGACATGCACCGCGCCATTGTCGAGTCGAGCAATGTATATTTTTATTCGCTGGCCAACGAGATCGGCGTCGAGGCCATGCACGACTTCATGGCGCCACTCGGCTTTGGCCAGCTCACCGGCATCGACATCAACGGCGAGGTGCGCGGCGTGCTGCCCAACCAGTCCTGGAAGCGCGGCTATTTCAAGCGGCCCGAGCAGCAGAAATGGTTTCCCGGCGAAACCATCTCGCTGGGCATCGGCCAGGGCTACAACAGCTTCACCATGCTGCAACTGGCGCAGGCGACCGCCGTGCTGGCCAACAACGGCATCAAGCACAAGCCACGGCTGGTGATGGGAACGCGCGACACCGTGACCGGCGAGATGCGTCCGCTGCCAGCACACCCGCCGGTGGACCTGGGCTACAAGCCCGCCAACGTGGCCATCGTGCGCCGGGCGCTGGTGGGCGTGACGCAGCAGGGCACCTCGACCAAGGTGTTTGCCGGCGCCGCCTACCTGAGCGGCGGCAAGACCGGCACGGCGCAGGCGGTGTCGCTGGGCCAGAAGGAGAAATACAACAAGGCCCGTATGGAAGAGAGCCAGCGCGACCATGCGGTGTACATGGCGTTTGCGCCTGCCGATGACCCTAAAATTGCGCTGGCCGTGCTTGTCGAAAATGCCGGCTGGGGCGGCGGCGTGGCGGCGCCAATTGCCCGGCGCGTGTTTGACTACCTGCTGCTGGGCCAGTATCCGAGCGAGGAAGACATGCTTGCGGTGCAAAAAGGAACGGCCGCCGCGCCAGTTGGCAAGCCGCGCAAGGCGGCTGATATGAATGCGCTGCTGGCCACCGAAGGCATGACAGGCCATTGAACAGCGGCCGCCGAATCGGCGGCGACCCGGCTATTTCAGAAAAGCGTCGAAGCCGGTTTTCAGGATCAGCGCGCTGACCACGCCGATAAATACCAACCGCACAAAGCCCGCGCCATGCTTGAGCGCCAGGCGCGTGCCCAGCAGGCTGCCCGCCACGTTGGCAACCGCCATGGTCAACGCGAAGTGCCACCAGACGTGTCCCTTCCAGGCAAACAGCGCGAGCGCCGCCAGGTTGGTCGCGGTATTGATCAGCTTGGCCGAAGCCGAGGCATTCAAGAAATCGTAGCCCAGCCAGCGCACGAACAAAAAGACCAGAAAGCTGCCGGTGCCGGGGCCGAAAAACCCGTCGTAAAACCCCAGCACCAGGCCGATGCAGCAGGCTGCCGCAGTTTCGGCAGGGCCGGTGAAGCGGGGCCTGTGGTGGCGGCCCAGATCTTTTTTGACCAGCGTGTAGGCCAGCACGGCCAGCAGCACAACGGGCTGGGCCTGGCGCAGGAAACCGGGATTGATGCGCGTGACCAGCCAGGCGCCTGCCAGCGACCCGCAAAACCCTGCGGCAGCGGCGGGCAGCAGCGCCGACCAGCGCAGCCGGACCCGGCGGGCATACTGCAAGGTTGCCACTGAGGTGCCCCAGACCGAAGCGCCTTTGTTGATGCCAAACAGCGTTGCCGGATGGGTGGTGGGGAAAACCGCGAACAGGGCCGGCACCAGAATCAGCCCGCCGCCGCCAACGATGGCATCCACAAAACCGGCCAGCAGCGAGGCGACAGAAACGAGGAGCAATTCCATGGGCGGGATTGTCGCACCGGCCATTCATATTTTTTGCTACGCTATTGATAGCTTGCGGCGCATGCGATACAAGCGCTACAGCCATTTTTGATGAAGAAAGTGCAATGAACGGGCAAAAAAAAGCGCCAGGACTGCCAGCGCTTTTTGACGAACATTCTTTTTGAAATGCACGTTAGTTCTATTTTGAAATGTCTCCTCGACTCCCCGCGATGCGAGCAGCAAGGCTCGTTAGCAAGTTCTTTAATATAGCTTGCGCACTGTGGCAGTGCATAAGGGATATCCCTGCCCACAGGGAAATCCCTAGGAATTTAGCTGGCTTGATGCCGTATTGACAGGAGCATGAACCTGTCTGCAGAGGAGATTTGCCGCTTGCCTGTAAAGCTTTACCGAGTAAAACAAAATGGCATGAATCATGCTTTTTATTACTTTCCCGGATGGTAATTTGAAAGGCAGGCAGTGTATGAGTGGCAATAGATGGATTGCATTGGGTTTGTGTCTCTGGATAGGAATGGGTCTGGCTGCGCAGCAGGTGCATGCGCAGGCCCCGGCTGCGGCGGCTTCAGCCGCTCTCGGTTCGCCACCGCTCGATGATGCCGCCATTGCCTCGCGGCCCCCGGCCATTGCGGCATCGCCTGGCGCCGCAACGCCGGCTCCGACGCCGCTGACAGAGCCCGGCCTGGTGGGCGTCGAAACCATCAATGGCGCCGATACCGGCTGGATGATGACCTCGACCGCCCTGGTGCTGCTCATGACGCTGCCGGGCATCGCGCTGTTTTATGGCGGCATGGTGCGCCGCAAAAGCGTGCTCAATGTCATGGCCTGCGTCGTGGCCACCTGCGCCATCGTTAGCCTGCTGTGGTTTGCCGTGGGTTACTCGATTGCGTTCACGCCGGGCAGCGGCGTGCTGGGCCATGTCCTGGGCGGCACCGGACGGCTCTGGTTTTCCGGGCTCGATTACATCAAGGACGCCCAGAAGGTCGCGGTCAGCCATAT
>JAQGLT010000090.1 GCA_028292745.1 Polaromonas sp. | reverse complement strand
TCATTGAACGGCATGCAGGACGCGTCTGGGCCGAAGGCCAGGAAAACAAGGGCGCCACCTTTTACTTCACGCTGGGACGGTCGGTTGAATCCGAAGCATGAGAAGGCGCCGTCGGCTTTGGCGCTGCAGGCAAGTTATTTGCCGGCTGAATTGACAGCCTGATAGACCGCCTTCAGCCAGTGCCAAACAGGAATCAAGCAGTATCAGGCGCGCAGGCGCTTGGTGCGCGCCCGGATATTCAATGCCTCGACGCCCAGGGAAAACAGCATGGCAACGTAAACATAAGCTTTTGGAACATGCACATCAAACGCTTCGGCCACCAGCAATGTGCCCACCATCGTCAAAAAAGCCAACGCCAAAACCTTGATCGATGGATGCCGGTCCACGAACTCGCCGATCGGCTTGGCCGCGAACATCATGACCGCCACCGAAGCCACCACGGCAGCCACCATCACGCTGATATCGTCCACCATCCCGACGGCGGTGATGACCGAATCGAGCGAAAAAACAATGTCAACGATGCCAATTTGCACGATCGTTCCCCAGAACAAGGTGGCGCCTGTACGCACCTTGTCGACCCCGGCACTGACCTCATCGGGCCGATGGGCTTCCACTTCCTGAAAAATCTCATGCGACGCCTTGTACAGCAGGAAAAGCCCCCCTCCCAGCAGGATCAGGTCCCGGCCACTGATTTCCTGGCCCACCACGGTAAAAAGCGGCGTGGTCAACGTCATGACCCAGGCCAGGCTGAACAACAGCGCGATGCGCGAACCCATGGCAAAGCCCAGCCCGAGGCGTCGGGCCACGTCCCGCTTCTCGGCAGGCAGGCGTCCCACCAGAATGCTGATGAAGATGATGTTGTCGATGCCCAGAACAATCTCCAGCGCAGCGAGCATAAAGAAAGCGATCCAGATGTTCGGGTCGGACAGTAGTTCCATGGGAGCCTCGGAGAATTAAAGAGCTTGAGTTTAATGAAGTCAACTTAATGTGGATTTAAAACACGGTGGCGCTTGCTTGAAATAGGCGCGCTTTCCGGCATTCATGACCTTGCCCCTGAAAAACGCAGCCTTGCGGAGCGTTTCAATTCAGGCAAGAAAACGCCAATGGCGAAAACCGCAAGGGCACGCGATGCGTGGCGGACCAGACGCTCTTCTATGGGTTCAAGCCCATCCCAACCTTTGCCGATGAGCAGAAAAAAATCGGGCCCGCTTGAGGGGGCGATTTTATCAATCAAAAGTGGCTTTGGCGCAGTCTGTGCTTATGAAGTATGCTATAGATTTAATAGCACACTGCCTGACAGGGCACAGTTGCCGTTCAGGGTGATGTCGCGCTGGTTTTGAAAGCCCGACAGCTGGCAAGGACGTTGGGAGCATTTGCTGCACTGCAGCATCCATTCGGCTAAAATACAAGGGTAAACCCTAATCATGGCTTCTGCCATGCACACCTGTCATTTCAAGGAATCAGTTATGACCACCATTACCATCCCTAGGAGCCCCGCCCACCCAGACCGAGCCATGGCTGCATCGAAACACTCTCGCAAAGGCCTGTTCAAAACCATCGGCTTGGCCGTCTGGCGGTTTTTAGAAGAAGTCGGCCGCCGGAGAGCGGCTCGTGTCATGAAAGGCGGCTATTACTACGTCTGAGGGTCGTTGGCGATGAAAATCGGCTTGCCCTTGCTGTCTCAGCGAGAACTGAATTTCTCATCGACCGAAGGAGTCGCTATCGAGGCAGGCTGGCCGTGGCCCGCTCCAATATATCGCCTAGCTGGGCCATGTCCACCGGCTTGCTCAGATGCGCATAAAAACCGTTTTTCAAGGTCTCGTCGCGGTCCTTCGCCTGCACATAGCCTGTCACCGCGATAAACACTGGAGGATGTTGTACCAACGCCGTGATACGTTGTGCAACCTCAACGCCGCTGAGTCCTGGCAGGCCCAGGTCCAGCAACAACGTCGCGAAATGCTTCTGTCTGGCAAGTTCGACAGCCGCAGGCCCGTCGTACACGACACTGGCTTCGTATCCGAGGGCTTCGACCAGCATCCCCAGGGTATCTGCGGAGTCACGGTTGTCGTCCACCACAAGCACCGTCTTGCGGTTCTTGACCGCTTGGGCGAGTTCACTTTCTTGGGCCGGTGCTTCCACGCAAGGCAGGCGAATGACAAACTCGGCGCCTTCACCGTCAACCCCCTTGCTAAAGGCCGAAACATCGCCGCCGTGCAGCGCGACCAATTGCTGCACCAGGTTAAGCCCCAGGCCCAGTCCTCCCAAGCTGCGGGCCGCGTCCTGCTCGCCCTGACTGAAGAGATCGAATATGCGCGGCAACTCTTTCGGAGCGATGCCCCGACCGTTGTCCTTGATGCGCAACTCGGCGACCCGGTGGCGGCAGTGAAGGCGAACCTGGATCTGTCCGCCCGACGGGGTGAACTTGGCTGCGTTGTTGAGCACATTGCAGATCACCTGAACGATACGGGCACGATCGCCACTGATCCAGACCTTGTCCTCCGCCGAGACGCTCAAGGCCTGCGATTTGCCCTTGATGGCAGGCAGCGCGGCCTCGACCGCTTCAGCAATGGCGTCCCCGAGTTCGACCAGCTTGAACTCCAGGTGGATTTTTCCATTTGAAATCCGCCCGACGTCCAGTAGGTCATCGACAAGGCGCGTCATCTGCCGCACCTGCCGGCCAATGACATCGCGGGCCATCTGAAGAGGCCGCGAGTCCTTCGCCGATTGTTCCAGCAGGACCAACGCGTTGGAAATAGGCGCCAGCGGATTGCGCAATTCATGGCCCAGCATGGCCAAAAAGGTAGTGATCCGTCGCCCCTCGTCCTCCAGGAGGTGAACCCGCTTGCTCTCGGTCAGGTCCCGCGTCACCTTGGCAAACCCGCGATGCCGGCCGGTCGCGTCCCGCAGCGATGTGATGACCACATTGGCCCAGAACCGGCTTCCATCTTTGCGCACCCTCCAGCCTTCGTCTTCGAAACGCCCGTCCTTGAAAGCGCTGCGCAATTCTTCGTCCGGCCTGCCGCTGGCTGCAACGTCCTCGGGGTAGAAAGCCGAAACATGCTTGCCGATGATTTCCGCTGCCGTGTAACCTTTGTTTTTTTCGGCGCCGGCATTCCAGCTGACCACATACCCACTGGGATCGAGCATGTAGATCGCGTAATCCTGAACACCCTCGACCAGGAGCCGAAAGCGCTCTTCGCTACCGCGCAATAGTTCCTCCTGGCGCCTGCGGTCCGTCAGATCCCGCGTGATTTTGGAGAACCCCCGCAATTCACCCCGGGCATCAATCAAGCGCGTAATGATGATGTTTGCCCAAAAGCGCGAGCCGTCTTTGCGAATTCGCCAGCCTTCGTCTTCAAAGCGGCCGGTGCGCGTGGCCTCTGCGATTTCGTACTCAGGCCATCCTTTGTCCAGCTGCTCCTGAGGATAAAAAATCGAAAAATGCCTGCCGATGGCTTCATGCGCTTCGTAGCCCTTGAGCTTGTGCGCACCCGCATTCCAGCTCAGCACAAATCCCTTGGGATCCAGATGGAAAATTGCGTAATCGGTCACGGCATCGACCATGAGCCGGTAGTCTGCATCGCTCAGTTGCAGTGGGACTGCGGGAATACTTGGAGAGCTCGAATTCACGACAAAGGCTTTCGCAGCAAGAAGTCAATGGGTCGGTTTTTTAGGACAAGGCGGCGTCGGCCGGCGTTTGGAAAAACAGCTTTGGAGCCGGACACCGCGCCTTCGCAGATCAGCTTAACACATGGAAAATGTGACCAACGCACACCTGTCGAACGCTTTTGCAAGGCTTCAAACCTGACCCATTAGACGCCCATGCCGCATGTCCGGAGCTGCGCATGACGAGTTGAGTGACCACGGAAGGGGCGGCTGCAGCGCCGCAGCCTCAGCGCCTGCTCAACGAGCAGTTTTCATACAACGCAAGGCCCTGCCCAGCAGCCACTCATCAAGCCTTCTGGCTTTCTGGTGGCTTGCACCTGCGCGCTGGACTCCCAGCATCCAACCGCGACGTTCAGACCGGCATAAACGCCATAGCCAACGCCTGCGCGGATTTCATCGCCCGCCGACAGGCTCTCGCCGGCCTTGATGGCGCCGTTCGCATGGATGGATTCGCCGGACTTGATGCCCCAGCCCGCTTCCAAATGCATTCCGCCGCTGATGGCCCCACCGGCCAAGATGCCTTGCCCGGCCCGAATGCTCTGGGCACCCGCAATCGCGCCACCAGCGCGCAGGCTCTTGCCACACTCGACCAATCCGTCGGCGGTCAGGTCCTGCCCGACGAATGCGCTGCCGGTCAGCGACAGCGTGCCGTGGCAGATCAAATCCCAGGCGACGCGCACATTGCCACCGCAAAGCATGGCGTTATGGACTTCAATGCCCCAATTGGCCCGCACATCACCACCGGCCTGAAGGGTGCCCTGGCTGTAAATGCCCCCTCCGACCCGGATGTCCTCTCCGGCCACGATGGCGCGGCCCGCGCGCATGCCGCCCCCTGCCCGAATCGATCGACCGGCATGGACCACGGTGTCAACATCGATCCCACCGCGAACCTCCAGCGTTCCAGCGAAGACAACCGCCTCGGCGTTCAGCGAATCGACGCTCAAGACGGCGCTGGTTGGCCCAAACTGCGCCAGCAGCCAGCATGCGTCCTCCACACGCCCGGCACTGACCAGCGTATCCAAAGCCTCCTGGTAACCGCTGCCGTCTTCGACGTTGCGGACAAACCAGCGAAAGCCGTCGGCGCAGGGACTTTTGGCCCTGAGAAATGTCGTTGTGAATTCCATCGTATTAATCCAATTTGGATGCGGCCGGCCCGCATGCAGTCAAACTGCCTTTCTCCTGGCGACTTGCAGTCGGCCGGCCTCCTGATAGGGCACGCACTGAATTCGTCGTTTGGCCGCAACGCCTGAAGGCGCCTGGTAGTCATGGGAGACAACAAGCACGTCGCAACCCGCCAGGCTGACAACGCGTCCGGCGATGCTGCCGAACAGGAAATCGACAAAAGTGGAGTCTCTTCGCTTGCCAACAATGACGAGGTCCGAGCGGACAAAGTCCTGGTGGGCCACGATCTGGCGGGCAGGTTCAGCACGCCCGGCAGCCAGTGAGGCGCGGTTCTTGCGCGTGTCAAAGGAGTCGGAAAACCGAACCAGGCGGTCCCGCGCGTCCCGAAGCACCGCCTGCCGGTAAGCATCTGCGGCTGAGCCACTGTCCAAGCGCACCCCGGGCGCGTCGAACGTGTTCAATGCGTGGAACAGTTCGAGCGCCGATTCGTCCTCAAAGCCGCTGGCATAGCGCGCCAATTTGCTCGATTCGGGAGTGAAGTCCACCGCGACCAGCACATGCCGGTAGGACGGCCTTGAAGGCGCCTGCTTCACGACGAGTACCGGACATGGGCAGCGCCGCATGAGCTGCTCAAGCGTCGTGCCGCGCCAGAAGGTGTGCCTTGCGCGATGCTGCCGGGGGTCCAGCACGAGCAGGTCTGCACGGGCAGCGTGCCGCACGATGGCATCGACCAGGCAGCCACTGTGGGCCAGCGCCTCGGCAGCGATGTCGTGGCGCCGGGCCAGCTGGCGCACCCGTTGTTGCAGGCGCGCGAAAGGATCCGAGAATTTCAGGCTTGGCACCTCGTCCGCATACATGACGCGCAGCCTGGCCTGATGCCGTACGGCCAGCAGCGCAGCACGGTCGAGCGCCTGCTCGGCGGGGGTGGAAAAGTCAGTCAGGGCAAGTATCGAGTGAATAGGCATAGGAATTCCTGGACGAGCGAAAGCGGGCCCCGAGGCGTAAACGCCAGGAGCAAAGGCGGGCGGGCGGGCCGCCGCTCAGGTCGTGTAGTCGCCGCTGGCTTCGGGCTGGAACAGCAGGGCTACGACTTCTGCCGTGCACAGGTCGCCACTGGGTGCGCGCCAGTGGGCGGTCGCGCCAACCCGCAGGCCCAGCAGGCTGGCTCCCACGGGCGAGAGCACCGAGATGAAGCCCAGGGTGGGTTCGGCATCGCTGGGATAGCAAATCGTGAGCTTTTGCCGGCGCTGCGAAAGCGGGTCGACGATTTCCACCTGGGAATACATGGTGATGACATCTGACGGAATGTCCCGGGAGGCCACCAGGTGGGGAAAGTCAAAACGGCTCTCCAGCTCAGCGGGCAACTGGCCACTCTTCAACATCAGCCGGGAAAAATCCAACTCGGTGAGCGTGCGCTCACTGTTCATGGCTGCAAACATATAAACCACTCCAATAACTGCGACCGGACCCGCTGAAAGCGGGCGGCCGCTACCGCGCTGGGCTTGGGCCCGGCGATAAATGGATTGCGCTGAAAAGGAAGAGGGGAATCGCCGGGCTTAGGAATGTGCAGCCGGCTGGCGCGGCACTGCCGCTGCCGTTGCCTGGCGCGCCAGCACCGCCGCACCGGCCACAAGGGACCAGGCAGCCGTCTGACGGCAAACAGTAGGAGAGGGAGCACGCATGCAGGCATCTTATGCTGGAGCCGCGTGGCTGGCAAGCCAAGCCCCTACGTTCCTTGCCAGATAGCACCCGTCCTGCAGGCTCGCACGTTTGTTTGCAGCAGGGGCCGGATGGCTTCAAATTTCTCTCTGTGGATGGCGCTGGCGTCTCCCTTGCTCACCACGGAACACGCACCTACCGCCCCTTAACTCGCCGCGGCCCGTCCCAGCCGGTCGCGCACGCCGTCCCATTCGGGGCTGTCCGGCGGGTGTTCGATCCAGATCAGCCGGGCGCCCTGGGCGTCGAAATCGCGCAGCACCGCGAACAGCTGCTGCGCCGTGGCCGCCGCGTCGCCGGGCATGCGGCGGTAGTGCAGCCGGGTGGATTTGATGCTGAACAGGGTGCGCGCATACACCGCGATATGGGCCGCGTCGGCGCCCAGCACGTCCAGCGCAATCTGGATCGCGTCGGCGTCCATCAGGCGGACTTTCGCATTCGGCGCATAGTGGGCCTCCAGCGTGCCCGACGCGCGCGGCGTGGCGGTGTCCGGCAGGTCCTCCTTGTCCAGCACCGTTTCGCCGCAGGCCGCTTCAAGCAGGCTGCGGGCCAGCACGCCCGGGCGCAGCAGTACCGGCCGGCCCCGGGTGCAGTCGACGATGCTGGACTCGATGCCGACCGCGCACGGCCCGCCGTCGAGCACCCGCAAGGCATCGCCAAACTCCTGCGCCACATGCGCCGCCGTGGTCGGGCTGACCCGGCCGAAGCGGTTGGCGCTCGGCCCGGCCACGCCGCTGACGCCCAGTTCCAGGCAGGCCTTTAAAAAAGCCAGCGCCACCGGATGCGCCGGGCAGCGCAGGCCGATGGAGTCCTGCCCCCCGGCGGCGGCGGCCGCAACGCCGCTGCGGCGCGGCAGGATCACCGTCAGCGGACCGGGCCAGAAGGCCTCGATCAGCCGGGCCGCAAAGGGCGGCACGCCGCTGGCGTAGTCGGTCACCTGGCGGGCCTGGGCCACATGGACGATCAGCGGATGGTCGGCGGGCCGGCCCTTGGCGGCAAAAATGCCGGCCACGGCCGCATCGCTGGACGCATCGGCCCCCAGGCCATACACGGTTTCCGTCGGAAAGCCCACCAGCCCGCCCGCCCGGATGCATTGCGCCGCCGCCAGCACGGCCTGCGGATCGGTGCCGGGCAGAATCATGCGGCGCCTTCAAAGCCCGGCAGACCGAGAATGGCGGCCGCCTGGCGCGCGACGGCCTTCACGCCCGCCACATCGGCGCCGGTGATCGTCAGGTGGCCCATCTTGCGGCCCGGCCGGGCATGCAGCTTGCCGTACAGGTGCAGGTGCGCGCCGGGCAGCGCCAGCACCGCCTGCCAGTCGGGCGTGCGGGGCTGGCCGGCGGCATCCAGCCAGCTGTCTCCCAGCAGGTTGAGCATGATGGCGGGCGAATGCTGGCGCGGCCGGGGCAGCGGCAGGCCGGCCATGGCATGCACCTGCAGGTCGAACTGCGACACATCGCAGGCGTCCATCGTGTAGTGGCCGCTGTTGTGCGGGCGCGGCGCCATTTCATTGACGACCAGCCCGCCGTGTTCGCTGCCGTCGTCGACCACGAAAAACTCGACGCACAGCACGCCGACGTAGCCGATATGATTTGCTATTAATTCAGTAGCTACTCGGGCACGCTCCGCAAGCGCTGGGGGCATATTTCCTTCATAAACCTCGGTCACGGCCAGAATCCCGTCGACGTGCCGGTTCAGCTGCGGCGGAAAGCTGACGATGTCGCCCGTCCAGCCGCGCGCCACGATGACCGAGCATTCGGCCTGGAGCGGCAGCATTTTTTCGAGCACGCAATGCACTTGCTCCAGCTCGGCCCAGGCCGCGGCCAGCTCGGCCGCGTCCCTGACCCGGACCTGGCCCTTGCCGTCGTAGCCCATCCGCGCGGTTTTCAAAATGCCGGGCAGCAGGTCGGCGGGCACGGCCTGCAGCTGGGCCTGCGTTTCAATGACGGCGTACGGCGCGCAGCGCACGCCGGCAACCCCGGCAGAGGCCATGAAATGCGACTTTTCCTGAATCCGGTCCTGGGCGATCGCCACGGCCGCCGCACCCGGCGCGACCGGACGCCGGGCCGCCAGAGTCTGCAGCGCGGCCGCCGGCACGTTCTCGAATTCGGTGGTGACCGCATCGCACAGCGCGGCCAGTTTCGCCAGCCCCTGCGCATCGCGGTAGCCGGTCTGGATGTGGTGGTGGCTGACCCGGCCCGCCGGGCTGTGCGGGTCCGGGTCGAGCACCGCCGTGAAATACCCCAGGCGCTGGGCGGCATGCACGAACATGCGGCCCAGCTGGCCGCCGCCCATCACGCCAAGCGTGGCCGGCTGGCCCGATTCGGAAACCGTGCCGGGGAAAATTGGCAGGGCGCTCATGCCGGCGGCAGCGTCATGGCGCGTGCGGCGGCGGTCTGCTCGGCGCGAAACGCCCGCAGCTTTTGCGCCAGGGCGGCGTCATGCAAGGCCAGCATGGCCACCGCGAACAGCGCCGCATTGGCCGCGCCGGCATTGCCGATGGCAAAGGTGGCGACCGGCACGCCCTTGGGCATCTGCACGATGCTGTGCAGCGAATCGACGCCCTGCAGGTGTTTGCTGGCGACCGGCACGCCCAGCACCGGCAGCGTGGTCTTGGCTGCCAGCATGCCGGGCAGGTGCGCCGCCCCGCCCGCGCCGGCGATGATAGCCTGCAGGCCCCGGCCCGACGCTTCCTCGGCATAGGCGAACAGGTCGTCCGGCATGCGGTGGGCCGACACCACGCGCGCTTCGTGCGCCACGCCGAACTGCTGCAGGAGCTGCACCGCGTGCTGCATCGTGTCCCAGTCGCTGCTGGAGCCCATCACCACGCCCACCAATGGGCTTGCCGGGTTGTTTGTTGTCGTCATAAGGGAATTTCAAGTCCAGAGAGTTAGGGCACCGCGCCTGCAACCGCTGATTTTAAGGGCTGCCGCCGCGCCAGCCCCATAGCCCGGCGCGCCACCTGGCGGCTGCGTGCATGCTATCGTCTTGCCTGCAGCAAGGCCGAAGCCCGGCCGCTCGTGCCCCGCCCTCGAACGCCTTGCCTGAACCCGCTTGTCCCACTTATCTGAACTACATCATGATCGACGTCACCCTTGCCAATTTCCAAGACGAAGTCATCACGGCTTCGATGTCCACCCCCGTGCTGGTCGACTTCTGGGCGCCTTGGTGCGGCCCCTGCAAGTCGCTCGGGCCCGTCCTGGAGAAGGTCGAGGCGGCCTACGCCGGGCGCTTCAAGCTGGTGAAGATCGATTCCGACCAGGAGCAGCAGCTTGGCACGGCTTTTGGCATCCGCAGCATTCCGACCTGCATCCTCGTGGTGAACGGCCAGCCGGTCGACGGCTTCACCGGCGCCCTGCCCGAAGGCAAGATCAAGGAATTCCTGGACAAGCACTTGCCGCCCGCCGTCGAAGAAGAGGCGCCGGCGGCCGAAGAACTGGACGACCTCGGCAGCGCCGACCCCGAAGCCGTGCTGGAAAAGCTGCAGCACGCGGTCGCCACCGACCCGGCCAATGAAACCGCCCGCTTCGACTACGTCAAGCTGCTGCTGACGCTGGGCGAGGAGGATGCGGCCAAGGTGGCGTTCGCGCCGGTGATCGCCCAGACCGGCACGGTGCGACGCTTCGACTCGCTCAAGCGCTGGATGGATGCTATTGATTTTGTAGCTACTTGCGCTGATGAGGAAAGCGCTGGGGCCGTATTTGATGAAAAAATAGCCGCCAACAAGCGGGATTTCGACGCCAGATTCGACAAGGCCCGCTGGCTGATGGCCTGGCAGCGCTGGACCGACGCGCTGGACGAACTGCTCGAAATCCTGATGCGCGACAAAGCCTGGAATGACGGCCTGGCCCGCAAGACCTACATCGCCATCCTGGACATCATGGAAACGCCCAAACCCAAGGTCGCCGATGGCCAGATTCCGCCGGAAGACCCGGTGGTGGCAAGCTACCGACGACGCTTGAGCAGCGTGGTGCTGAGCTGAACCGAGGCATCAATGCCCGAACAGCAAACGCGGTAGATTAAAAACAGGCCTACGACAAAGGCCTGCAACAGGCTACTGCGCCGCGACAGTACCTAAAAGGGGGCAATAAACAAACCCTCAAGCAGAATATTCGCCAACAACTTCAGCATTTACCTGCCCTGCAGCGTCAGCCAGACCGATTCAAGCCGTCAGCCGCGCCATCGCCTCCTGGTACTTCGCTGCGGTCTTGGCAATCACATCGGGCGGCAGGTGCGGCGACGGCGGGGTCTTGTCCCACGGCTTGCCGTTGATGCGCACGGCCTCCAGCCAGTCGCGCACGAACTGCTTGTCGTAGCTGGGTGGGTTCAGCCCGGCGGCAAACGCCGCTTCATAGCCCTCCACCGGCCAGTAGCGCGACGAATCGGGCGTCAGCACCTCGTCCATCAGCGTCAGCGTGCCGTTCTCGTCCAGGCCGAACTCGAACTTGGTGTCGGCGATGATGATGCCCTTGGTCAGCGCGAAGGCGGCGGCGGCCTGGTAGATCGCGATGCTGAGCGTCTTGATCTGCGCGGCCAGTTCGGGGCCGACGACGCCGACGACCTGCTCGTAGCTGATGTTCTCGTCATGCTCGCCGACCTGTGCCTTGGCGGCCGGCGTGAAGATCGGCTCTGGCAGCTTGCTGGCGTTCTTCAGGCCCGGCGGGAGGGCCACGCCGCAGACCGCCTGGTTTTGCTGGTATTCGGCCCAGCCGCTGCCGGCGAGGTAGCCGCGCACCACCGCCTCGACCGGAATCGGCTTGAGCCGCTTGACCAGCATCGAGCGGCCCGCGACCTGCGGCACTTCCGCCGCCGTGACCACGCTTTCGGGCGCTTCGCCGGTCAGGTGGTTGGGGCAGACGTGGCCGAGCTTGTCGAACCAGAACAGCGCCATCTGCGTCAGCAGCGCGCCCTTGCCCGGAATCGGCTCGCCCAGGATCACGTCGAAGGCGCTCAGGCGGTCGCTCGCCACCATCAGCAGCCGGTCGCTGCCCACCGCATAGTTGTCGCGCACCTTGCCGCGCGCGAGCAAAGGCAGGGAGGTCAGGGCCGAGGTATGAAGTGTGGGGGTGGTGGTCATGCGGGTGTGCGGTTTGAAAAGTGAAAAAGCCCGTGTGACCGGCGTCAGCCACGGGCTTTGAATTATCGCCAATCCGGCGAAGCAGACAGCGCGAACGCCGGGGAATTAATGCACGACCTGCGCCAGCTCGCCCTTGGCATACTCGGCCGCCACCACCGACAGGCTGCGGCCCTTGATGCCGGCGGCCTGGCCTTCGCAGCCGAACTGGATGTAGCGCTGCTTGCAGATCGCCTTGGCGGCCTCGCGGGCGGGCTTGAGCCATTCTCTGGCATCGAACTTGTCGGGGTTCTCGGCCAGGAACTTGCGCACGGCGGCGGTCATGGCCAGGCGGATGTCGGTGTCGATGTTGATCTTGCGCACGCCGAACTGGATCGCCTTCTGGATTTCCTCGACGGGCACGCCGTACGTTTCCTTCATGCTGCCGCCGTACTGGTTGATGAGGGCCAGCAGGTCCTGCGGCACGCTCGACGAGCCGTGCATGACCAGGTGGGTGTTGGGAATGCGGCGGTGGATTTCCTTGACGCGCTCGATGGCCAAAATGTCACCGGTGGGCTTGCGGGTGAACTTGTAGGCGCCGTGGCTGGTGCCGATGGCAATGGCCAGGGCGTCGAGCTGGGTGCGCTTGACGAACTCGGCCGCTTCCTCGGGGTCGGTCAACAGTTGCTCGTGCGTCATGACGGCGTCGGTGCCGTGGCCGTCTTCCTTGTCGCCCTTCATGGTTTCCAGGCTGCCCAGGCAGCCGAGCTCGCCTTCCACTGACACGCCGGTGGCATGCGCCATGTCCACGACCTTGCGGGTGACATCGACGTTGTATTCGAAGTCGGCGATGGTCTTGCCGTCGGCTTGCAGGCTGCCGTCCATCATCACCGAGCTGAAGCCCAGGGCGATCGCGCCCTGGCAGACGTCCGGGCTCTGGCCGTGGTCCTGGTGCATCACCAGGGGAATGTGCGGGTAGGCCTCGATGGCCGCCAGGATCAGGTGCTTGATGAAGGCTTCGCCCGCGTACTTGCGGGCGCCTGCGCTGGCCTGCAAAATAACGGGCGCGCCCACCTCGTCGGCGGCGGCCATCACGGCCTGGACCTGCTCCAGGTTGTTGACGTTGAAAGCTGGAATGCCGTAGCCATTGGCAGCGGCATGGTCCAGCAGTTCGCGCATCGAAACGAGTGCCATGTTCTGAATCCCCTGAAAAGTTAAAAATGCAGTCGGAGCGGTGTTGCCGTGCGGCGGGCGCCGCAGCCATGAGAGCGGCTGGAGGCGGACCGTAACCGCGCGGTAACCGGAACCGGTCATTCTACCGGCAGCTATTTGCCGGCCGCGTCAGCAAACGACTACAAAATCGGCTTCAGTCCACTGACTGCATGGATTGATTCGCCAGCACATGACTGGCCTTGAGGCGCTGTGCCATGGCAACGGTATTGCGTTGGGGATTCAAGCCTCTTGGCGCGCTGTCTTGGCAGGCGTCCATTGAACGCCCATGCGCGCGGCAAGGGCGCCTAGCTTCAGGCCACCCGGCAGATCTTGAGCATGTTGGTGCCGCCCGGCGCGCCCATCGGCTCGCCGCAGGTGATGGCATAGACATCGCCGCTCTGCACGATGTCCAGCCGCAGCAGGTGGCCCTCGGCCTGGTGCAGCGCGGTGTCGCGGTCAGCGCTGCTGTCCATCAAGATTGCCCGCACATTGCGGTAAATGGCCATCTTGCGCTGGGTTTCCAGGCGCGGCGTCAGCGCGTAGATCGGCACATGGATGTCGTGGCGGCTCATCCACAGCGCAGTCGATCCGCTGTCGGTCAGCGCCACGATGGCTTTCGCGCCCAGGTGGTGCGCGGTGAACAGCGCGCCCATGGCGATCGACTGGTCGATGCGGTTGAAGGTCTTGCCCGAGAAATCCGCGCTCAACTCCTTGTACTCGGCTTTTTCGGCCTCCTCGCAGATCTTGGCCATTTCCTCGACGGTTTCCAGCGGAAAGCGGCCAGCGGCGGTCTCGGCGCTGAGCATCACCGCGTCGGTGCCGTCGAGCACCGCATTGGCCACGTCGCTGACCTCGGCGCGCGTGGGCACCGGGTTGAGGATCATGCTTTCCATCATCTGCGTGGCGGTGATGACGACCTTGTCGGCAGCGCGCGCCATCTTGATCATGCGTTTTTGCAGCGCCGGCACGGCCGCATTGCCGACCTCGACCGCCAGGTCGCCGCGCGCCACCATGATGCCGTCGCTGACCTTCAGAATCTCTTCGAGCTTGGGAATCGCCTCGGCGCGCTCGATCTTGGCGATCAGGCCGGGCTTGTGCTTGTAGGGCGCGGCGGCCACGTTGCACAGCTGGCGCGCCATTTCCATGTCGGTCGCGTTTTTCGGAAAGCTCACCGCCACGTAATCGGCCTGAAAGCTCATCGCGGTCTTGATGTCTTCCATGTCTTTGGCGGTCAGCGCCGGGGCGGTCAGGCCGCCGCCCTGCTTGTTGATGCCCTTGTTGTTCGACAGCTCGCCGCCGAGCTTGACGGTGGTGTGGACTTCCTCGCCGCGCACCGCATCGACGGTCAGCACGATCAGGCCGTCGTTGA
>JAQGLT010000032.1 GCA_028292745.1 Polaromonas sp. | reverse complement strand
ACGCGGATCTGCTTGACGCGCGCTTCGATGTCGGTGCCGGCGCCGGAGCCGTCGATGATGGTGGTGTTTTCCTTGCCCACTTCGATGCGCTTGGCTTGGCCCAGGTCGGCCAGCGTCACCTTCTCGAGCGTCAGGCCCACTTCTTCAGCGATGACCTTGCCGCCTGTCAGGATGGCGATGTCTTCGAGCATGGCCTTGCGGCGGTCGCCGAAGCCCGGAGCCTTGACGGCCACAACCTTCAGGATGCCGCGGATGGTGTAGACCACCAGGGTCGCGAGCGCTTCGCCTTCGACTTATTCGGCGATCACCAGCAGCGGACGGCCGGCCTTGGCGACTTGCTCGAGGATGGGCAGCAGGTCGCGGATGTTGCTGATCTTCTTGTCGTAGAGCAGCACGAAGGGGTTGTCCAGCAACGCCGATTGCTTCTCGGGGTTGTTGATGAAGTAGGGCGACAGGTAGCCGCGGTCGAACTGCATGCCTTCGACGACTTCCAGTTCGCTTTCCAGCGACTTGCCGTCTTCGACGGTGATCACGCCTTCCTTGCCGACCTTGTCCATCGCGTCAGCGATGATCTTGCCGATGGTCTCGTCGCTGTTGGCCGAGATGGAGCCGACCTGCGCGATTTCCTTGGAAGTGGTGGTGGCCTTGGAAGCCTTCTTGAGCTGCTCGACCAGGGCGGTCACGGCCTTGTCGATGCCGCGCTTCAGGTCCATCGGGTTCATGCCGGCGGCAACGTACTTCATGCCTTCGCGGACGATGGCCTGGGCCAAGACGGTAGCGGTCGTGGTGCCGTCACCTGCGAAGTCAGACGTCTTGGAAGCAACTTCCTTGACCATCTGCGCGCCCATGTTCTGCAGCTTGTCTTTCAGTTCGATTTCCTTGGCGACGGAAACGCCGTCCTTGGTCACCGTGGGGGCGCCGAACGAGCGCTCCAGCACCACATTGCGGCCCTTGGGGCCCAGGGTGACCTTGACGGCATTGGCCAGGATGTTGACACCCTCGACCATGCGTGCGCGGGCTTCGCCGCCGAAAATTACGTCTTTTGCTGCCATGATGCAGATTCCTTAAAGTTTATGAATGAAATAGGCTGCTAGCGCAAGCTGTATAAGCGCTGACAGCTATCAAATATGTAGCAATGCAGAAGCCGAGGAGAAATTACTTCTCGACCACTGCAAACAGGTCTTCTTCCTTCATGACCAGCAACTCGTCGCCATCGACCTTGACGGTCTGGCCACTGTATTTGCCGAACAGCACGCGGTCGCCCACCTTGACGGCCATGGCACCGATTTCGCCTTTGTCATTTTTCTTGCCTGGACCGACAGCCAGCACTTCGCCTTGATCGGGCTTTTCAGCGGCGCTGTCAGGAATGACGATGCCGGAGGCGGTTTTGGTTTCGTTTTCCACGCGTTTGACAATCACGCGGTCGTGCAAAGGACGAAGATTCATGGGTAGCTCCTTGTTTTAAAACAATGGTTTTGGGAATCATCAGGCCCTGCTGAAAGCAGGCACCTGTCAAAATGCTGGTCGAAGGCATTGCTAGCACTCCAGACCATCGAGTGCTAATGATAGGGGCATTTATATCGGTTTTCAAGACCCGGCAATTTAATTGATGGGTCGGACGGCAGCCGGCCGGGCAGCCGTGCATTGGGCCGCTAGAAGCTCACTGCTATCATCCGCATGCATGTTACAAGCTGTTGATTTGGGAATTTTTTCATTTTTGTTAATTTTGTTACAAAATTTTATTAATTAGTTACATGTTGTCTTGTCTCTTCCTCTGTTTTTCTGGACAGCCCGGTCCGTGGCGTTCCGTGAACGCGTCGCTGAACAAGCCCTGTCTGGACGGCGGCATTGAGAAAGCGCGCAGGTGAAACTTGCCCGGCTGTCCGACGCATGGCCCGCCAGCAGGGGCAAGACTGCCGACCTGATTCGCATGCTGGACTGGAGCACAACCCCGCTAGGGCCGTGTTGTTCATGGCCCCAGCCCCTCAAGACCGTACTCGACCTGATGCTGTCGGCCAGGATGGAGATGGTGCTTTTCTGGGGCCCCGACAGGCTTGCCTTTTACAACGATGCGTACGCGCCGGCCATGGGCTCACGGCATTCCAAGGTGCTTGGCCAGCCGGTCCGCCTTTACTGGCGCAAGCTGTGGGTCGACCTGGAGCCGCTGCTCATGCAGGTATGGCGCAGCGGCGAAGCGTTTTCTGTCCAGGACCGGCCGTTTTTGACCAGCCGCAACGGCAAGCGGGCAACAGCGTATTTCGATCTTTCGTTTTCCGCCGTGCACGATGAAGGCGGGGCGGTGGCGGGCGTGCTGTGCCTGGTGGTCGAAACCACGCAGCGCGTTCTGGACGCCCAGGCGCTTGCGGCGAAGGAGGCGGCGCTGCGCAAGGAGCAGGCGTTCACCCGGCTCCTGCTGGACGCCACCTCCGAAGGGTTTTATGCGGTGGATCGGGACGGCATCATGACCGTGTGCAATGCCGCCTTCCTGGAAATGCTGGGGTATGGCAGCGCCGATGAGGTGATGGGCAGCAAGTTCTGCCCGAAGATTTCAGCGTCCCAGAAGGACGACCCGGTGTATCGGAGCGCCACCTGTCCCATTCAGCAGGCCGCGTTGGCAGGCAGGTCCGCCTGCGTCACGGGCGAGGTTTTTTGTCGCAAGAACGGCGAGCCGTTTCCGGTCGATTACCGGGTCGAGCCCCTCTGGCGCACCGGAGTGCTGGAAGGGGCGATCTGCACTTTTGTCGACACCAGTGAGCGGTTGCTTGGCCAGCAGATCAAGGTGGCGCGCGAAAAGGCCGAAAGCGACCTGCGCGACATGCATGACCAGCTTCGGCTCGCCGAGGCGGCAGGCGGCATCGGTTCTTTTTTGCTGGAAATCAAAACCAACGCCATCATTGCCTCGGAGGAGTTTTGCCGGCTGTTTGGCTTGCCGGTCGCGCGCGTTCTGCCGGTCAGCCTGCTCCAGCCTCTGTTTCAGGGGGAATCGGCTGAGCTGGCCTTGTTGCCAGCCAGCGGTGAAAGCGGCGAAGGCCGGCAAAATGTCGAATACCTGATCAAGAAAGCCGATACCGGCGAGATGCGCTGGATTTCGCGCTGCGCAGAGTTTGTACGCGACCATCACGACACCCCGGTCTGGATGCGCGGCGTGGTGCAGGATGTCACGGAGCGCAAGCTGGCCCAAGCCACGCTGCAGGAAAGCGAATCGCGCTTCCGGGCGCTGGCGCAGGCAATGCCCAACCAGGTCTGGTCGGCCACGCCCGAGGGCAAGCTGGAATGGGTGAACCAGAAGGTGTTTGACTATTTCGGACTTGATGAGGACCAATTGCTGGGCGATGGCTGGGCGCTGCTGGTGCATCCGGCCGACCTGCCGCGCGTGAGCGCGGCCTGGCTCGATTCGCTGGAGCACAGGACGCGTTACGAAACCGAATTCCGGCTGCGCCGCCGCGATGGCGTCTACCGGTGGCACCTGGTGCGGGCCTTGCCCATTGCGCTTGAGGGGGCCACGCGCTGGCTCGGGGCCAACACGGACATCGAAGAGCAAAAAGCCACGCAGGCCGAACTGGCGCAACTCAATGCCACCCTGGAGGAGCGGGTGGAAGAGCGCACCCGCGACCGCGACCGCATGTGGCGCCTCTCGACCGACCTGATCGTGGTGGCCGGGTTTGACGGCCTCATCAAATCGGCCAATCCGGCATGGGAAGCCATGCTTGGCTGGAAAGAGCATGAACTCATCGGCAAGCCGCTGCAACACCTGGTGCATGAAGACGACCACCCAGGCACCGCTGCGGAAATTCACGCGCTGGGCTTGGGGCGCATCACCGATCGGTTTGAAAACCGTTACCGCCACAAGGACGGTCGCTACAAAACCATTTCATGGACGGCTGTTCCCGACAGTGAGCGCATCCATGCGGTGGGCCGGGACGTCAGCCTCGAACGCGAATCGGCGCTGGCGCTCAAGGGCGCGGAAGATCGGTTGCGCCACAGCCAGAAAATGGAGGCGATCGGCCAGCTGACGGGCGGCATTGCGCATGACTTCAACAACCTGCTGCAAGGCATTTCAGGGGCGATCGAGGTGGTGCGCGGCCGGCTCGCGGCAGGCCGCACCGAAGACATCGACCACTTCATGGAGTCGGCCACCTACTCGGCCAGGCGGGCGGCGGCCCTGATTCACCGGCTGCTGGCATTCGCAAGGCGCCAGTCGCTGCAAAGCAAAGTGGTCGATGTCAACCGGCTGGTCATCTCCATGGAAGACTTGATGCGCCGCACCCTGGGGGCGCATATCGAACTGGTGGTGGCCGTCGACCCGGACCTGTGGCTGGCCTGCAGCGACGACAACCAGTTGGAAAGCGCCATACTGAACCTGGCGGTCAATGCCCGCGACGCCATGCCCGACGGCGGAACCCTGACGATACGCACCGCCAACACCACGCTGGACGACAGCTACACCGGGCTGCATGAAGGACTGCAGGCCGGCGAATACACCATGATTTCCGTGTCTGACACCGGCGCAGGCATGTCGAGCGAGGTGCTGGCCCGGGTATTCGAGCCTTTCTACACCACCAAGCCCATCGGGCAGGGCACCGGCCTGGGGCTTTCGATGATCTATGGCTTTGCCAAGCAGTCCGGTGGCCATGTTCGTATCCGCAGCCAGGTCGGGCACGGCACGGAGGTCTGCCTGTACATGCCGTGCCACCCCGATGAAGTGGCGGTGCAGGCCATCACCAGCCCCGTGCCCACAAGCCGCCGGCAGGGCGAGGGCGAAACGCTGCTGGTGGTGGAAGACGACCCGGCCGTGCGGATGATCGTGCTCGATGAGCTGCATGAGCTGGGCTACAACCTGCTCGAAGCCGTCGATGGGCCGACGGCCATCCCCATTCTCCAGTCCTCGCAAAGGATAGACCTGCTGATTTCAGATGTCGGCTTGCCGGGCATGAATGGACGCCAGGTGGCCGAGATCGGCCGCCAGCACCGGCCGGGCCTGCCGGTGCTGTTCATGACCGGCTATGCGCAAAGTGCCGCCTCCCGTTCGGAGTTTCTGGCGCCTGGCATGGACATGGTGTCCAAGCCGTTCTCCATGGATGACATGGCCGCGAAGATACGTGACATGCTCAGCGGTTCCGCCGCGCAAGGTGGGCGGTCCGCGCCTGACAATAATCAAACCCCTCCTCTTTCCTGAACATTTTTATGCCCTGTGACCCCTCCCTGTTGAAAGAACGCCTTGCCGAGGCGGCCCGCTACGCGCTCATGCGGCGGCTGCTGCCGGCCATCCGCCACAACATCGCCGGTACGCTGCAGCCTATCGGCATGATGTCGGCCATGCTTGAAAGACGGATGAAAGCCGCTGCGCCCGACCTGGCGCAGCTGGGCAAAAGCACCCAGGCGCTCCATGCCTTGTCGCGTGAAGCGGCCGCTGTTTCGCTGGGCCTGATGACCTGGCTCGGGCCCAAGGACAACGATCTGGTGGCGCTGAACGGTGCGGTCGAGGAATCGCTGGGCCTGATGACCACAGAGCTGTCGTTTCGCGGTTTTTCCATTGCCAATGAAACGGCACAGCTGGCGCTGCCGCTGCCGCGGGGCATGCTTCGCAGCGTTTTTACCGCCAGCCTGATCGCCTTGACCGATGCGGTCGAGGGCGCTGCCAAGATACGGGTGACCGCGGACACAAAGGACAGTGAAACGTGCCTGGCCATTTCGCTGGAGCCGGGCGGCAGCATGGAGTTGGGTTACCTGGGGGGGCGGACACAGACCTATCGCAGCCTCGACTGGGAAGATGTCAGGGTGCTGGCGGAGGCTGAAGGCGTTGCCCTCAGCCATGACGCCGGGGGGGTGCAACTGCGTTATTGTGCCCCCGCACCTTCTGCCTGAGCCGCATGACCGCATGGCCGCGTTTCTCGGGCTGGCCCGAGCAAACAATGCACAACAAATAACGGCAGGTAGGAAAAAGACTAGATATTCCCTTCATTTTTTCCTACATGCCTTTCATTCTGCAGCCCTCTTGGCTCTGTAGAGAGAACGCTAAAGTCAGAACCTGTTCATTGATGAGTGGGACTTGACCATGCTGCACCCGCGTTCAAATTTTTCTGATGGCAGGATTTCCGCGCCTGCGCGCACAGCCGCCATCCGCCGCGAAAGGCCTTTGGATCAGACGATAAAGGTTCGCCGCCAGTGGCCTTTTACCGTGAACGGCGTTTATAACGTGCTGTCCTCCGAGGAGCATCGACCCTGCCGGTCCGTGGACGCCAGCACTTTTGTCACCTGAACCAGTTCAGCAAGCACCATGCCAAACAGCCGCCAGACGCAGCCTGCCATCGGCAAGGCCAAAGCAGCAGACCAACCCGGCAAATCCGGCAACAAGCCGCGCAGGGGCAAGGATTTTGGCGAGGAGGGCACCAACAAAACCATTCCGGTGCCTAAACCCGATGGCGCCCCGTCAGAAGAACTGGGCAATGACGAAGTCCGCCATACCGAGAAATCGCCGCATCTGCCGCGCCAATAATTTATGCTGTGCCGTGGCTGCCGCGCGGCCATGGGTCCGGCTGTTCACCAGCAAGCCAGCCAAGGCGATTGTGTTTGGCAGCAACTCCGTTTAAGCATCAAATAGGCCGCTAGCGCATACGGGCAGGGCGCAACCAGCTATAAATTCAATAGCAGGCTGGCCTTGCCCGAAACGTTGCCATTGACAGCCGGAGTGAAGCTGCCTTGACGCTGCATTACAAGTTAGAGGCCGGCGGCACTGCGCAGAAGCGCTGCCTTGTCCGTGCGTTCCCAGGTGAACTCGGGTTCGTCGCGCCCAAAGTGACCGTAGGCGGCGGTCTTCTCGTAGATCGGACGCAGCAGATCCAGCATCTGGATGATGCCGTTGGGGCGCAGGTCGAAGTGCTGGTTGATCAGCGCGGCAATCTGCGCATCCGCAATCACGCCGGTGCCTTCGGTATAGACCGTCACGTTCATCGGCCTGGCCACGCCAATGGCATAGGCGACCTGAATCTGGCACTGCCGGGCCAATCCTGCCGCGACCACGTTCTTGGCCACATAGCGGGCCGCGTAGGCCGCCGAACGGTCCACCTTGCTCGGGTCCTTGCCGCTGAAGGCGCCGCCGCCGTGCGGGCAGGCACCGCCATAGGTGTCGACAATGATCTTGCGCCCGGTCAGGCCGCAGTCGCCTTGCGGGCCGCCGATGACGAACCGGCCGGTCGGGTTGATCAGGTAGCGCGTGTCGCGCAGCCATTCCCGGGGCAGTACCGGCTTGATGATCTCCTCAACGATGGCTTCGATGAACGAGGCCTTCATTTTGGTGGGCGTCTCGCTCTGGTCGGGGCTGTGCTGGGTGGAAAGCACCACGGTGTCGATGCTGTGCGGCTTGCCGTCGACATAGCGCATGGTGACCTGGCTCTTGGCGTCCGGCCGCAAAAACGGCAGGCGGCCGTCCTTGCGCAACTGGGCCTGTCGCTCCACCAAGCGGTGGGCGTAGTAGATCGGCGCGGGCATCAGCTCGGGGGTTTCGTCGCAGGCGTAGCCAAACATCAGGCCCTGGTCGCCCGCGCCGATGTTCAGGTGGTCGTCGCTGGCATGGTCCACGCCCTGGGCGATGTCGTTGCTCTGCTTGTCATAGCAGACCATCACGGCGCAGCCCTTGTAGTCAATGCCGAACTCGGTGTTGTCGTAGCCGATGCGCTTGATGGTGTCGCGCGCGATCTGGATGTAGTCCACATGGGCATTGGTGGTGATTTCGCCCGCCAGGACCACCAGGCCCGTGTTGGTCAGGGTTTCGGCGGCGACACGGCTGCGCGGGTCCTGCCTCAGGACGGCATCCAAAATGGCGTCGGAGATCTGGTCGGCCACCTTGTCTGGATGGCCTTCCGAGACGGATTCGGAAGTAAAGAGAAAATCGTTCGCCATTGCGTACACTCCATAAGTTTGTTGGCGCGTTGCCAGCAGGAAGTGCCTGGGCGAACGCTTTAGCAGTTTGGTTTAATGTCGCCCTGCAAGTTGTTCAGTAACTCGGCGACAGGCGCAATTATAAGACGCGACCGTTTTTGCCTGATCTGTCCCCTAATACCCCTTCATGCTCTGGTTATTCCGTTTTTTCTCCCATTGGCCGCTGGCCGCGCTGCACGCGGTGGGCGCCGCACTGGGCTGGCTGGTGTGGCTGGCAAGCGCGCGTTACCGCAGCCACTTTCGGGCCAATGTGGCGCAGGCCGGCCTGCCTTTTGCCGCCGCCCGCCCGGCCATTGCCGAAACAGGGCGCTTTGTGGGCGAGCTGCCCAAGCTCTGGATGCGGCCCCGCCAGCAATCGTGCCTGGGCAATGTTCGGGTAGAAGGCCAGGCGCATGCGGAGCAGGCCTTCGCGCAAGGCAGGGGCGTGATTTTCTTTGGCCCGCATTGCGGCAGTTTCGAGCTGGGCCCCCAGGCGCTGGCCGAGCTTTACGGACCTGTCACCGCCATCTACCGGCCGGCGCGCAAGGCCTGGCTGGCCCGTCTGGAAAGCCTGGCCCGCGACCGCCTTCACCTGACCGTGGTGCCGGCCAGCCTCAGCGGCATCCGGCTGATGCACAAGACCCTGAGGGCCAACCACGCGGTGGCCATGCTGACCGACCAGGTGCCGCCCGAGGGGCAGGGGATGTGGGCGCCGTTCTTTGGCCGGCCGGCCTACACCATGACGCTGGCCGCCCGGCTGGCCATGCAAAGCGGCGCCGTGCTGCTGCCCGTCAGCTGCGAGCGCCTGCCGCGCGGCCGGGGTTATTTCCTCAAGATATGGCCCGCGCTGGCGGACGTGGACAGCGGCGGGAAAGCCGATCTGCTGCCGGCGGTCACACGCATCAACCAGGCCATCGAGGCCATCGTGCTCAGCCAGCCCGGCCAGTACCTGTGGGGGTATGCGCGCTACAAGAGACCCCGCAAGGAAGCGCCTTGAAGGGGTTGGCCCACTGGGCAAGCCGCGCCGCCACGCGCGCGGGCATCACTTTCATGAAGGGGCTGGCCTGGCTGCCGTTGCCGGCGGTGCGGGCGCTGGGCGCTGGACTGGGCGGGGTTTTATACCTGCTGATAGGCGCGCGCCGGCGGGTGGTGCATGCCAATTTCTCGGTCTGTTTTCCGGCGCTTTCGCCTGGCGAGCGGCACCGGCTCGCCCTGCGGACATTTGTCTGTTTCTCCCAGGCCTGGCTGGACCGCGCCTGGCTCTGGCATGCGCCCCGGCGCTGGGTGCAGCGGCGGGTGCGCCTGACGGGCGCGGTAGAGGAACTGGCCGGCACCGGCCCGACGGTGATTTTTCTGCCGCATTTTGTCGGCCTGGATGCGGCCTGGGCCGCCATTGCCCTGGCGATGCCGCGGCCTTCGACCACCATTTACACCGACCAGTCGAACAAGCTGGTCGACCAGTGGATCTTGCAGGGCCGCCAGCGGTTTGGCCATTTGCGGCTGTTCGGGCGCATCGAAGGCGTCAAGCCGATCGTGGCGGCGCTGCGCGAGGGCCAGCCCCTGTTCCTGCTGCCGGACATGGATTTCGGCCCGGACGAGTCGGTGTTCGTGCCGTTTTACGGCCTGCCCACCGCCACCGTGCCGTCGCTTTCACGCTTTGCGCGGCTGGGTCGGGCCAAGGTGGTGCCCTTGCTGCCACGCCTGACAGCCGACGGCTATGAGGTTGAAGTCCTGCCCGCCTGGGCGGATTTTCCGAGCGGCGATGCCCTGGCCGACACGGCGCGCATGAATGCCCGGCTGCAGGACTACATCGCCACCATGCCGGCCCAGTATTACTGGGTGCATAAACGGTTCAAGACCCGGCCTGAAGGCGAACCGTCGGTGTATTGAGCTGCAGGGCTGCCAGCGTCAGATTTTTAAGCCTTTCAGGCCTGTAGCGCATGACCCGTCTGCGCAGTAAGCTATGTTTTTAATAGCGTAGGTGCTTAAAAGAGCAAAAAGGACCAGTTCAGCGCAAAAGTGCTGCAGATGGCGGGCCACCGGTTCAGGTTGCTCATGCATGGTTCAGCGGGCGGCGCCAGGCACCCGGAGCGGGCCCCAATCTCAGGGCTGTTCAGGCAGGGGCGCATCGGGCGCCTCGGACGCCGATTCCGTGTCAGCTTCCGATGCCGGCACGGGCTTGGGCACCTTGACCGGCTTTTCCTTCGGGTGCGCCCAATCCCACAAATGCTGGGCCACTTCTTCCACGCCCTGGCGCTTGAGCGAGGAAAAGAGCTTGACGTCGCCGCCGCCGGCTTGCAGCTTGACGATCTGCAAGGCCTTGGCCGCGTCTGTCTTGTTGAGCTTGTCGGATTTGGTCAGCAGCACCAGGAATTTCAGCCCGTCCTCGACGCGGGGCCGGATCACGTCCAGCAAGATCTCGTCCAGCTCCGTCAGGCCCAGGCGCGGGTCGCACAGCAGGACCACGGCCTGCAGGTTGTCGCGCGTTTGCAGGTAATTGCCCATCACCTGCTGCCAGCGGTACTTGGCTTCCTTGGGCACGGCCGCATAACCGTAGCCCGGCAGGTCGGCCAGCACCGCGTCGGTGATGCCCTGCTTGCCGAGCGAAAAAAGGTTGATGCTTTGCGTGCGGCCGGGGGTCTTGGAGGCAAACGCCAGCCGGTGCTGTTGCGTCAGGGTGTTGATGCAGGTGGACTTGCCGGCATTAGAGCGGCCCACAAAGGCGATTTCGGGCACTTCGATGCGGGGCAGGTGCTTGAGTTCCGGCGCGGTGGTCAGAAACTTGGCCGTATGCAGCCAGCCCAAGGCGATCTTGGGATCGGGTTTGGTTGCGGCGGTCCCAGGCGTTGAAGAGGCGGAGGTGGTCATGGAAGTTCCGGAAAATGGCGAGGGCGCGTTAGCGTCGCGGGGAAAACAGGAAATAACTGGCATGGTGTGCCGGGCGGGATGCAGGTGCACGGGCAGCCTTTGGCGGCCTGGCAATCCCGATAAAAGGCATGCGCTTCAAGCCATTGTAAAATCATGGCCTATCAAGTTCCGCAAGTTCTGTGCGCCAACCAATTAAAGCCCCGATATGAAGCTGTTCGCTACTTCCCTACTGGCCGCCTTGCTGGCCTTGCCCGCCATGTCGTCATTTGCCGCAGGCGAAGCCGCTGCCACGACCGCGCCCGGAGCGCATGCCGCGCCCGGAGCGCATGCCGCGCCAGCCGCCGCGCCCGTCAAGGCGGCAAAGCCCGATCTGGTCAAGGGCGAAGCCACCTACGCGGCGGTGTGCGCTTCCTGCCATGGCGCCGACGGCAATTCTGGAACCCCTGCTTATCCCAAGCTGTCACAGCAGCATCCCGACTACTTGATCAAGCAGTTGCAGGAATTCAAATCCGCCAAGCGCAAAAACCCCATCATGCAGGGCATTGCCGCCACGCTGTCGGACGAGGACATGAAAAATGTCTCGTACTGGTCCACGTCGAAACAGGCCAAGCCCGGCTTTGCCAAGGAAAAAGAATTGGTCGCGCTGGGCGAGCGCATCTATCGCGGCGGCATTGCCGATCGCCAGGTTGCCGCCTGCGCCGGCTGCCACAGCCCCACCGGCGCGGGCATTCCCGCGCAGTACCCGCGCCTGAGCGGCCAGCATGCCGACTACACCGCTGCCCAGCTGACGGCTTTTCGCGACGGCGTTCGCGGCAACAGCATCCAGATGACCCAGATCGCCGCCAAGCTCAATGACAGGGAAATCCGCGCCGTGGCCGATTACGTTGCGGGCCTGCGCTGAGCAAGCGGGTCTGCACCTGATCGGGTGGAGCCCATTTTTACTGGATTGCTATAAATCACGGCTTGTATTGAACCCAGGCTGCGGTAAACGATCACATCAAGGCGGGCCTTTCTGAGGAAAGTCCGCCTTTTTCATTGCGTCCCTCCCTTTGTCTTATTTCTGCGGGCCTTGAGGCCTGAATTTCACGTATGGCAGTTTCCACCGAAGGTATGAAAGTCAACTGGGGCTCGCGCACGCTGCGCGCGTCGGTGGAGTTGCTGTCGTCGATGCGATTTTCGATCTCGCTGCTGACCGTGATCTGCATTGCCTCGGTGATCGGCACCGTGCTCAAGCAGCAGGAGCCGCTGAACAATTACGTCAACCAGTTCGGACCGTTCTGGGCCCAGGTGTTCCGCCTGGCCAGCCTCAATACCGTCTACAGCGCCTGGTGGTTCCTGCTGATCCTGGCCTTTCTGGTGGTCTCGACCTCCCTGTGCATTGCGCGCAATACGCCCAAGATTCTGGCCGATTTCAACCAGCTCAAGGAAGACATCCGCGAGCAAAGCCTCAAGGCCTTTGGCCACCGTGCCCAGGCAGCGCTGGCCGAGTCGCCTGAAGCGGCGGCGCGGCGCATCGGGCAGACCCTGGTGGAGAGCGGCTGGAAGGTCAAGCTGCAGCACAGAAGTGCCGGCTGGATGGTGGCCGCCAAGAAAGGCTCGGCCAACAAGCTCGGCTACATTGCCGCGCACAGCGCCATTGTGCTGATCTGCGTGGGCGGCCTGCTCGACGGCGACATGGTCGTGCGGGCGCAGATGCTGCTCAATGGCAAGTCAACCTATACCGGCGGCGGCCTGATTGCCGACGTGCCCGCAGCCCATCGGCTGGGCGAGAACAACCCCACCTTTCGCGCCAATCTGCTGGTGTCCGAAGGCACGCAGTCCAGCACCGCGATACTGAACCAGCCCGGCGGCGTGCTGCTGCAGGAGCTGCCTTTTGCGGTGGAGCTCAAGAAATTCATCGTCGAGTACTACTCCACCGGCATGCCCAAGCTGTTCGCCAGCGAGATCGTCATTCACGACAAGGCCAGCGGCGAAAAGATCCCGGCGCGGGTCGAGGTCAACCATCCGGCCCGCTACAAGGGCGTCGAGATTTACCAGTCCAGCTTTGACGACGGCGGCTCCAGCGTCACGCTCAAGGCGATTCCCATGGCTGCGGCCAGCAAGCCGTTCGAGATTGAGGGAACGATTGGCGGCTCCAGCAGCCTGGCCAACGGCCAGGGCCCGGGTGCTGAACAGCTCACGCTCGAATACACCGCACTGCGTGTCATCAATGTCGAGAATTTCGCGAATGCGGGAAGCGCCAGCGGCGCACTGAGCTCTGGCGCGGATGTGCGCAAGGTGGACCTGCGCCAGGCCATCGAAACCCGGCTCGGCGCCGCCAACAAGACCACCACCCAGAAAGAGCTGCGCAATGTCGGCCCCAGCGTCAGCTACAAACTGCGCGACGCGGCCGGCCAGGCGCGTGAGTTCCAGAATTACATGCTGCCGGTCAAGATGGATGACAACGCCGACAACCCCGCCATCTTCCTGATGGGGGTGCGTGAAAAACCCTCCGATCCCTTCCAGTACCTGCGCATTCCGGCCGATCCCGAAAGCAGCACCGACACTTTTGTGCGTCTGCGTGCCGCGCTGGCCGACCCGGCGCAGCGGGACAGGGCCGTGCAGCGCTATGCACGCCTGGCGATTGGTGCCGACCGCCCGGAACTGGCGCAACAGCTCACCGATTCCGCCGCCCGCGCGCTGGCGCTGTTTGCGGGCTCGGAAACGGCGCCCGTGCCTGCCAGCCGCGCTGGCGGTGCCGCTGCTGCCGACAAGGTGAAGGCGTCCGGTGGCCTGCAGGCCATTTCGGACTTCATGGAGGCCAATGTGCCCGAGGCCGAACGCAACCGGGCCGGCGAAGTGCTGGTGCGCATCCTCAACGGCACCTTGTTCGAACTGACCGCCATGGTGCGTGAACAGGCCGGGCTGAAGCCCCTGGCGCAGGATGCAAAAACGCAGGCCTTCATGGCGCAGCTGGTGCTGAGCCTGTCCGATGCGCCTTATTATCCGGCCCCCATGGCTTTTCAGCTGAAGGATTTCAAGCAGGTCCAGGCCAGCGTCTTCCAGGTGGCGCGTGCGCCTGGCAAGACCATTGTTTATCTGGGCTGCGCCTTCCTGATCGTAGGCATATTCGCCATGCTTTACATTCGCGAGCGCCGCGTCTGGGTCTGGCTGGCGCCGCAAACGGGCCAGGGAACGCCTGAAGGCCGCGGCGAGGAATCCGCAGGACCTGCCGGCCCACCCCCTTCAGTGTCAAAATCCGCTGAAAACACCCAGGCCACCCTGGCCTTGTCCGCCAACCGAAAAACCATGGATGGCGACAAGGAGTTCGAGATGTTGAAAACAAGATTGCTGCAGGCGCCTTTATGAACACCACGACGAGTACGCGTATCAACACCACCACCACCCTGTCGGCCGGGCAGGCCAGCACGCTCAGCCTGAACCCAGGCTATTTGGCCCGTCGCAATGCCCTGGACTGGGTTTTTGCCGTGCTGGTGGCGGGCGGATTCCTATATGCTTTTGCCCAGTACAGCGCCTACATGGATGTCTATGAAAAAGGCATCTTGTTCGCAACCATTCCAGCCACCATCGCGATCGGGTGGTTTTGGCGGCCCTTGCGCCTGCTGATGGGGGTAGTTGCCGTCTTGTCGCTGCTGAGCATCGCGTCCTACCAGGGCGACCTGGCACGGGCCGAGCAGATCTTCTGGCTCAAGTATTTTTTGTCCAGCCAGTCGGCCATCCTGTGGATGAGCATGCTGTTTTTCATGAGCACGGTTTTTTACTGGCTCGGCATGTTTGCCAGCACTGCCCCGACCGGCAACGGCGGTTCGAGCCACAGCGCGACACTGGAGTCGCTGGGCTCGAAAATCGCCTGGGTGGGCGTGGGCATGGCGCTCATCGGCACGCTGGTGCGCTGGTATGAAAGCTACCTGATCGGCCCCGACGTCGGGCATATCCCGGTCAGCAACCTGTACGAGGTGTTCGTGCTGTTCTGCTGGATGACCACCGCGTTCTACCTGTACTTTGAAGCCGAGTACAAGACCCGCTCGCTGGGCGCGTTCGTCATGCTGGTGGTCAGCGGCGCGGTCGGCTTTTTGCTCTGGTACACCGTGTTGCGCTAAGCCCATTTAATCCAGCCCCTAGTGCCGGCCCTGAAAAGCTGGTGGATGAAGCTGCATGTACCCGCCAACTTCATCGGTTACGGCATGTTCGCGCTGGCGGCCATGGTGGCGCTGTCCTACCATGTCAAGCAGCAGGCTGCTGAAACCCGGTGGTACAAGCTGACGCCTTTGTGGGTGCTGGGCGTGGTGCTGTGCTTCGTGCCCATCGTTTTCCGCAAGTCGCCGCTGGAAGCGGGCGGCAGCAACTACTGGATGGGTTATTTGCTGGTGGCCGGGCTGATTGCCGGCGGGATTTTGCTGGGCCGCAAGCACATTGCCGCGCGCCTGCCGAGCCTGGAAGTGCTGGACGACGTGATGTACAAGGCGATCGCCGTCGGTTTTGCCTTCTTCACGATCGCCACCGTGCTGGGCGCGCTGTGGGCGGCCGAAGCCTGGGGCGGGTACTGGAGCTGGGACCCGAAGGAAACCTGGGCGCTGATCGTCTGGCTCAACTATGCCGCCTGGCTGCACATGCGGCTCATGAAGGGGCTGCGGGGCGCGGTGGCCGCCTGGTGGGCGCTGGTGGGCTTGCTGGTGACGACGTTTGCTTTCCTGGGCGTCAACATGTTCCTGTCGGGCTTGCATAGTTACGGAACCTTGTAGCCTGGGCGGGAGTCTTTGATTGAATCCTTTATTGGACTTGCTGCGTACCATGAAGAAGACACGACTGGAACAACCGGATTCAAAGGACTCAACATGCTCATCAAGACCCACGCCAATGGATTCGATCACCCGGTTCCCAGCGAGATCACGCCGCAAGGGATTTACCGAAGCCGCCGCGAGCTGATCAAGCTGATGGCCGCCGGAACGGCTGGCGCGGCACTGGCCAGCTGGGCGGGCCGTGAGGCATTGGCGCAAACGCCTCAGAAGCCAGGCAAACTGGCAGCCTTGCCCGGTGGCAAGTCCGCCGTGGCCGGCGCGTTGACGATGGAAAAAATCACCGATTACAAAGACGCGAGCAGCTACAACAATTTCTACGAGTTTGGGACCGACAAAGCCGACCCGGCCAGGAATGCGCACACGTTGGTGACCAAGCCCTGGTCGGTGGCGGTCGAAGGACTGGTGAAGAATCCGAAAACCTTCACTTTGGAAGAACTGCTCAAGCTCAGCCCGCAGGAGGAGCGGATTTACCGCCTGCGCTGCGTCGAAGGCTGGTCCATGGTCATTCCCTGGGTGGGGTATTCGCTTTCCGAGCTGATCAAGAAAGTCGAGCCGCTCGGCAACGCAAAATACGTCGAGTTCATCACCCAGGCCGACCCGAAGACCATGCCGTTTGTCGGTTCACGTGTTCTCGACTGGCCCTATGTCGAGGCCTTGCGCCTGGACGAAGCCATGCATCCGCTGGCGCTGCTGACTTTCGGCATGTATGGAGAAGTGCTGCCCAACCAGAACGGCGCGCCGGTACGCATGGTGCTGCCATGGAAGTATGGGTTCAAAAGCGGCAAGAGCATCGTCAAGATTCGTTTCACCGACAAGCAGCCGCGCACCGCCTGGAACAAGTCGGCGGCGCAGGAGTACGGTTTTTATTCCAATGTGAACCCATCGGTGGACCATCCGCGCTGGAGCCAGGCAACCGAGCGGCGTATCGGCGAGGATGGCCTGTTTGCAAAAAAACGAAAAACCCTGATGTTCAATGGCTATGAAGCGCAAGTGGGCCAGCTTTACGCGGGCATGGACCTTAAGAAAGATTTCTAATGCTGGCCTGGTGGGCGGGAAGGCAAAAGCTGCTGATGCGTCCAGCGGCAAAGCCATTGGTGTTTGTGCTTTGCCTGATGCCGTTCACCTGGCTCTTTTATGCGGCGTTCAATGACCATCTGGGCGCCAACCCCGCCGAAGCACTGATTCGCGCCACCGGCGACTGGACATTGCGCTTTATTTGTATCGTCCTGGCAGTGACCCCGCTGCGGGTCATCAGCGGCACCCCGGCATTGGCGCGCTTTCGGCGCATGCTGGGTCTGTTTGCATACTTCTATGTGATCGTGCATCTGCTGAGCTACAGCTGGTTCGACATGGGGTTTGACGTGACCGACATCGCCAAGGACATCGCCAAGCGTCCTTTCATTCTTGTCGGATTTTCGGCCTTCTTACTGCTTACGCCGCTGGCCGCGACCTCGTTCAACGCCGCGATCAAGGCCCTGGGCACCAAGCGCTGGCAGCTCTTGCACAAGCTGGTCTATCTGATTGCCTGCCTCGGGCTTTTGCATTTTTTCTGGATGCGCGCCGGTAAAAACGACTTTTCCGAAGTATTTGTTTATGCCGGCATCGTGGCGCTGCTGCTGGGCTGGCGAGTGGGAACCTACTGGGCGAAAGCGCGCAAGCGCATTTCCGCCGGTTCTGAACGCAGCGCTCCTCCAATGCAGAAGCTACAAAAAAGATAGCATGTTGCGCAGGCAGCTAAAGCGCTAGAGCCATTTTTTGCTTAAATTTAGCGCCCAGATGCATGGGTTTGCGCAGGGGACTTCCTGTTCATCGCTTTGGGCAAGCACTGCCGTCCACCCTGGCATTCAGGGCAACAGCTGTTCATTTTGAAACGTGGCGGCAGCGGTCTCCCTCAGGCGAATCACATGCGCGCTGGCACCATCCACCAGTATCTCGGCGGCGCGTCCACGGGTGTTGTAGTTGCTGGCCATGCTCATGCAATAGGCGCCTGCCGACATGACCGCCAGCAGGTCGCCAGCGCCGACATCCAGCATGCGGTCCCGGCCAATCCAGTCGCCGCTCTCGCATACGGGCCCTACCACGTCATACATCAGCGCGGCTGCCTCATGGGGAGGCGCCAGCGTTGTGGGCACGATGGCGTGAAAAGCCTGATACATCGCCGGACGGGGCAGGTCGTTCATGGCTGCGTCAATGATGCAAAAATTCTTCTGTTCGCCAGGCTTGGTGTACAGCACCTCGGTGATGCAAATCCCGGCATTGCCAATCAATGAGCGGCCCGGCTCGATCATCAGCTTCTTATCTCCATAGCCGCGCGCATCGACCTTCGCCAGCAGTTGGCGCCAGAGCTCATCGGCTTCGGGCGGCATGTCGTCCGTGCTGTAGTTGATGCCGAGCCCGCCGCCAAAATCGATGTGGTCCAGTGCGATGCCTGCCGCCTCAATCGAGGCGACCAGGTCCAGCATCCTGTCCATGGCGTCCAGGTAGGGCGTGGTCTCGGTAATCTGCGAGCCGATATGGCAGTCAATGCCAATGACGCGCAGCCCTGGCAGCGAGGCCGCGTGGCGGTAGATGCGCGGGGCGTCCTCATGGGCGACGCCGAACTTGCTGCCCTTCAGGCCGGTTGAGATATAGGGATGCGTCTTGGGATCGACATTCGGATTGACGCGGATGCTGACCGGCGCGCGCAGCTTCATGGCCACAGCCACTTCCGACAGCACATCCAGTTCGGCCTCGCTTTCCACATTGAAGCAGCCAATACCGGCTGCAAGCGCCTGGTGCATTTCGGCGCGGGTTTTACCCACGCCTGAAAAAATAACTTTTTTGACATCGCCGCCCGCTCTCTGAACCCGCTCCAGTTCACCGCCAGAAACAATGTCAAAACCGCACCCCGCCCTGGCAAAAACCTGAAGCACCGCCAACGAAGAATTCGCCTTCATTGCATAGCAGATCTGTGCATCGCGTCCTGCAAAGCCGCGCTGGTAAGCCGCCAGTGCCGACAGCATGGCGGTTTTGGAATAGACAAAGAGGGGCGTGCCGTGGGCGCGTGCCACTTCACTGATTTGCACATCTTCTGCAAACAGTGCACCGTCACGGTAGGCAAAATAGGGGTGGCCAGGAAGAATCGAAGGTGTCATGAGGCAGATGTTGGAAATGACAGGGAAGGAAAAGATTTTCCTGGATCAAGGGCGGTCATGGCCGGAGCCGGCCCGGAGTAAAGGCTTGCTGCCGTTTAGCGAACGGCGGAGGCTGGGAGCATCGGCGCGGTGGCGGAAGCCGGAACTTGCGTCAAGGCGGGAGATGTGACCAACGCCGTTGGCGGCTGGGTCGGCACTGGCAGGAACAAAGGACCTTTTTGCCCGCAGCCGCACAGGAGGAGTGCGCCAGCGCCCACCATGGCAACCACAAGACCATGCCTTAAGTCAACGGCATCAAGCCGGCCTAGAATTCGAGGTGAAAAAACCATGACAGGATTGTAATGACGGACCTTGAATACCAGAACCTGGCCGAGCGCGTGCTTGAAGCGGTCGAGAAGGGCTGCGACCGCCTCAATGACGAAACCGAGGTGGACATTGACAACCAGCGCACTGGCGGGATGGTCACGCTGACTTTTTCCAACCGCAGCCAGATCATCATCAATCTGCAAAAACCGCTGCAGGAAATATGGATGGCCGCCAAAGCCGGTGGCTTTCACTACAAATTTAACAGCGGTCAATGGAACGACACCAAGGATGGCAGCGAATTGTTTTCGAACTTGTCGCGCTGTGCTACTGCACAGTCCGGTCAATTGCTGGTGTTTTCCGCATCAGCCTGATGCTTCCGGTGAGCACAGAAAACCAACCTGTGCAGGGCCGTTTGATTGCATCCAGGCTGCGAATCAGTTTTTGAACAAATCCAGGATCCGTTTTTTTTCATCAGAAGGTGGAAGCACCTGAATTCCCCCGCCTACGCCGGGCGACGGCACCGGCTCCGCGCTGGGAGTCTCGGGGTTTGCCTGCAGGCCCACACTGCTAACGCCTGCACCTTTGATGTATTCATCGTAGTACCACTCGCCATTGACATTCACAATGCCTTCGGGTGGCGCGTATTCGGTGACTGGCACACCCTTGAGTGCGTATTCCATGAAGTTGATCCAGATAGGCAAGCTCAGACCGCCGCCTGTCTCACGGTCGCCGAGCTTTTTCGGTGTGTCGTACCCCATCCAGACGGCTGCCGTCAGCGTTGGCTGAAAGCCAACAAACCAGGTATCGATCGAATCATTGGTCGTGCCTGTCTTGCCGAAAAGATCGGGCCGCTTCAGTGTGGCCTGGGCCTTGGCGGCCGTTCCAGAACGGGCCACTTCCTGAAGCAGGCTGTTCATGACGAAGGCATTTCGGGCATCGATGCCGCGCATTGATTCATTTAAGGCTGGCGGCGTGCTTTCCAGGAGAACCTTGCCGCGCTGGTCGGTAATCTTGGTGATCAGGTAAGGATTGACACGGTAGCCACCATTGGCAAAAACTGAAAAGCCTGTGGCCATCTGCATCGGCGTCACCGAGCCAGCGCCAAGCGCCATCGTCAGGTAGGCCGGATGCTTGTCTGCATCAAAACCGAAATGAGTGATCCATTCCTGGCCGTACTTGGCACCGATCGATTGCAATATGCGAATCGACACCAGGTTCTTTGACTTTTTCAGAGCGGTTCGCAGGCTCATCGGACCCTCGAAACCCCCATCGTAGTTTTTAGGCTCCCACGGCTGGCCGCCGGTAACGCCTGCATCGAAAAACAGCGGTGCGTCATTGATGACGGTGGCTGGCGTAAAGCCTTTTTCCAGGGCCGCCGAATAGATAAAAGGCTTGAAGCTCGAACCCGGCTGGCGCCACGCCTGGGTGACATGGTTGAACTTGTTCTTTTCAAAATCAAACCCCCCGATCAATGCCCGTACTGCGCCATCCCGGGGATCCATCGCCACAAAGGCCCCTTCGACCTCAGGCAACTGGGTAATTTCCCATGCATCCTTGGGTGTTTTTGCCACTCGGATCAAGGCCCCCCGGCGGATCTTGATGTTCGGGCCCGCCTTATCGGCCAGACCGGTCTGTGCCGGACGCAGCCCTTCTCCGGTGATGGTCACTGTTTCACTGTTCAGGCGCATGGCAAGAATACGCTTGGGGCTGGCTTCCAGCACGACAGCCGACATCACATCGCCGTTGTCGGGGTTATCAGCCAATGCGTCGTCAATCGCATCCTGCGTTTCTTGCGGATTAGAGGGCAGGTCGATGAATTTTTCAGGTCCCCGGTAAATTTGGCGGCGCTCGTAATCCATGATGCCCTTGCGCAAGGCCTTGTAGGCCATGGTTTGGTCAGTAGAGCGAAGGGTAGTGAAAACATTCAGGCCCCTCGTATAGGTTTCTTCGCCGTACTGATTAAAAACAAGCTGCCGCACTGTCTCGGCAACATATTCAGCATGCACTCGCCCAGCTTCACGGCCCGTTTTGACGTGCAACTCTTCCTCTTTGGCAGTTTTGGCCTGCTGGGGTGTGATGAACCCGTTCTGTTCCATCCGCTCAATGATGTAGAGCTGGCGCGACTTGGCGCGGGTGGGGTTGACGATGGGGTTATAAGCCGAGGGCGCCTTGGGGAGGCCGGCCAACATGGCCGCTTCCGCAATGCTGACTTCCTTGAGTGGCTTGCCAAAATAAGCTTCGGAAGCGGCGGCAAAGCCATAGGAACGATTCCCTAAAAAGATCTGGTTCATGTAGATCTCAAGAATCTGATTTTTCGTCAGCGAATGTTCCAGCTTGAAAGTCAGCAAGATTTCATAGATTTTCCGGGTGTAGCTTTTTTCAGCCGTCAGGTAAACATTGCGAGCGACCTGCATCGTGATCGTTGAGGCGCCCTGGCTTTTGGCCCGACCCATATTCGCAAGGGCCGCTCGCACTACGCCCAGGTAATCGACTCCACCATGCGAAAAAAAGCGTGCGTCCTCGACTGCCAGTACGGCATCTTTCATGATTTGCGGAATTTCATCGATTGGCGTCAATCTGCGTCGCTCTTCGCCAAACTCTCCGATGATCACGCCATCGGCCGTGTAAACCCGCAAAGGCTGTTTCGGTCGGTAATCGGAAAGCGCTGAAATATCCGGCAGATTGGGATAGGCCACCGCCAATGCCACCGCCAAGAAAATCAAAACACCAACAAAGCCGGCGAGTACGAGGCCAATGCCTCCAAGGAAGAACCTAACCAAGAGCCGTACCCATGAAGGGTATTGTCGGGCGCTGATTTTTTTGGAAGCGTTGTCGCTTATCTGAGAAGAGGAGGGCATAGGGCTCAATCGTAAGGTCGCTTCGCCATTATAAAAATTTCGAAATCGACTCTGTATCAAGCAAATTTGCCAAATCCACGCTGTTACATTAGAAGCCAATCTTTTACACCAGCAGTATCCCTAAAATTCGTCTGCTTTTGGCAACGCAGATCTTGTTTTAGTACGGAAATATGTTTAGTAAATTGGTTCCTTGCTGCTAACATTCGACTGATTTCGTAAGAAAACTGGTTACATAGTAGCCTTCATTTGGGGACCCTCCTTGATCTCATCAGGCTCGTTATTCAAGCGCCAACAGCCGTCATTGGTGGGTGTAGACATCAGTTCATCAAGTGTGATGCTAGTCGAGCTAAGTCGTAACAAAATGGGCGGTCTGGTGCTTGAGCGTTGTGCAATTGAGCCGCTTGAATCAGGCTGGGTTACCGACGGCAATATCGAAAAGTTTGATGAAGTTGCTGAAGTCGTGCGTCGTTTGGTGAAAAAGAGCGGTACGCGGACGCAAAACGTTGCCATGGCATTGCCATCTTCTGCTGTTATCAGTAAAAAAATCACTCTTCCGGGGGGCTTGAGTGATGCAGAGCTCGAAATCCAAGTTGAATCGGAAGCAAATAAATATATCCCTTTCTCTCTTGATGAGGTCAGCCTTGACTTCTGCGTGCTTGGCCCCAGCGCGACTTCCAGCGGTGATGTCGAGGTGTTGATTGCCGCTTCCCGAAAAGAGAAGGTTCAGGACCGGCAAGGTTTGGCCGAAGCGGCAGGTCTTAAGCCTGTTGTGGTTGATGTGGAGTCCTATGCTTCACGCCTTGCTACAGCGCGTCTGATCGAAAACATGCCCAACAAAGGCATGGATACGATGGTTGCCCTGTTTGAAGTTGGTTCCCTCACTACAAGTATGCAGGTCATCAGGAATGATGAAATTCTATATGAGCGCGACCAGGCGTTTGGTGGCGCGCAGTTAACACAATTGATTGTCCGCCAGTACGGCTTCTCGCTGGAAGAGGCGGAAACCAAAAAGCGCAGTGCTGAATTGCCTGAAGACTATGAGTCCGGGGTTTTGCGCCCCTTTGTTGAAAGTCTTGCCCAGGAAGTTAGTCGTGCGCTTCAGTTTTTCTTTACGAGCACTCCGCATAACCGGGTTGATTACGTCCTGCTTGCAGGAGGTTCGTCTTCATTGAACGGACTGACGGAGGAAATAACGAGGCAAACTTCTTTTGCCTGTTTGCTGGCCAATCCTTTTGAGGGTATGGAAATTGGCAATGGCGTCAAGGAAAATAGAATGCGGCGTGAAGCCTCCTGTTACCTCACGGCTTGCGGCCTGGCTTTGCGAAGGTTTCTGCAGTGATATTGATCAATCTTCTCCCGCACCGTGAAGCTGCGCGCAAACGGCGGCGGGAAGTCTTTTTTGCAACCCTTGGATTGGCAGCTTTGGTTGGCGTACTGATCTCCGGTGCCATGTATTCGTGGTACCTCAGCCAACTTGAAGAGCAACGCGTGAAGAATGTTTTCTTGCAGACAGAAATTACCCGATTAGATGTCCAGATCAAGGATATCGCCACTTTGCAGGCTGAGATAGCTTCCCTGAAGGCGCGTCAGAATGCTGTGGAAGATTTGCAGGGAAACCGTAATCTTCCTGTCTATCTGCTGAGCGAGTTGGTTAAGCAACTGCCTGACGGTGTTTATATCAACAGCCTGAAACAGGAAAATCAAACCGTATTAATTGCCGGTATCGCGCAGTCAAACGAACGTGTGTCGGAATTGCTGCGAAATCTTTCTAATAACAGCCCCTGGCTGTCAAAACCCGATCTCTTAGAAATTACCGCGGGCACAGTGACATTGAGCGCACGGGATCAGCGACGAGTCTCCAACTTTTCCATGCGAGTGGAAGTCAAACGTGCCAGTGATCCTAAAGACGCGGCGGCTTCTGCAGCTGTTGCTGCGGGCAAAATTTGACGCGATGCAATTGAACTGATCATGGCAAAAACTTCAAAACCCGCTATCGATTTTGCAGCCATCCAATCACAAGTCAAATCCCAGTTTATTGGAATTAATCCCAATGATCCGGCTTCCTGGCCTGCACTTCCACGCTATCTGTTGTGCACTGTTCTTACTGCTGCAGTCGTGGCTGGGTTATGGTTTTTATGGTTGAGCGCATCTGCTGAAGAACTGACAGCAGAAAAAGCTAAGGAAGTTCAACTCAAGGAAAGCTATACCAGCAAAGTAGCACAGGCGGTTAACTTAGAAGCGCTTAAAAAGCAGCGTGAGCAAGTTCAGCAGTATGTGACGCAACTTGAAAAGCAATTGCCAAGTAAAGCGGAAATGGATGCGTTGCTATCGGATATTAACCAGGCCGGTTTAGGGCGTAGTCTGCAGTTCGAGTTGTTCAGGCCAGGTCAAGTGCTGGTTAAGGACTACTACGCTGAGTTGCCCATTGCCGTGCGTGTCACCGGGCGTTATCACGATATGGGGGCATTCGCAGCTGATATAGCAAACCTGTCCCGCATCGTGACGTTGAACAATATTTCTATTGCGCCTGTAAAAGATGGAAATTTGGTCATGGATGCCACCGCTAAAACTTTTCGCTACCTGGACAGCGAAGAAGTTGCATTACAGCGAAAGACTGCTGCGGCTAATGGGGCAAAAAAATGATATGTATTCGTCGCGCTCTAAACCCGTTTGTAATTGTTGGTCTTGTCCTATTTTCAGGATGTAGCTCCCCAGATCAGGAGGAGTTGCAGCAATGGATGACCGAACAACGCAATACAGCCCGGCCAAAAATCTCCCCTTTGCCGGCACCTAGTAAATTTACGCCCCAAATTTATGACCAGGAGGGTTCAATTGAGCCGTTTAGCAACCAGAAATTGGTGCAAGCATTAAAACGTGATTCCAACCAATCGACTGCCAATGCTGCTCTTATCGCGCCCGAATTGACCCGGCGCAAGGAGCCTCTGGAGGCCACGCCTTTAGACGCCGTGGCAATGGTGGGGAGCTTGACCAAGGCTGGACGTCCAGTCGCGCTGGTTCGCGTTGATAACTTGATTTATCAAGTGCGGGTTGGTAACTATCTAGGTCAAAACTATGGCCGAATTACTGCCGTGACAGAAGCCAGTGTGGCATTGCGTGAAATCGTGCAGGACGCAGCGGGCGAATGGATAGAGCGGCCAGCGACTTTACAGCTTTTAGAGGGAACGAAATGATCAAGCAGATGGCGGTATTGGCAGCAGAAGCAAAAGTGTGGGGAAGGCTGCCACGTTTCTTCGAGCGGATGGTGCGCGGTGTATTAATTGGTGTGATCGCGTTCACAAGTATCCAGCCTTTGCTGGCAAGAGCGGAAAATTCTATTCAAGCTGTTTCGGGCTCGGTGCAAGGCGGTTCAGAAGTCATCCGGATTGAATTTTCTGAGCCTTTGGCTCAGATTCCAACCGGTTTTAGCATTCAATCACCAGCTCGGATTGCACTCGACTTTCAAGGTGTCAGTAGTTCCACTGGACGGTCTGCCATTGACATCAACCTTGGGAACATGCGTTCGGCGAATGTTATACAGGCCGGTGAGCGCACTCGGGTCGTACTGAATCTCAAAACGCCTACTGCGTATAAAGCCGAACTACAGGGTAAATCACTTCTGATTGTTCTGGATTCGCAAGCTGCGGCAGCACCTGCTCTTGAAGCTGCACCAATATTTGCTCAAAGTCGTAATCGCGATACCGTTCCCCTGCGGGATATCGATTTTCGCCGTGGACCCGACAGTTCGGGTCGTATCGTCGTAGCCTTGCCCACCAATGAGGTCGGCGTTGATATTCGGCAACAGGGTAAGACAGTGGTGGTGGAGTTTTTGAAAACCGCTCTGCCTGAAGGGCTTCGCCGCCGTCTGGATGTGACCGATTTCGGTACGCCAGTCCAGACAGTCACTACTTCTCAAGTAGGTGACAAGGTTCGCATGGTGGTGGAACCTACTGGTCAGTGGGAACATAGTGCCTATCAAAGCGACAACCAGTTTGTATTGGAAGTTCGCCACCAGAAGGTAGACCCCAGCAAGTTAACTCAAGGTACTGGCTATAACGGTGAAAAGCTTTCGTTGAATTTTCAAAATATTGAAATTCGATCGTTGCTTCAAGTGATTGCCGACTTCACTAATTTCAATGTTGTCACTTCAGATACTGTCACTGGATCTGTTACGTTGCGCTTGAAGGACGTTCCCTGGGATCAGGCTTTGGACATTATTTTGCAAGCCAAGGGACTGGGCATGCGCAAGACGGGGAATGTGTTGCTGATCGCTCCCAAAGATGAGTTGGCTGCCAAGGACAAGCAAGAGCTGGAGGCGCGAGTTGCTATACAAAGTCTCGAGGCTGTACGCACCCAGTCATTTCAAATCAACTATGCCAAGGCTGCTGATATTGCAGGGCAGATCTCTGCTGGGGGAGCAGGTGCCACCAGCGCACGAATTTTGTCAAATCGCGGCAGTGTAATTGCCGAGCCACGCACCAATCAGCTTTTTGTGACGGATATTCCCTCCAGACTTGCCGAAGTACAAACTTTTATTTCAAAGCTGGACATCGCAGTTCGACAGGTATTAATTGAAGCTCGAATCGTAGAGGCATCGGATACTTTTGGCCGCTCGCTAGGTGTAAAACTCGGTGGTTTGGACCTTCGTTCCCAGAGGGGGGGTAACAGTGGATACGAGATTGCCGGTAACAACCGGGCTGCATTCGGTACAAACTATGGGAATGTCGTTGCAACAACTGGCGCAGGTGGAACAATAGACACGTCGGGAAATTTTGTGAACTTACCTGCTTCAACCTTGGGTGTGGCCAATGCTGCAGCCTCGTTTGCTGTCTCGATTTTCAATGCATCCGCCAATCGATTCCTTAATCTTGAGTTGTCGGCACTTGAAGCCGATGGCAAAGGCAAAATAGTTTCCAGTCCGCGTGTTGTTACAGCTGACCAGACCAAGGCGCTGATTGAGCAAGGTACAGAATTTCCTTATCAAACTGCGACCTCTAGTGGCGCAACATCGCTTGCGTTTCGAAAAGCTAATCTCAAGCTCGAAGTAACTCCGCAAATTACTCCTGAGGGAAACATCATTCTTCAACTGGATGTCAACAAAGACAGCCGAGGCGAAACTACCGCTGCCGGTATCGCCATCGATACCAAGCATATTCAGACCCAAGTGCTGGTTGAAAACGGAGGCACGGTTGTGATCGGCGGCATCTTCACGCTGGAAGAAACCAATAATGAAACCAAGGTTCCGTTGCTGGGCGATGTGCCTTACCTCGGCAATCTTTTCAAAAGCCGGGAACGCACTTCCAGGAAACAGGAAATGCTGGTGTTTATTACGCCGAAGATGATTACTGACCGTGCTGCTGCGCGATAAAAAAATTTATTTCTGAAGTAGGAAAGTGTGAGATGAAATTGTTCCAATATTTATCGGCTGGTGCTCTGGTTATTGCTTTAGCAGGTTGCGGCGGGGGGGGCGGTAGTGCTGGGGAAACTGCCAATACTTCAAATAGTAACGGTACAAACAGCGCAGGTAATACTCAAACAACGGCAGTCGGAAGTTTGTCATTGGAGTTGGTGAACGGTACAGGCACATCAACTAATTCTATTTCTGCAATTGAAATTGGGCAGGTTAAAGTATTTGTCAAAGATGCTGTCGGCGCCATGGTCTCTGGAACAATTGTGAGTTTTTCCGAGACTGGCGTTGGCCTACTGAAGTTTGCTCCAGTCTCACAAACTGCTATGACTACAAGTCAAGGTTTTGCAGCTATAGAGGTGCGCGCTGCTGACCAGAGCAAGGTAGGCGCGACCACTATTTCTGTCACTGCTAGCGTTGGCGGCCAGACTATAACTGCAGTGAAAACCTTGGAAGTAACTAATGCTCCTGTGAGCGGGGGTGTAGTAGTCGACCCTCAAACATTGGCGAGTTCCATCAACTTTCTCTCAACTGACCCTTCGGATAATTCCATCGTATTAGCAGGCGCTGGCGGCAATGGCCGTACCGAAACAGGTATTCTTAAATTTCGTGTTGTTGATAAAAACAATACACCTGTTAAAGGCGTTTTGGTCGATTTTGTTGTTAACCCTAGCAGCGATGTGAACTTGAATATTGTTCAAAGTACAACGGATGCCGATGGGGTGGCTGTTACCTCCGTATCGTCGAAGACAGTTGCTACTGCGGTGGTAATCAAAGCAACCGTAAATGGAAAAAGCATTACAACGCAGTCGGACCAATTGAAGGTAACGACTGGACTTGGCGTTCAGACCGGATTTGAAATTCTGCCGTTAATATATAACCTTGATGGTGCTCTGTCAGGCGATACAACGGATGTAACGGCAAGGCTTGTGGACAGCAATAGCAATCCCGTTGCCGATGGTGTTCCTGTAGTGTTTGTCGCAACAGGCGGCAAGATTGGCACCTCTGCTGCAGGCGGTTGCAATACGGTCAACGGTGCATGCACTGTGAAATTTGAAGTTCAGGAGCCACGCCCGATGGACGGCATGGTGACGGTTACCGGCTCAGCTAAGGTAGGAAATTCGACCACTTTGCTGCGGCAAATCAAACTGAACATGTCATCCGCCGCAATTGGGATTTTCGAACCCGCTAATGGCTTACCAGTACCAGTGGCCTCATTGATTTCGCCTTTGCCTATTGCATTGACCTCATGTAACAAGAGAAGTAATACTTATATAGTGTCTAATGCATTGGGGTATTCCGCTCCAGCTGGAACAACTTTAGCTGTTAAAAATGATGCTTCAACAGGGTTCGGTGTTAGCGTAGACGTAGGCGATACAGTATCAGATGGCTCGTTTGGCCCGACGGCGTTCAATATTATTCTCGACCCAACCGCTGCAAATAATCCGGCATGCAACGATTCTGGAATAGATATTGCAACTACAACCGTTCAGATGACTGCAAATGCGCCCAAATCGAAACGGGAAACTATTGTTCCATTAACTGTGTCTTATCCTTCAGGTAACCTGCAACTGATTAAATTTAATTCTGCAAGCACGCCAGCTGCCATTACCACAGATGCTTGCAATTTTGAAACGACCCGTGTGGAAGCAATTGGATCGAATGGTTTGACATTGCCTGTTGGTGCACAATTCTTTGTGAATACCTCAGATGCTTCTGCTATTTTTGAGGTGAGTACCGTCGCGCCCAATGCCGCCGATCCTAACCCTTCTACCAATACGAGCGCTTTCTTACAAGCTGCATCTAACAATACCAACCGCCAATCATTGTGGCTCCGTGTAAAGGCACCTTCTGGCGGCGCGGCGCGGTGTGCAACGGGCGGCGGACCTACAGTTGCAAAGACGTTCACAGCAGATGTGACTGTTCTTGTCAGCGGCCGTAGAAACACACAAACATTAACTGTGACCTACCCCGGTAATTAGTTTTTGCAATTGGATGTGTTCAAAAGGTGGCACCTCTGTGGTTGGCGCATTTGGACTGATCAGCCTCGTAGGCCTTCCCGGCTCCGGTAAATCCACCGTCGGGCGACAACTCGCCCGGCGACTGAAGCTTCCTTTTCTCGATTCCGACCATGTCATCGAGGAGCGCCTCGGCTGCTCCATCCGGGATTACTTCGAGCGGGAAGGAGAGGTCAGTTTTCGCGATGTGGAGGAATCGGTCATTGACGAACTGACCGGCCTGGCAAATGGGGTGCTCTCGACCGGCGGCGGTTCGGTGTTGCGTCCGGCAAACCGCCAGCACTTGCATGACCGGGGTCATGTTGTGTACCTGCGCTCTTCCCCCGAGGAGTTGTTTCGCCGGCTCCGTCACGATGTCAGCCGGCCGCTCTTGCAGGTGGCCGATCCCCTCGGCCGCCTTCGCGACCTGTACACCCATCGTGACCCGCTGTACCACGAAACCGCGCATTTCGTCATTGAAACCGGCCGCCCCTTGGTGTCCACCTTGGTCAACATGATCGTCATGCAATTGGAACTGGCGGGCATTGTTTCAGGGTCATGACGCCGCGCCACTCAACAGCGCTGCCCCTCAACGCCGCATAAAACAGCAGTTTGTCCCCTTGCCGAAAAGTGCCTCTACACTTCGGTAATGCAAGCAAATTCTCTCTCATTCGTATCGGCAAAAGTCCAGATTGACCTGGATGAGCGAAGCTATCCAATCTTGATTGGCACTGCCTTGCTGAGCAATCCGCTGCTCTACCAAGACCTGCCCAAAGCCGCGACGGCGCTTGTGGTGTCCAACACGTCCGTAGCGCCTCTCTATGCGAAGCAACTGAGCGAGGCCCTGCACGCGTATTATTCCAAGGTGCTGCTAGTCATCTTGCCCGACGGCGAAATCCATAAAGACTGGCCGACCCTTCAACTGATTTTCGATGCGTTGCTCGAAAACGGCTGCGACCGCAAGACTGTGCTGTACGCCCTCGGCGGCGGCGTGGTGGGCGACATGACCGGTTTCGCCGCCGCCAGCTATATGCGCGGTGTGCCGTTTGTGCAGGTGCCCACAACGCTGCTGGCCCAAGTGGACTCCTCGGTGGGCGGCAAGACCGCCATCAACCATCCGCTGGGCAAGAACATGATTGGTGCGTTTTACCAGCCGCAACTGGTGGTATGCGACTTGGACGTGCTCCAAACGCTGCCCGACCGCGAACTGAGCGCCGGCCTGGCCGAAATCATCAAATATGGGCCGATTGCCGACATGGGCTTTTTCGACTGGCTTGAAAACAACCTCGATGCGCTGCTGGACAAGGAACCAGCCGCACTGGCACACGCTATTCGGCGCAGCTGTGAAATCAAGGCCTGGGTCGTTGGCCAGGATGAGCGTGAGACCGGCTTGCGGGCTATTTTGAATTTCGGCCATACCTTTGGACATGCCATCGAATCGGGTCTGGGCTATGGCAAATGGCTGCATGGCGAGGGGGTTGGGTGCGGCATGGTGATGGCCGCGCATTTGTCACAGCGTCTGGGCCGGGTTGACATGGCTTTTGTCGAGCGCTTAACCACGCTGATCCAGCGCGCCGGATTGCCAGTCAAGGGGCCAGCGCTGTCGGCTGCCGACAATGCCGGCTGCTACCTTAAGTTGATGCGGGTCGATAAAAAATCCGAAGCCGGCGAGATTCGCTTTGTGGTGATCGACGGGCCGGGCAAGGCCACTGTGTGCCCGGCGTCGAATGTTATGGTGCGCGAAGTGATTGACTCGTGCTGCGCCTGATCAGCCCGACAACTTGTTTTGCTATGTTAATAATAGCTAGAAGCGATCATCCCCATTGCGCTAGAGGCACTTTATGCATGATTTGATGGCGTTGGCCCCTTACGCCTGTGACCCTGCGCTGACGCGAGGCCGCCGTATTCCCGAGCCGGTTGCACCGACGCGGTCCGATTTTCAGCGTGACCGCGACCGGATCGTGCACTCGACCGCCTTTCGCCGGCTGGTTTACAAGACGCAGGTTTTTTTGAACCATGAAGGCGACCTGTTTCGAACCCGCCTGACGCACTCGCTGGAAGTGGCGCAGCTTGGGCGATCGATTGCCCGCACCTTGCGGCTCAACGAGGATTTGGTCGAGGCGATTGCCTTGGCGCACGACTTGGGCCACACCCCTTTTGGGCATGCCGGGCAGGACGCGCTGAACGCCTGCCTGAAAAGCTACAACGCAGGAAGTGCCGGTTTTGAACATAACCTGCAAAGCTTGCGCGTCGTCGATACGCTGGAAGAGCGTTACCCGGCCTATGATGGCCTGAATCTGACCTTCGAGACGCGCGAAGGCATCCTAAAGCACTGCTCGAAACGCAATGCCCGCCATATTGAGGCTCGCGAACCGGGCGGCGTGGCGCACCGTTTTACCGATCAAGCTGCTGCCAGTGGGCCAGCTTGGCGCCAGCCGAGCCTGGAGGCGCAACTGGCCAATCTGGCCGATGAAATTGCTTACAACGCACACGATATTGACGACGGCGTGCGCTCCGGTCTGATCAGCCTGGAGCAATTGGAGGATGTGCCTCTTTTCAGCCGTTTTCGGCGGGAGACGCTGCACGCTTTTCCAGCCCTGCAAGGCAGGCGGCTGCTTTTTGAAACGATAAGGCGCATGCTCAGTGCCCAGGTCTATGACGTGATTGACGCGACCCGGCAGGCGCTTGAAAAATCGGTGCCGGCCGATGTCGACAGCGTGCGGCGACAGGCCGCACTGGTCTGTTTTTCTGATGAAATGCTTTCGCAGTCCAAATCGCTCAAGGGCTTCCTGCTGCAAAAGCTGTATCGCCACCCACAGGTCGTTCAAACCACGCAAGCGGCCCAGCAGGTTGTCCGCGATCTCTTCGAAGCCTATCTGGCCGACCCTGCGCAAATGCCGCAAGCCCATACCGACCGCTTCGACGGCATCGGCAGTCTGTACAACACCGCCAACGCCAGACCCGAGCGCGTGGTGGCTGACTACATTGCGTGCATGACGGATCGCTTTGCGACCAAAGAGCATGAACGGATCAAGGGACATGCCGTGTTTCCGATTTGATTTTTCATTGAAGCCATGCGCAACGCGACGCCTGAGACCATAAAAAACCTTCGGGCTGCGCGTTATGTGATTGCCGCTGGCGTAGTGGCCGCGCTGCATGTCGGCAAATTACCTCCGGCGCTTCCGGTGCTGCATGACGTGCTGGGCATTTCGCTGCTGCAGTCAGGATTTTTGCTGTCGATGGTCCAGCTTGCAGGCATGACGCTGGGGCTGGTCACGGGCTTGGCGGTGCAGCGCATCGGCCTGAAGCGCAGCATGGTTGCCGGATTGCTGGTGTTGGCGTTGGCAAGTGCACTGGGCAGCCTGTCACAGGGCGCGGCCTGGTTGCTGGCCATGCGTGCTTTGGAGGGTTTTGGTTTCCTGTGGATCGTATTGCCCGCGCCTAGCCTGGTACGCCGACTGGTCCCTGCCGAACGCCTCAACACAATGCTGGGCGTCTGGGGGGCTTACATGCCGCTGGGCACGGCGCTGGCGTTGCTTTTAGGGCCATGGCTGATGCACTTGGGAGAGGCTGCCTGGGGTTGGCGGATGTGGTGGTGCCTGCTCTCTGCCCTGGCAATCTTGTTTGCGCTGCTCCTGGGCTGGCACGTCCCTGCAGACCAAGGCGTGCGCGTTGCGCCTATGCCCCTGCGAAATGGCGCTGAAAACGCTTCGGCCAGGCAGCTTTTGAGTCTGACCTTGCGTTCTGGTGCCGTCTGGCTGATGGCCTTGACCTTTGCCATGTATTCCGGCCAATGGCTGGCCGTGATTGGCTTTCTGCCCTCAATCTATGCGCAGGCAGGTTTGCGAAGCACCAGCACTGCCTGGCTGACCGCTGGGGCGGCTGCAGTGAATATTGTCGGTAATCTTTTGGCTGGGCAACTGCTGGGGCGCAATGTCCAGCCGTTTTCTCTGCTGGCGGTGGGTTTCATCGCGATGTCGGCCGGTGCCATGCTGGCTTTCGGCGCAACGGCACATCCGATGCTCCAGTATGCCGGTGTGCTGGTTTTCTCAATGCTGGGCGGCTTGATTCCAGCCACGCTATTTAGTCTCGCCATCAAGCTGGCGCCCACGGCCAATACCGTTTCAACAACTGTTGGCTGGATGCAGCAATGGTCAGCCTTAGGGCAATTTGCCGGGCCACCATTGGTGGCATGGGTTGCCGTCCAGGCTGGAGGGTGGCAACTGACCGGGTGGGTGATCTTGATTGAGTGTGTGATCGGTTTAGTCTTGGCATGGCGTATCAGCCTATGGCGCAAGCCTGCACAACTTTGAGCTTTTATCAGGCGCCAAAAATAAGCGGGCGGTAAGCAACTATCATGAAGCGAACTGCCCATCTTGGACATCATGGCCCGACTGCCCCGCCTTACCGTTCCCGGTTACCCACATCACGTTATCCAGCGCGGCAATAACCGGCAGATCATTTTTTCATCTGCAGCCGATTACCAGCGGCTCCTGGCGTTACTGGATGAAAATGCCCAGAAATACGCGGTGGCGTTACATGCATACGTTTTGATGGGCAATCATTTTCATTTGCTTGCCACGCCATCGACCGTGCAAGGCCTGCCGCAAATGATGCAGGCAATCGGTCGCGGTTATGTGCGCTATTTCAATGACAGCCAAGGGCGCTCAGGGACGTTGTGGGAAGGTCGATACCGCTCGACACTGATCGACAGTGACCACTACCTGCTCGATTGCATGGCCTATTTCGACCTCAATCCGGTGCGTGCCGGTCTGGTGAAGGAAGCCCGTGAGTATCCCTGGTCCAGCCATCGCCACTATGTTGGCCTGCAAACCGACAAGCTGATCACGCCTCATCCATTGTTCTGGGCATTGGGAAATACGCCTTTTGCACGCGAGGCTGCTTACACAGAGAAAATCCTGCGGGGAATTACGTCCGATCAAAAAGAGGCTCTGACGCAATCCGCATTGAACGGCTGGGCCTTGGGGGATGAAAAATTTGTTGCGAATTTACAAAAACGCACCACCAGACGCGTACAAAAAAACCATCCTGGACGCCCTTTACTTCAGATAAGGGAAGTGTAAAAGTAGCCGATATATTGGCTAGAAGAGCATTTATTGCTATTAAATTTGATGTGTCCCCAATTTAAATAAAGGAGCTTGTTGAATCATTTAATTGGAATCTGACCCCAATTAAAATGCTTGGCGTTTTTGCTGCTCTGCCCTATCCTCGCATTGCTCTAAATATTTTTGACCTCTGGCGAAGAGGAATATGCGTTTTGCAACGCAGGCTTTCCTGTACTTCCCACCGACAAGGACCTGCCATGACCACGGCTGCTGAAATCAAGCATTTTGAACAACACGGTTTATATGCCGGCGCCAACGAGCATGACGCTTGCGGCGTCGGTTTCGTAGCGCATATCAAAGGCCAGAAGAGCCATCCCATTGTTCAGCAGGCGCTGAAAATTCTTGAGAACCTCGATCATCGGGGCGCGGTGGGCGCGGATAAATTGATGGGAGACGGCGCCGGCATTTTGATCCAGCTGCCCGATGCGCTGTATCGCGAGGAAATGGCCGGGCAGGGTGTCGTGCTCCCCCCGCCAGGAGAGTATGGCGTTGGCATGGTGTTTCTGCCCAAGGAGCATGCGTCGCGCCTGGCGTGTGAGCAGGCACTGGAGCGTGCTGTCAAGGCCGAAGGGCAAGTACTGCTGGGCTGGCGCGATGTGCCCGTCAACCGCGACATGCCGATGTCGCCCACCGTCCGCGAAAAAGAGCCTATCTTGCGGCAGATCTTCATTGGTCGTGGCAATGACGTGATCGTCCAGGACGCGCTGGAGCGCAAGTTGTACGTGATCCGCAAGACCGCCAGCGCCGCCATCCAGAACCTGCACCTGACGCACAGCAAGGAGTATTACGTTCCCAGCATGTCCAGCCGCACCGTGGTTTACAAGGGCCTGCTGCTGGCCGACCAGGTAGGCACGTATTTCCTGGATCTGACGGATGAGCGTTGTGTCTCGGCGCTGGGGCTCGTGCATCAGCGGTTTTCGACCAACACTTTTCCCGAATGGCCGCTGGCCCATCCCTACCGCTATGTTGCACACAACGGCGAGATCAACACCGTCAAGGGCAATTACAACTGGATGAAGGCCCGTGAAGGCGTGATGTCCTCCCCGGTGCTGGGCGCCGACCTGCAAAAGCTCTACCCCATCAGCTTTGCCGGCCAGTCCGATACCGCCACGTTCGACAACTGCCTGGAATTGCTGACAATGGCCGGCTACCCGATCAGCCAGGCGGTGATGATGATGATTCCCGAGCCATGGGAGCAGCACACCACCATGGATGAGCGGCGCAAGGCTTTTTACGAATACCACGCCGCCATGCTGGAGCCCTGGGATGGCCCGGCGTCCATCGTCTTCACCGACGGCCGCCAGATCGGCGCCACCCTGGACCGCAACGGCCTGCGCCCGTCGCGCTATTGCGTGACCGACGACGACCTGGTCATCATGGCGTCGGAGTCGGGCGTGCTGCCGATTCCCGAGCACAAGATCGTTCGGAAATGGCGTCTGCAGCCCGGCAAGATGTTCCTGATCGATCTGGAGCAGGGCCGCATGGTCGATGACGAAGAGATCAAGGCGACGCTGGCCAACAGCAAACCCTACAAGCAGTGGATTGAAAACCTGCGCATCAAACTGGACAACGTGCCGGGAACAATCCTGGACGCCGCCTTGCCAGCCGAAGCTTCTTCCGGGCTTTCCCTGCTTGACCGCCAGCAGGCCTTTGGCTACACGCAGGAGGACATCAAGTTTCTGCTGTCGCCCATGGCATCGAACGGCGAAGAGGCGACTGGCTCGATGGGCAACGACAGCCCGCTGGCCGTGCTGTCAAACAAGAACAAGGCGCTCTACAACTACTTCAAGCAGCTGTTCGCGCAGGTGACGAACCCGCCAATCGACCCGATTCGCGAAGCCATTGTCATGTCGCTGGTGTCCTTCATCGGTCCCAAGCCCAATCTGCTGGACATCAACCAAGTCAATCCACCGATGCGGCTGGAAGTGAACCAGCCCGTGCTGAGCAGCGCCGACATGCAAAAGCTGCGCAACATTGAAGTGCATACCCAGGGCAAGTTCAAGAGCTACACACTGGACATTACCTATCCGCTGCTGTGGGGAAGTGAGGGGGTCGAGGCCAAGCTGGCTTCACTGTGCGCTGAAGCGGTGGATGCGATCAAGAGCGGTAAAAACATCCTGATCGTGAGCGATCGGGCGTTAAGTTCCACCCAGGTCGCGATTCCCGCCTTGCTGGCGCTGTCGGCGATTCACCAGCATCTGGTCAAGGAAGGCTTGCGCACCACGGCCGGCTTGGTGGTCGAGACCGGTTCTGCCAAGGAAGTGCATCATTTCGCAGTGCTGGCGGGCTATGGCGCGGAAGCCGTTCACCCTTACCTGGCGCTGGAAACCCTGGCTGAGCTGTCCCAGGGCCTGCCGGGCGACCTGAGCACTGAAAAAGCGGTCTATAACTACACCAAGGCCATCGGCAAGGGCCTGTCCAAGATCATGTCCAAGATGGGCGTTTCGACCTACATGAGCTACTGCGGCGCCCAGCTGTTCGAGGCGATCGGCCTGAACCGCAGCACCGTGGACAAATTCTTCACCGGCACCGCCACCCAGGTCGAGGGCATGGGCGTGTTCGAGATCGCCGAGGAAGCGCTGCGCATGCACAAGGCCGCCTTCAGCGACGACCCGGTGCTGGCCAACATGCTCGACGCCGGCGGCGAATACGCCTGGCGCGTTCGCGGCGAAGACCACATGTGGACGCCCGACACGATTGCCAAGCTGCAGCATTCGACCCGTGCCAACAACTGGAACACCTACAAGGAATACGCCCAGCTCGTCAACGACCAGAACCGCCGTCACATGACGCTGCGCGGCCTGTTCGAGTTCAGGATCGACCCGTCCAAGGCCATTCCGATTGACGAGGTCGAGCCTGCCAGCGAAATCGTCAAGCGCTTTGCCACCGGCGCCATGTCGCTCGGCTCGATCAGCACCGAGGCGCATGCCACGCTGGCCGTGGCCATGAATCGCATGGGTGGCAAGAGCAACACCGGCGAGGGCGGCGAAGACCCGGCGCGTTATCGCCAGGAGCTCAAGGGCATCCCGATCAAGCGCGGCGACACGCTCAAGAGCGTGATCGGTCCCAAGCAGGTCGAGGTCGATCTGCCACTGGAAAACGGCGATTCGCTGCGTTCGCGCATCAAGCAGGTCGCGTCGGGCCGTTTTGGCGTGACCGCCGAATACTTGGTGTCGGCCGACCAGATCCAGATCAAGATGGCCCAGGGCGCCAAGCCCGGCGAGGGCGGCCAACTGCCCGGCGGCAAGGTCAGCGAGTACATCGGCCAGCTGCGCTACTCGGTGCCCGGCGTCGGCCTGATTTCGCCGCCGCCGCACCATGACATTTATTCCATCGAAGACCTGGCGCAGCTGATCCACGACCTGAAGAACGTCAATCCGCGCGCCAGCATCAGCGTCAAGCTGGTCAGCGAAGTGGGGGTGGGCACGATTGCCGCCGGCGTGGCCAAGGCCAAGGCCGACCATGTGGTGATTGCCGGCCATGACGGCGGCACCGGCGCATCGCCGTGGTCGTCCATCAAGCATGCCGGCTCGCCCTGGGAGATCGGCCTGGCCGAAACCCAGCAGACGCTGGTGCTCAACCGCCTGCGCGGCCGCATCCGGGTGCAGGCCGACGGCCAGATGAAAACCGGCCGCGACGTGGTGATCGGCGCCTTGCTGGGCGCCGACGAGTTCGGTTTCGCCACCGCGCCGCTGGTCGTTGAAGGCTGCATCATGATGCGCAAATGCCACCTCAACACTTGCCCGGTTGGCGTTGCCACGCAAGACCCGGTGCTTCGCGCCAAGTTCAGCGGCAAGCCCGAGCATGTGGTCAATTACTTCTTTTTTGTCGCGGAAGAAGCACGCCAGTTGATGGCGCAGTTGGGCG
>JAQGLT010000066.1 GCA_028292745.1 Polaromonas sp. | reverse complement strand
CGCCCGGCGACCGCCGCCGCGCCGCCATGAACTTCAAGCTCGATATTGCCGACTCGGGCGAGCTGCTCAAGCGTTTCGGCATGAATGGCGTGATCCGCAGGGGCAAGGGCAGGCTTGAAGGCCAGATCGACTGGATCGGCTCGCCGCTGAGCCTGGACTACCCCAGCCTGAACGGGCAGTTCAATGTCAACGTCGAGTCCGGCCAGTTCCTGAAGGCCGACCCGGGCATCGCCAAGCTGCTGGGCGTGCTCAGCCTGCAGTCGCTGCCGCGCCGCCTGACGCTGGATTTCCGCGATGTTTTCTCGCAGGGGTTCGCGTTTGACTTCATTCGCGGGGATGTGACGATTGACCAGGGCGTGGCGCAGACCAATAATTTGCAGATGAGCGGGGTCAATGCAGCCGTGCTGATGGAGGGCAGCGCCAATATTGCTGATGAAACGCAAGCGCTTCGGGTGGTGGTGGTGCCGGAAATCAATGCCGGCACGGCCTCGCTGATTGCCTCCGTCATCAACCCGGTGGTGGGGCTGGGCAGTTTTCTGGCGCAGATGTTCCTGCGCCGCCCGCTGATGGAAGCGGCCACCCAGGAATTCCAGATCGACGGCAGATGGGACGACCCCAAAATCACGAAAGTCGATCGCAAGGCCAGGGCCAGGGCGCAAGCCGGCCAGGCCACTACATCGGAGAACCGTTGATCATGAAAATAGCTGCCATCCAGATGGTGTCGGGAACCAGCGTGCCAGCCAATCTCGAAACGGCGCGGCGGTTGCTGGGCCAGGCCCGGGACCAGGGCGCCGAGCTGGCCGTCCTGCCGGAATATTTTTGCGTCATGGGCATGAAGGACACCGACAAGCTCAAAGTCCAGGAAAAGGCTGGCAGCGGCCTGATCCAGGATTTCCTGAGCCGCTCGGCGCGTGAACTGGAGCTCTGGATCGTCGGCGGCACGCTGCCCACGGCCACCCGCGATGCCGACCGGGCGCGCAACAGCTCGCTGGCCTATGCCCCCTCGGGTGCCTGCGTTGCCCGCTACGACAAGATCCACCTGTTCAAGTTTGCCGAAGGCCAGGAAGCCTATGACGAGACCCGCGTGCTCGACCCCGGAACGCAGCCCGTCCGGTTTGAACTGGCATCACGCGATGGCCACATTTACACCGTCGGCATGAGTGTCTGTTACGACCTGCGTTTTCCCGAGCTGTACCGCGCGCTGAAAGCCGATCTGCTGCTGGTGCCCAGTGCGTTTACCTACCACACCGGGCAGGCCCACTGGGAACTGCTGCTGCGCGCCCGCGCCATTGAAAATCTGGCCTATGTCGTGGCGGCGGCGCAGGGCGGCACCCATGAAAACGGCCGCCGCACCTGGGGGCACAGCATGGTGGTCGGCCCCTGGGGCGAGGTTCTGGCGCAGCAGGCCGATGGCACCGGCGTGGTGATGGGCGAGGTGGTCAACAGCCGGCTGCGCGAGGTTCGCCAGCGCCTGCCCGCGCTGAACCATCGCGTGCTGTGAGCCTATGACATTGACATTCCCCCGGTTTACCAACTGGGCCAGCCGGCGCGTTTCCCTGTGGCTTTTGCTGCTGGCGCTGGTCGTTGTCCTGCTGGGCCTGCTGGTCTGGCTGGCCGGGCGGTATGAGTCGAGCATGGTGCAAAGCCGCCTTGAACAGAATGCTTCAGAAGCCGTGACCGACATCCGCTCCGGGCTGAACCGCAATATCCAGGCGTTTCAGGCGCTGCATGCCCGCGAGCGCAGCATCGACACCTGGTATTTTCCGGCCGGCCAGCTGCTCAATGACAAACGTGAACTGCTGCGCCTGGAGTGGCGCAATGAGGCGCTGGGCATGCTCGGCTTTGTTGAAACACCGTTTCGCATGTCGGTGTTCCAGCGGCTGGACCGGGACAGCCGGCTGGGCGATTTGAGCCTCACCTGCACTGCTGCGCGCCGCTTGAGCGAAGCGGCCTATTCGCCGAGCTACTTTCTGCCGCAATCCGATGGCCTGGGCATGGAAGTGACCGACATGTGCCTGCCCATCATGGAGGCCGGCCGCCTCACGGGCTATACCGTGGCCACGTACTCCCTGCAAAATATCCTGAGCGAGCTGGTCGGCAAGCCGCTGTCGCGTGGCCTCGGCGTGTCGTTCACCGAGGCAGACGGCACCCGCCTGGCGCTCCATGGCACGCCGGCGCGGGGAAGCCGGGTGTTCATGGCACAGCAACTGCTTGACCTGCCGGGCGCCACGCTGGTGGTCAGGATGGAAAACCGCCTGGGCACGCCGGCCCTGTTCCCCAACATCCTGACGGCGCTGGTCACTGCCATGTCGCTGGCCCTATTGGTCGTGCTGCTCCTGCTGGGCCGCGACATGCGCAGGCGCCTGCAGGTGGAGCACGACCTGGGCGAGGCGCTGGCCTTTCGCAAGGCCATGGAGAATTCATTGCTGACCGGGCTGCGCGCACGGGATCTGCAGGGTCGCATCACGTATGTCAACCCGGCTTTTTGCCAGATGGTGGGCCTGGATGCCCAGGAACTGCTCAACCAGAGCATGCCGTCTTCGTACTGGCCGCCAGAATTGGCAGGCATCTACCAGCGGCGTCAGGAAATGCGCCTGGCTGGCAACCATCTGCCGCGCGCGAGCCATGAGTCTGTATTCATGCGGCGCGATGGGACGCGGTTCGCGGTGCTGATCATGGAGGCCCCGCTGATCAACGCAGTGGGCAAGCACACCGGCTGGGTGAGCGCCATCCTCGATGTCAGCGAGCAGCGCCGCACCGAAGAACTCTCGCGGGCCAGCCAGGACCGCTTGCAGGCCAGCGCCCGGCTGGCCATGGTCGGCGAGATGGCCTCGCTGCTCAGCCATGAGCTGAACCAGCCGCTGGCGGCGATTTCGAGCTATGCCACCGGTTCGCTCAACCTGCTGCAGGAACAGGCCGAGGGCACTCTGCTGGACGGGCAGGGGCGCCCGGCGCCCGAGCCGCTGCTGGATGATTTGCAACTTGCCATGCGGTGCATCGCCGAGCAGGCCGAACGCGCCGGCAAGGTCATCAAAAGCGTGCATGACTTTGTGCGCCGCAGCGAACGGGTGCGCGAGGCGGTCAAGCCCCGCATGCTGCTCGATGCCATCATGCCACTGGTGACGCTGCAGGCGCGCAAACTCGGAGTACGGGTCGTGCTGGAGGTCGATGAAAGCTGTCCGCCCGTGCTGTGCGACCGCACGATGGTCGAGCAGGTGCTGCTCAACCTGGCGCGCAACGGGATGCAGGCGATGCAGGGCGGCGAGGAAAAGGCCCCCGCCCTGGCGACATCGGTGCCGCCCGAAAAAGTGCTGATCCTGCGGATTCGCCCGGCTGCGTCCAATGCCCAGAGCCAATGGGTTGAATTCGCGGTGGTTGACTGCGGTGAGGGCATCTCCGACGAGGTGGCCCGCCAGCTGTTCACCCCATTCTTTACCACCAAGCCGGAAGGCATGGGGCTGGGCCTGAGCCTGTGCCGCACCGTGATCGAGCAGCATGGCGGTTTTCTCGGCTACGAAAGCGCTCATCCGCAGGGTACTATTTTCAGCTTCACCTTGGCAGTGGCCGTCAGGGCCAGGGCCGAAGTCCCCGCGCAGAGCGCCCTTGAGGAAAGTTGACATGGAACCGATTCACAATGCCACCGTCTACATCGTCGATGACGACAGCGGGGTGCGCGATGCGCTGGCCTGGCTGCTGCGCTCCAGGCGCCTGCTCAGCGAGGCATTTGCCAGTGCCGAGGCTTTCGATGCGCGGGTGGCGCGGGGCTTCGAGGTCCAGTCGCCTTCGTGCGTTTTGCTCGATGTGCGCATGAACGGGCTCAGCGGGCTGGCCATGTTTGAAAAGCTGATTGCCTACGGCCTGCTGCCAACCCTGCCGGTCATTTTCCTGACCGGCCATGCCGACGTGCCGACCGCTGTCGCTTCGGTCAAACGGGGCGCATTTGATTTTTTTGAGAAACCCTTTTCGGACAATGCCCTGGTCGACCGTGTCGTGCAGGCGCTCACCCAGTCCGCTGCCGCGCTGGCCCAGCGCAGCGAAACCACCAGCCTGCGCATTCAGCTGGACGGCCTGACGGAACGCGAGCGCGATGTGATGCGGTTGGTGGTCGAGGGATTGCCCAACAAGCTGGTGGCGGACCAGCTGGAAATCAGCGTGCGGACCGTGGAGGTCCACCGGGCCCGGGTTTTTGAGAAAATGCGGGTGAAGTCGGCGGTCGAGCTGGCCAATCTGCTGCGAATTCTCTAGAGAAAAATCACTTGACCCTCAATCACGTCGCTCACGCCGCGCCAGGCGCCAGACCGATTTTTGCTACTGAATTTATAGCTAGGTGCGCATATCAGGCAAGCGCTGGAGGCATATTTGATGCTAAAAAGTTGTTTACCGGTTAAAACCAATGCGCTCCAGGCAAACAGGGGTTTATTTTTTTTCTTTTTCCGCTTCTGGCGCCACCTGCATCGATCGGTCCTTCAGCTCCCCATTTTTTCGACCCGAGAACATCGTCCACCACACAATGAACACCAGCAGCAGCAATGCGCCCAGCGCTTCGAGTAAAAGTAAGGCCATGGTTTTTCCCTTGAAAAGAATGAAAGGCACGGGGCAACCCCTGCCGTTGTGGCGCAAGGCCTCGATTATCGTCATGGCGGCATGGCTGGCGTCCTGCGCCCGCCTGCCCCTGCCGCCGCCCGCTCCCGCCGGCGCAGAGCCGCCCACAGCCGTCCGGCCGGACGACTCCGATCCGTTGCCCCCGCCCCGGCTCCTGGGAAAAAGCCGCTGGGTTCCCGTCCGCTGGGCTGAATTGCCCGGTTTTGAGGAAGACACCCTGTTTGAAGCCTGGAACGCCTGGATCAAGAGTTGCGAGCGGCCTGGCCCGGTGTTCGCCTCCCTGTGCGGGGAAGTCCGCCGCCTGAGCATTGCCTCCGGCGCCGAGCAGCGTGCCTGGATGGTGGCCCGGCTGCAACCCTACCGCGTCGAATCCCTGCAGGGCGCGGCCGACGGGCTGCTCACCAGTTACTACGAGCCGGTGCTCAGAGCCAGCCGGCAGCCGGGGGCGGGCTATGGGGTGCCGCTTTACCGCCCGCCCGCCAGCCTGGGCAGCCGCAAACCGTGGTTTTCGCGCCAGGAGATCGATACCCTGCCAGAGGCGCGCGCCGCCTTGAGAGGCCGCGAGATCGCCTGGGTGAGCGATCCGGTCGAAGTGATGTCGCTGCATATCCAGGGGTCGGGCCGCCTCAACATCACCGAGCCCGACGGTTCGCAGCGCACCGTCCGGGTCGCTTATGCCGGCTCCAATGACCAGCCGTTTCGCAGCATCACCCAGTGGCTGGCAGAGCAGGGGGAAGGCAAGATGCCAGCGCCCTGGGTGGACTCCACCAAAGCCTGGGCCGCAAAAAATCCGCAGCGCGTGCAGCCAATGCTCTGGAGCAATCCGCGCTATATCTTTTTCCAGGAGCAGCCCCTGAGCGATTTCGACGCCGGTTTCGGCCCCAAGGGCGCGCAGGGCGTGGCGCTCACGCCGGGCCGCTCGATTGCCGTCGATCCCGGCAGCATTCCCTACGGCACGCCGGTGTGGCTGGCCTCGCGCGGCGGCGCGGCTAATCTGCAAAAGCTGGTGCTGGCGCAAGACACCGGCAGCGCCATCGTGGGCGCGGTGCGGGCCGACTATTTTGCCGGCACCGGCCTGGACGCCGGGCAGATGGCTTCGCGGGTCAACCAGCCCTTGCGGCTATGGGCGCTGTGGCCCAAATAAGTATGGAAGGAACCTTTCCGATGAGCACACGTGCAGGCAAAAGACGGGCCGCGGCCTGGGTGGCGCTGGCAACCCTGGCCGCCCTGGCGGGCTGCGCCAGCATGAAAAGCGGCGATCCGCTGGCAACGCCGGTTTACCGCTGCGACAAAGGCATGCAGTTTTCAGTCGCCTTCGCCAACGACGCGGCAGTCCTGAAGGGTGCGCGGGGCGACGATGTGCTGCTTCGGGACGCCGGCGGCCAGGGCGCGCAGACGGTTTACAGCAATCCGCGCATGCGCGCCGAGTTTGGCCTGGGGACCGGCGGGCGCGAGGCCGTGCTGCAGTATTTGCAGCCGCCGTTGGTGGCGCGCTGCGTGCGCGGCTGAAACGCTTTCGCAGGCCTGTTCTGCCTGGCTGCCTGCGCGCCGGCCGGCCAGCCGCGTCACCGGATTGTCATGCTTCCTTCACGGCGCTGTCATCTTGCAGACCTATTCTCAGCAGGCTAACCCCTGATCCAACTGAGGACACACGATGACGACCCTGCTCGATTTCAACGACGAAAATTCCAATACTTCGCCCAATCCGACGTTCGACAGCGTGCTGCAGGCGCGCCTGAGCCGGCGCGGCCTGCTGCGCGGCGGCGCCGCCACGGCCGGCACCAGCCTGCTGGGCGGCCTGGCCCTGGCAGGCTGCGGCGGCGGTGATGACAACCCCGCGGCGACGCCGGCGCCGGTGGCCACGGAAACCCTGCTGAGCTTTGCCGCCGTGGCGAAGAACAGGCTCGATGCCGTGACGGTGCCGCCCGGCTACACCGCCAGCGTGCTGTATGCGCTGGGCGATCCGCTCACGGCCGCCACCCCGGCCTACAAGAACGACGGCACCGACACCGGCTTTGACAACCGCGCCGGCGACCACCATGACGGCATCGAATGGTTCGGCCTGGGCGCCGACGGCAAGCCGTCCGCCAGCGCCGTCGCCAATGGCCTGCTGGCCATGAACCACGAAGCCACCACCGACGAAAGGCTCAGTTCCTTTTTTCTGCATGCCAATGGCGGCACTTCCACGCTGCCGCGTCCGGCCGCCGAAGTGGACAAGGAAGTCGCGATTCACGGCGTCTCGGTCGTCGAAGTGAAAAACACCGGCGGCAAGTGGGCCACCGTGCCCGCGTCGGCGTTCAATTTCCGCCTCACCGCGCTCAGCACGAATGTCCAGATCAACGGCCCGGCCCGTGGCAATGCCCTGATGGTGACGAAATATTCGCCCGACGGCACCCAGGCCCGCGGCACGCTGAACAACTGCGGCACCGGCAAGACCCCTTGGGGCACCTTCCTGACCGGCGAGGAAAACTGGGCCGGCTATTTCTTTCGCAACGCCGCCGACGACACCGCCCGCAATAACGACAAGAGCGTGGCCTCGCTCAAGCGCTACGGCCGCAACGCCGCCGCCGCCAGCCGCCACGGCTGGGAAACAGGCGGTGCAGACGACAGGTACGCACGCTGGAACAACAGCAAGCTCGGCGCCAGCACCGACGGCCGCGACGACTACCGCAACGAACTCAACACCTTCGGCTACATCGTCGAGCTGGACGCCTACGACAAGACCCGGGCCGCCCGCAAGCGCACCGCGCTCGGCCGCTTTGCCCACGAAAGCGCCGCCTTCGGCAATCCGGTTGCCGGCCAGCCGCTGGCCGTGTACATGGGCGATGATTCGCGCGGCGAATACATCTACAAGTTCGTCTCGGCCGCCAGCTGGCTTGCTGCCGACGCCAACCCGGCCGACCGCGTGACCACCGGCGACAAGTACCTGGACAGCGGCAAGCTGTACGTGGCCAGGTTCAACAGCGACGGCAAGGGCGACTGGGTCGAGCTGTCGGTCGGCAACCCCGCCATTGCCGCCTATGCCGGCTACAAATTCGCCGACCAGGCCGATGTGCTGGTCAATGCCCGGCTGGCCGCCGACGCGGTGGGCGCCACCAAGATGGACCGCCCCGAGTGGTGCTCGACCAACGTGGCCAACGGCGAAATCTATTTCACGCTGACCAACAACAGCAACCGCGCGGTCAATCCTTCAGGCAGCGGCCAGATGTCGCCCGACAGCGCCAACCCGCGCGTCTACACCGATCTCAGGAGCGGCACCACCACACAGAACGGCAACCCCAACGGCCACATCCTGCGCCTGAAGGAAGCGGCTGCTGGCAGCGCGGCCCTCGCCTTCAGCTGGGATGTGTATGCGTTCGGTGCCGAGTCGGGCGCCGCGCCGGGCAGCGTCAACCTGTCCAGCCTGACCGCCGACCAGGACTTTTCCAGCCCGGACGGCCTGGTGTTCAGCCCGTCCACCGGCATCTTGTGGATCCAGACCGACGACGGCGCCTACACCGACGTGACCAACTGCATGATGCTGGCGGCCCTGCCCGGCCAGGTGGGCGACGGCGCCAAGAAAACCTTGGCTTACACCAAGGCCGACGGCAGCGCGCTGACTGTGGACACCTACGTGGGCAAGGCGCCGGGCGCCGACAAGCTCAAGCGCTTTCTGGTCGGCGCGAGGGAATCGGAGATCACCGGCCTGTGCGAAACGCCTGACGGCAAGGCGATGTTCATCAACATCCAGCACCCGGGGGAAGGCACGAAGATGGCCGACATTGCCGACCCGGCCAAGTACACCAGCCAGTGGCCCAGCAACGCCGGCCACGGCGCCGGCAAGCGCCCGCGCTCGGCGACCATCGTGATCACGAAGAATGACGGCGGGCGGATTGGCAGCTGAGCCACTCGCTTTTAGGCCATAACAACAAGGTGATCCCGGCCCAGCCGGTTGCCCGGTCTCCGGTGGAGACCGGGCTTTTGTTTTTCACTATAAATTTAATAGCTGCTTGCGCACGCCCAGCATGCGCTAGAGCGGTTTCACCCTGGCTTGCAACAACGAAGCCGGCAGCCTTGTTGCTCCTGAATTCATAGCTGCTTACACAGGCGGTGCCTGCGCCAGAGCCCGTTTTGATCAAAAATTGCGCCATTTTCCTGGTTTTCCCCGGTAGTTCTCCTTCCCCCGCTGGGGAAAGAGGCGAGCGGGGAACTGGCGATCCAGGTGCGCGGCTGTTGCCAGTCAGGGTGGTCTCGCTCTAGAGCCTTAATTTGCTTAAATTTCCGGCTGCCGGCGGCATCAGATGCCCCAACGGCAGCGCACCGCTGGCCTTGACCTCGCCCAGCGAAAAACTGGTGTGCAGGTCTTTCACGTTGGGCAGGTTGATCAGCACGTCGCGCGCGAACTGGCTGAAGGTGTTCAGGTCGCGGCTGACCACCTGCAACTCGAACGTCCCGGTGCCGCTGATGTAGTGGCAGCTGACCACTTCTGGAATTTTCCGGATGGCTTCTTCCAACGTCTTCAGCACCTCCCCGCTGTTGCGGGCGGCATCGAGCCGCACAAACGCCAGCACGCCCAGGCCAATCTTGTGGCGGTTGATCTCGGCGCGGTAGCCGATGATGAACCCGGCGTCCTCCAGCGCCCGCACGCGGCGCCAGCAAGGCGCCGCCGACAGGCCGACGCGCGACGCCAGTTCGGTGTTGGTCAGCCGCGCATCGGTTTGCAACTCATTCAGGATTGCAATGTCAAACTTGTCTAATGTTTCCATTTTTTCTATTTTGCAGCAAGAATCTTTCTAAATGGGGATTTAACCAGGCAAAAAAAGCAAAGACATATCCAGCCGCGCGGAATACACTTTTAGGCAAAGTAAAAAGCGCTGGCCCTACCCGGTTCAGACGCTTGTTTGACTGCTGCCCACCAGGCAGGAATGACAACCATCCGGAGACAAATCATGAACGCCCCCTTGCCCGAGCACATCCGCAAAGCGCTGGAAACCGTCACCCTCGACGACAAATACACCATCGGCCACGGCCGGGCCTTCATGAGCGGGGTGCAGGCGCTGGTGCGGCTGCCGATGCTGCAGCGCACGCGTGATGCCATCGATGGCCTGAACACGGCCGGCTTCATCAGCGGCTACCGGGGCTCGCCGCTGGGCGGCTACGACCAGGCGCTGTGGGCCGCCAAGAAGCACCTGGCGGCGCAAAACATCGTTTTTCAGCCCGGCGTGAACGAGGAACTCGGCGCCACCGCCGTCTGGGGCACGCAGCAGTTGGATTTGTATCCGCAGACCAACAAGTTCGACGGCGTGTTCGGCATCTGGTACGGCAAGGGGCCCGGCGTTGACCGCTGCTCGGACGTGTTCAAGCATGCCAACATGGCCGGCACCGCCAAGCACGGCGGCGTGATCGCCATCGCCGGTGACGACCATGTGAGCAAAAGCTCGACCGCGCCGCACCAGAGTGACCACATCTTCAAGGCCTGCGGCCTGCCGGTGTTTTTCCCGTCGAGCGTGCAGGAAATCCTCGACATGGGGCTGCATGCCTTTGCCATGAGCCGCTTTTCGGGCGTCTGGTCGGGCATGAAGACGATCCAGGAAGTGGTCGAGTCGTCGAGTTCGGTGTCGGTGGACCCGGACCGGGTCAAGATCATCATTCCCGAAGATTTCCAGATGCCGGCGGGCGGCCTGCACATCCGCTGGCCCGACCCGCCGCTGGAGCAGGAAGCGCGGCTGATGGACTTCAAGTGGTATGCCGCGCTCGCCTATGTCCGGGCCAACAAGCTCAACTACAACGTGATTGCCTCAGCGAACGACCGCTTCGGCCTGATCGCCAGCGGCAAGGCCTTCAACGACACCCGCCAAGCCCTGGCCGACCTGGGGCTGGACGAGGACACCTGCCACCAGCTCGGCATCCGGCTGCACAAGGTCAACGTGGTCTGGCCGCTGGAGGCCACCATCACCCGCGACTTCGCCCAGGGGCTGCAGGAAATCCTGGTGGTCGAGGAAAAGCGCCAGGTCATCGAATACCAGATCAAGGAAGAGCTGTACAACTGGCGCGCCGACGTGCGGCCCAATGTGCTGGGCAAGTTCGACGAGCCCGAAGGCGACCAGTCGGGCGGCGAGTGGAGCCGCTCCAACCCGAGCGACAACTGGCTGCTGCGCGCCAAGGCCGACCTGACGCCGGCCCTCATCGCCAAGGCGATTGCCAAGCGGCTCAAGAAGCTGGGCGTGCCGCCAGAGATCGTGGCCCGCATGGATTCCAGGCTGGCCGTTATCGAAGGCCGTGAACGCGCCTTGATTGAAACCAAGCTGGAAACCGGCGAGCGCGCCCCCTGGTTCTGCAGCGGCTGCCCGCACAACACCAGCACCCGCGTGCCCGAAGGGTCACGGGCCGTGGCCGGCATCGGCTGCCACTACATGGCGACCTGGATGGACCGCTCGACCTCGACCTTTACCCAGATGGGCGGCGAGGGCGTGACCTGGGTCGGCCAGGCGGCCTTCACGCACGACCCGCATGTGTTCGCCAACCTCGGCGACGGCACCTATTTCCACAGCGGGCTTTTGGCGATTCGCCAGAGCATTGCCAGCGGCGTCAACATCACCTACAAGATTTTGTACAACGACGCGGTCGCCATGACCGGCGGGCAGCAGGTTGGCGAGCGGCCCGAAGGCCATTCGGTGGCGCAGATTGCCCATAGCCTGCGCGCCGAGGGCGTGGCCCGGCTGGTCGTGGTCACCGACGAGCCCGAGAAATACCACGGCCGTACGCATACCGTGGACAGCAGCGCGGCGCGCGCCGGCCACGCCGAGCTGATCAACGACCTGCCACCGGGCATCGAGGTCTTCCACCGCGACGAGCTGGACAAGCTCCAGCGCGAGTTCCGCGAACTCAAGGGCTGCACTGCCATCATCTACGACCAGACCTGCGCGACCGAAAAGCGCCGCCGCCGCAAGCGCGGCACGCTGGTCGATCCGGCCAAGCGCGTGGTCATCAACGAGCTGGTCTGCGAAGGCTGTGGCGACTGCTCGGTGCAGTCCAACTGTCTGTCGGTCGAGCCGCTGGAAACCGAGTTCGGCCGCAAGCGCCGCATCAACCAGAACACCTGCAACAAGGACTATTCCTGCGTCAAGGGCTTCTGCCCGAGCTTCGTCACGGTCGAGGGCGGCCAGCTCAAAAAACCCAAGAAAGAGAAAAAGGGCGACCTGGCCAGCCTGCCGCCGATTCCGGAACCCGTGCTGCCGGTGGCCGAGAACGCCTGGGGCATCGTGGTCGGCGGCGTCGGCGGCACCGGTGTCATCACCATCGGCCAGCTGCTGGGCATGGCGGCGCACCTCGAAGGCAAGGGCGTGGTCACGCAGGATGCGGGCGGCCTGGCGCAAAAAGGCGGCGCCACCTGGAGCCACATCCAGATCGCCAACCGGCCCGAGGCCATCTTCACCACCAAGGTCGATACCGCCAAGGCCGACCTGGTGATCGGCTGCGATCCGATCGTCACCGCCAGCCCGTACACGCTGGCGACCATGCAGCCAGGCCGCACCTTCGTCGCCATGAACTCGCACGGCGCACCGACGGCCGCGTTCGTGACCAACCCCGGCTGGCAGTTCCCCGGCGGCAACTGCGAAAGCGCGGTGCAGTCGGCCGTGGGCGCCGGCCTGCTGGCGAGCTTTGACGCCGAGCAGGTCGCGGTGCAGCTGATCGGCGACTCGATTTACACCAACCCGCTGATCCTCGGCTTTGCCTGGCAAAAAGGCCGGGTGCCGCTGTCGCATGCATCGCTTGTCCGGGCGATCGAGCTCAACGGCGTGCAGGTGGAGAACAACAAGGCCGCTTTTGAATGGGGCCGTCGCTGTGCCCACGACCTGGCCTCTGTGCAGGCGCTGTTCAAGGCGGCGCAGGTGATTGAATTTGTCAAGAAACCGTCGCTCAGTGAAATGCTGAACAAGCGCATCGCCTTTCTGACCGATTACCAGAATGCGGCCTACGCCCAGGCCTACCAGGCGTTCGTCGAAAAAGTCCGCATGGCCGAAGCGCCGCTGGGCAAGACGCTGCTGACCGAAGCCGTGGCCCGCTACCTCTTCAAGCTGATGGCGTACAAGGACGAGTACGAGGTGGCGCGCCTGCACACCGACACCGGCTTCCTGAACAAGGTCAATGCCATGTTCGAGGGCGACTTCAAGCTCAACTACCACCTGGCGCCGCCGCTGATTGCCTCCAAAAACGACAAGGGCGAGCTGCAAAAGCAGCAATTCGGCCCGTGGATGCTGACCGGCTTCAAGCTGCTGGCCAGGATGAAAGGCCTGCGCGGCACGGCCTTCGATGTGTTTGGCCGCACCGACGAGCGCCGGGAAGAGCGGGCGCTGATTGCCGAGTACCGCGCCAGCATCGAGGAAGTGCTGGCCGGCTTGACGCCTGCCAACCATGCCGCCGCTGTCGAGATCGCCCGGATTCCCGAGCTGATCAAGGGCTATGGCCATGTCAAGTCACGCCATCTGGCCACCGCGCGGCCCCAGTGGGCAGCGCTGATGCAGGCCTTCCGCCAGCCCGCCGCAGCCCGGCAGACACAGCTGGCCTGAGGTGCCAGTTAGGACCGGGGTGACCGGCCACTGCTTTCACAGCATTGCAGGGAAAATAGCCGTACGCGCGTTAGTTGAATCCAGCCCTGCGTGCCCGACGCATACAATCCTCCAGTCATGCTCCGGCCAGTTGGCCTGAGCGGTTGTGAGTGTGCCCCTTAATAATTGTGGAGTCAGCCGTGTTTATTTCTTCAGCTTTTGCCCAAACCGCTCCTGCCGCCGCAGGCGGCAGCGACATGATGGCTTCGCTCACTGGCATGCTGCCGCTGGTGCTGATGTTTGTGGTGCTGTATTTTGTGATGATCCGCCCCCAGATGAGAAAGCAAAAAGAACACCGCTCCATGGTCGAGGCGCTTGCCAAGGGCGACGAGGTTGCCACGGCCGGCGGCCTGCTTGGCAAGGTGACCCGGCTGAGCGAAGGCTACCTGACGCTGGAGATCGCCCCCGGTGTTGAGGTGCAGCTGCAGCGCAGTGCCATTGTCCAGGTGTTGCCCAAGGGCGCCATCAACAGCGTCAAATAAATATAAAGCAAGCCTGCAGCCGCAGTCCGACGGTCGAGTCGAACCTGCCCAAAAGGGCCGCGCCTGCATTTTGTCTTTCCGTTCACCAGGAACAGTCTTCTCATGAATCGTTATCCCGCCTGGAAGTACGTCCTTATTGTGGTCGTGCTGCTGATTGCAGCCCTGTACACCTTGCCCAATTTCTTTGGCGAAGCGCCTGCGGTACAGGTCTCAAGCAGCAAGTCCACCGTGAAGGTGGACACGGCGACCCTGGCCAAGGTCGAGGAAGCGCTCAAAGGCGCTGGCATCACCGCCGATGCGGTTACCCTGGAAGCGGGTTCGATCAAGGCACGTTTTGGCGACGCCGATACCCAGCTCAAGGCCAAGGACGCCATCCAGAAGGCGTTGGCGCCCGATCCTGCCGATCCGGCGTATGTGGTTGCGCTCAATCTGCTGTCGCGTTCGCCTGCGTGGCTGACGTCATTGCATGCCAACCCCATGTACCTGGGCCTGGATCTGCGCGGCGGCGTGCACTTCATGTTGCAAGTGGACATGCAGGCAGCGCTGACCAAGCGTGCTGAATCGCTGGCCGGCGACATCCGTTTGTCCTTGCGGGACAAGAATATCCGGCATGGCGGCATTGCGCGCAATGGTGAAACCATCGATATTCGGTTCCGGGATCAGGCGACTCTGGCCTCCGCCCGAAACCTGATCCAGGACCAGATTCCTGATCTTCAGATGGTGGATGCGCCTGACGGCACTGAGTACAAACTGACCGCCACCATCAAGCCAGAAGCCGCCCGCCGCATCCAGGATCAGGCGCTCAAGCAGAACATGGTGACGTTGCACAACCGGATCAACGAGCTGGGCGTGGCCGAGCCGGTGATCCAGCAGCAGGGCATCGACCGCATCGTGGTGCAACTGCCCGGCGTGCAAGACACGGCCAAGGCCAAGGACATCCTGGGCCGCACCGCCACGCTGGAAATGCGCCTGGTCGAGGACAGCGCCGAAGCCCGCGCCGCCGAGAGCGGCAGCGGTCCGGTGCCGTTTGGCGCCGAGCGCTTCTTCGAGCGCAACGGCCAGGCGGTGATCGTCAAGAAGCAGGTCATTCTCACGGGCGAGAACCTGACCGACGCCCAGCCGGGCTTTGACTCACAGAACCAGCAGCCCAAGGTCGATCTGACGGTCGATGCCAAGGGCGGCCGCATCATGCGCGACACCAGCCGTGAAAACATCAAAAAGCGCATGGCGATTTTGCTGTTTGAAAAGGGGAAAGGCGAGGTCTTGACGGCGCCGGTCATCCAGAGCGAACTGGGCAATCGGTTTCAGATATCGGGTTCCATGAGCGTCAGCGAGGCCAGCGACCTGGCGTTGCTGCTGCGCGCCGGCTCATTGGCCGCACCCATGGAGATCATTGAAGAGCGCACGATTGGCCCCACCCTTGGCGCAGACAACATTACCAAAGGCTTTCACAGCGTGTCCTGGGGGTTTGCGGTAATTGTGGTGTTCATGGCGATGTATTACATGCTGTTTGGCCTGTTTTCAGGCATTGCGCTGGCAGTCAACCTCCTGCTGCTGGTGGCGGTGCTGTCCATGCTGCAGGCAACGTTGACGTTGCCCGGTATGGCGGCCATGGCGTTGGCGCTGGGGATGGCAATTGATTCCAATGTCCTGATCAACGAGCGTATCCGTGAGGAACTCCGCAGTGGCGCTTCGCCACAGGCAGCCATCCACGCCGGTTATGAACGGGCTTGGGCGACGATTCTGGATTCGAACATTTCCACCCTGATTGCCGGCCTGGCGTTACTGGCTTTTGGCTCAGGACCGGTTCGCGGCTTTGCGGTCGTGCACTGTATTGGCATTTTGACCAGCATGTTCTCTGCCGTGTTTTTCTCACGCGCTTTGGTCAACCTCTGGTATGGCCGGCAGAAGAAGCTCAAGACGGTGTCTATCGGCACTGTCTGGCGTCCGCCTGAAGAGGGCGCACTCGCCAAGCCATGATGGTCTTTTTTTCCTGAGCCGCTATCCCAAGGACCCCAGATGGAATTTTTCAAAATCCGGCGTGATATTCCGTTCATGCGGCATGCCCTGATCTTCAACCTCGTCAGTTTTATCACCTTTGCGCTGGCGGTATTCTTCTTGCTCACGCGGGGGCTTCATCTGTCAGTCGAGTTCACTGGCGGCACCCTGATGGAGGTGAATTACAGCCAGGCCGCCGATGTAGGCAAGATTCGCAACACTGTGGCTGCTTTGGGTCTGAATGATGTGCAGGTACAGAATTTTGGTACCTCACGTGATGTGATGATCCGTTTGCCTGCGCAAAAGGGGGTTAGTACCGCCCAGCAAAGCGACACCGTCCTTGCCGCGTTGAAAGCCGCCAATAGCGATGTGACACTGCGCCGCACCGAGTTTGTGGGGCCTCAGGTAGGGGAAGAACTGGCGCAAGATGGGCTGAAGGCGCTGGCCATGGTGGTGATCGGCATCATGGTGTACCTGGCTTTTCGCTTCGAGTGGAAGTATGCGGTTGCCGCCATCATTGCCAATTTGCATGACGTCATCATCATTCTTGGATTTTTTGCTTACTTCCAGTGGGAGTTTTCACTGGCAGTGCTGGCGGCCGTTCTCGCGGTGCTGGGCTATTCCGTCAATGAATCGGTGGTGATTTTCGACCGTATCCGTGAAAATTTTCGGCGTTACCGCAAGATGGACACGACGGAAATCATCAACAATGCAATTACTTCCACCATTAGCCGCACCATCATCACCCATGGCTCCACCGAAATCATGGTGTTGTCCATGCTGCTCTTCGGGGGGCCGACATTGTTTTATTTTTCGTTGGCGCTGACTATCGGAATTTTGTTCGGAATTTACTCCTCCGTATTTGTCGCCGCATCCATTGCGATGTGGCTGGGAATCAAGCGCGAGGATCTCATCAAGGGGCCCACGAAAAAGGATGAGGATCCTAACGATCCCAATGCAGGCGCCACGGTATAGTTGTTTTTGACAGGCACTGAAATTGGCCTTGCCTTCCGAAAACTCCAGGAAAAAAATTCTTGCAAGGCAGGCGCGCACGCTATTTACCGAACGTGTTATTCGCATGTTGCCCGAACTCGCCAGCACCATTGGTCAGGCGCTGACGGAACTGGCGGAAAAACCGGGAAATGTCCGCGAGCTCCAGGAAGTCCGGGATGGCTTGCTGGCCTATCAAAAAAACAGTTCAGCTTGGCTGCAGGGCATCGCCAAGGTGTGGAGTACGGTATCGCAAGCCGGGGTGTCTACCGCACCGTCCCAGTTGGCAGAGCCCGGCAAGCTTGAACTGGTCGGCAACGAGGCAGTAGAGAGCCGAATTCTTGCGTCGCGGCTGGCCCTGCGGCTGCTCGACTTTGCCAGCTGGGAACTCAACGACCTGCGACTGCGAATTCAGAGTCTTGAAGGCATCCCGGAGTTGGGCAAGCAAGATATCTTTCGGCCTGAAGTGCTGGCCCAGGGATTAATCCAGCAATGGGTGCTTGCTCCCTTGCCGCGGTCCGTGTGGCTGCTGGTACAAGACACTGTCCAGAAAAGCATGGCCGTTCAGATGCTGGAAATCTACCATGCAACGAATGAATTCCTGATTGGTCAGGGGGTTATGGCTGAAATCGATCTGCGACCGTTGGTCAGGCGGACCCCTTCCGCCGTCCCCACCAAGGCGCCTCCAAGCCCTATTGACCCCGGGAAAAAGACCACAGCGGACAGCGGCTCAGGAAGTGGACTGGGCGCTTTAAAAGCGCAAATCATGCAACATACTGAAGCTGCAAGGAGGGAACGTCAATTTCCAGACAGCGCCAGAGTTGAAAATAGCAGCCAGGAACGCGATCGTCACCTAGGGCCGCAGGGTGGTGCGGGGCAGGGCGAAGCTCGCATGCAAATAACCAACTCCTCACCGATGACACGCGTGCGAATGCGAGCGCAGGGTGTGGTGGGCCGTCTCAAACAAATGCTTTCCACTCGCGTGGAAGGCTTTCATGAGCACCAGACGCGCCAGGCTTCATCCCAGCTGGAGCAGGCGATGAGCCGGATGCAGCATGATGAAGCACTCAGCGGCGGCGCGACTTTGCAAGCGCAGGCGTTTACACAGGGGCGCGGCCAAAGTCAAGTGGATCAGGCTGTGCAAGGATTGCGCCAGCGCACCAGCGCCCTCAAGCAGGCGGCATCCACCTCGGCAGAAAAAGCCACGATTGAAATCGTGGCATTGATGTTTCAAAGCATCCTGGCCGAACACAGGATTCCGCCGGAAATCCGCGTCTGGTTTGCACGCCTGCAAATGCCTGTGCTGCGAGTGGCACTTGCCGAGCCAGAATTTTTTGGCTCCTTGCAGCACCCTGCTCGCCAACTCATTGATCGCATGGGGTCGTGTGCGCTGGGCTTTGATGTCACGGTAGCCGGGAGTGTGCTTGAGTCAGAAATCAAGCGCGTGGTGCAGGTGATCGAGCAGTATCCCGAAACCGGGCGCCGGGTATTTCAGCTGGTCTATGAGGAATTTGACAAATTCCTGTCGCGGTTCTTTGCAGAGCAGGGCAGCGTGGCGCAAGTTGTCAGCCTCGCCCAGCAGCTGGAGCAAAAAGAAACCATGGCTGTGCAGTACACCATCGAGTTGCGCACCATGCTCAATGACATGTCCGTACGCACTGAAATTCGGGAGTTTCTGTTCAAAATCTGGGCCGAAGTGCTGGCCATTGCCGCAATGAAAAATGGCCCCCAGCATGAACAGACCTTGCTGCTCAAGCAAGCTGCAGCCGATCTGGTTTGGTCGGCAAGCGCGAAACCGAACCGTACCGACCGAACCCGTGTGATTGCCGCACTTCCCAGGCAGCTTGAGTTGCTGCGGCGGGGCATGACCATGCTGGGCCTGGACCTGGCGGCGCAGGAAGATCAGGTAAAGATCATCAGCGATACGCTGGCCGATGCGTTTATGTCAAAGACTGATGCCATTCCGATTGAAAAGATTGACGCGATGGCCAAGCGGCTGACCAATCTGGAAGATTATCTCTCTGACCAGGATGTTGGCGACTTTCCGCTCGATAGCGACAGTCTGGTCATGATGGTAGGAATCGACGCGGCAAATATCGAAGTCATTGGCAACGGCGTTAGCCAGCCCAGTGAAGCCATGCTTGCCTGGGCCGCAGAACTGCAGCCAGGGAACTGGTTTACGCTGGACCACAATGGAAAAAGTAGCCATGTGCAGTTTTCCTGGTGCAGCGCGCGTAAGCAACTGCACCTGTTTGCAGCGGCCGAGGGCTATATTTACCTGATTCAGATGCGCAGACTGGCCGCTTACCTGCAAGCAGGGCTGCTGATACCGACTGAAGAAGAAACTCTGACCGTACGTGCGACCCGGGATGCGCTGGCCAAGCTGGACGCCAACCCGGAGCGTCTGCTCGGCTAGTAAGGGATACGGCTGTGGCGTTTCAGTGGGCCAGGCGGCCTTCGGTGTCGTCGCACAACTCATCGAGTACCAGCGCATCAGGCTCCTCGCCAAAGCTCCAGTAAACCATGAGAATGATGATCTTCAGATCATCAAGGCTGACAGGGTCTCCCGGCGCCGCCATGGCCCGGTCAATGGCGATTTCCCGCATATGTGGCGGCAACACACCCGATGCTTCGAGGAAGCATAAAAAGCCCAGGCTTTCGCCACCCAGATGCTCCTGCTCGGCAACGGAATAGATGCGAAGGCTGTTATCCGACTGTGCCAGCATGGGAGCCATGGCATGAACGGTACCGGAATCACCAATGGTTAAAGCATCTGGTCGACTGACCTGGGTGCCTTTGGCTGCAATATTCAGACCGTCGAGCCATATCAGCGCTTCCTGGATCTCTTCAGCATCAAATCCTGCTGCGATCAGTTTGCGTCCAAGGCGGTCAAATTCAGGGCAGGCGGCGCCTTGCCAGTAATTTTCGTAAACATACACCAGGACTTCAAACATGCGTTCAATATAACGCAGATAACGTCAGCCCGCCGCAAGACGCTGAAACAGACCACCAGGCAGGCGTGAGACTTGATTGCCGAGTTCAAGCTCCAGCAATTTAGCTTGCAGATGGCTGGTTTCCAGGCCTGTGCGTGCCTGCAGGGCATCCAGGCTGGCGGCATCGAAACCCAGCGCTGCCAATACGGGGTCATCGCCCGCTGGCGCATCCGTAGCATCATTTTCCTTGTCGTGCGCTGTAGTAGCTTGGGCGCAACCTGAGCGAGCAGGCGGCAGCTGAAGCTCTTCCAAGACGTCCTGCGCTACCTCTACCAGCTTCGCGCCCTGTTTGATCAGCGCGTGGCAGCCGCGTGACTGGGGTGAGTGAATCGAGCCGGGTATCGCAAAGACTTCCTTGCCTTGCTCAGCCGCCAGCCGCGCGGTAATCAGCGAGCCCGACTGCAATGCCGCCTCGACCACCAGCGTTCCCCGGCTTAGACCGGAAATGATGCGGTTCCGTTTGGGGAAATTCGCTGTCAGTGGCGGTGTTCCCAGTGGGAATTCACTGATGATCATGCCCTGCTGGGCAATCCGATGGGCCAGCGAAAGATGTTTTTTGGGGTAGACCCGGTCCAGCCCCGTGCCGACCACGGCAATCGTATTGCCGCCGCCCAGCATGGCACCCTCATGGGCTGCTCCGTCGATGCCCAATGCGAGCCCGGAAACAACGCAAATCCCGGCGCTTCCAAAGGCACGGGCAAACTGCCGGGCGTTGCTCTCGCCTTGCGGGGTGGGATTGCGGCTGCCAACGATCGCCAGACTGCTTTTGATGTTGGCAGCCGCTTCTTGCGCAGATACGGCCAGCGTGCCAAGCATGTAAAGCATCAACGGAGGGTCTTCGATGTCGAGCAGACCTGCAGGATAGGCGGCGTCGCCGAGCACGGCAATGCGCCGGTCGTCGCCAGCCTGCAGCCACGCGATCGTTGTCTGGAGTTGGGCCGCCAGATGGGATGGCTCGTGTCGCAGGGCAGTTGCCAGCTTGTCCGAACCCAGTTTTTGCAGCGCGGCACTGCTTTGCTCGAAAATGGCTTCGGCCGAGCCAAAGGCGGCCAGCAGGCGGCGGGCTGTGCTGTTGCCTACGCCGGGGGTGAGCGTCAGCCGCAACCACGCTTGAAGTTCTAGGGAGTCCATTGGGCAGTTCAGTAAAACGAAGGTTCGCCAGGACCATCCGCGAAAACGCAAGTATTTTTAAACCAGACCTGCCAGAAAACGTCCATGTCAGTCGGGGTTGATAAAGCGGTCACCCACCTTGACGCCATCGGTGGCTTGCAGGATGAGCGCATAGGACAGGCGGTTAAATGTACGGAACACCATCAACAACCCGTTGCGCTCGTTGGGCAGTTTGATGTTCGGCCGGGCACTGTCGGTCTGGTCCTTCAGGCGTTCGCCGTCTTTCATGATAGCCATGACGTGACCTCGCTCGATCCCGTCATTTGTTCCCCGGTTAAGCACCACGATTTGGTTTGCGGCTGCAAAGGCAACTGCGCTGCCATACACCGAGACAATCTGACCCGCCATGGGTGTGGAGGGCGCGCGCGGCACATAGCTGCGCAGCTCGCGTGCAGGCTCGGGAATCATCCGGTCGCCTACCCGCATTTCTTCTTTAGAAGAGACGATGTCAATGGTGGCGGGAACCCGCTCGTTCAGTGGCTTGCCGTCCTTGTCGGTATTCTGGACCATGAATTCGCCCTGTACCAGCTCGACCTTGCCGACGTACTGCGCTTCATACCCCAGAATTTCCTGGGTGGTCGGATCCTTCAGCGGGGTGGCATTGCGAAAAACGCGGAAATTCAGGGGTTCGCCTTTGTTATCGGTCAGCGGTTTGCCCATGCCTTGGCCTCCGTCATACGCGCCAAGCGCGTAAGCCCGGTCGCCACGGCTGAGCATCACCCGGCCTTCCTGCGTGGCCACGATGCGTGGGGCCTGTGAAAAAGTTTGTTCATCAACGATTAAAGGCTCGGCCAGGAAGGGTTCGATGGCCTGGGGCGACAGCGTGGGAATGGACGCATCGGCCAGTGTTTCGGAACGGGTGCGTGGGGACACCCGAACGGTCGAGGTGAAGGCGCCATCGTTTCCTGCCCGGCGGGTGCGCAAGGTCGCACGGCCGTTGCTCCTTTCCAGGTAAAGCTGCTGCCCCGGATAGATGCGGTGCGGATTTCGAATGTCCTCCAGGTTCATGCCCCACAGTTCGGGCCAGCGCCACGGGCTTTTGAGGAACATGCCAGAAATGGCCCACAAGGTATCGCCTGGCCTGACGACATAGCTGTCGGGCGCGTTGGGCGCCAGGTCGGCCACGGGAATACCGGACTGCGCCACTTGGGCGGCGGTGGCTTTCTGGTTGGGCGTGATGGGGAAGTCTTGTGCCCGCACGGTGGCTGCGGTGGCCAGCAGGGCGGCAGCGGCTATTGAAATATGACTGAAACGACCAAAAATAGTTTGCATCTTGAAACTTGTTAAACCGGCTGCGGTTACTTCCCGGTACAGAGAAGCATGTTTTGTAGTGGTTGTATCTAAAGAAATGTCCTGCGATTCTGTACCCAAGCCCTTTATTAAGCAACGATTAGACGATTCTGCGAATATTGCAGCCTTTAAAAATACGGAAAAGTGGCGAAAATAGCGACTTCCCTTTCTTCTTGTCATGACTTCACTCACCATTCTTCGTTACCCTGACCCGCGCCTGCACACCGTCGCCAAGCCTGTTGCCGCGGTGGATGCGCGCATCCGCCAACTGGCGCAAGACATGTTCAAGACCATGTATGACGCGGAAGGGGTGGGTCTGGCGGCTACGCAGGTGGATGTGCATGAGCGGCTGGTGGTCGTTGACGTGAGCGAAAAGCGCGACCAGCCCCTGGTGCTGATCAATCCCGAGATCACCTGGGCCAGTCCCGAGACACGGATTGGCGAGGAGGGCTGCCTGTCAGTGCCCGGCATTTATGACGGGGTGGAGCGCTCCCTCGCGGTGAAGGTGGAGGCGCTGGACCTGGACGGCCAGCGCCGGGTGCTGGATGCCGACGGCATGCTGGCCGTCTGCATCCAGCATGAAATGGACCACCTGATGGGCAAGGTGTTTGTCGAATACCTGTCGCCGCTCAAGCGCAACCGCATCAGGACCAAGTTGGTCAAGCAGAAAAAGGACGAGGAACGCGAGGCGGTGCGCTGAGCTGAGCTGACGAAGACGGGGGTGCCGCGGCAAGACGCCCCACAACCCGGCGACTCTTTAGAATCACGCCCCATGCGCGTTATTTTTGCCGGTACCCCTGACTTCGCCCGAGTGGCGCTTGCACAGCTGCACGGCGCCGGTTTTGAAATCCCCCTGGTGCTGACCCAGCCCGACCGCCCCGCCGGCCGAGGCATGAAGCTGCAGGCCTCCAGCGTCAAGCAGTGGACCGAAAGCCACCAGATTCCCATCGCCCAGCCCCGGAGCCTGCGGCTCGACGGCAAATACCCTGAAGACGCTGCTGCGGCGCGCCAGGCCATCGAGGCGGCGCAGGCCGATGCCATGGTGGTTGCTGCCTACGGGCTGATCCTGCCGCAATGGGTGCTGGACATGCCCCGGCTGGGGTGCTTCAACATCCATGCCTCACTGCTGCCGCGCTGGCGCGGCGCCGCACCGATCCACCGGGCGATCCAGGCGGGCGACCGGGAAACCGGCATCACCATCATGCAGATGGATGCGGGCCTGGACACCGGCGACATGCTGGCGGTGCAAAAACTCGCGATTCAGGCCAGTGACACCACTGGCACGCTGCATGACCGGCTGGCCGCGCTGGGCGGGCAGATGATCGTGCAGGCGCTGGAACGGGCCGGCAGCGGCCGGCTGCGCCCGGTCCGGCAGCCCGCCGAGGGCGTGAGCTACGCGCACAAGATCGAAAAGGCCGAAGCGGCGGTGGACTGGTCGCAGCCGGCAGCCAGCATTGACCGGCATATCCGCGCCATGACGCCTTTCCCGGGCGCCAGCGCGCAGATCGGGCCCGACACCCTGAAGCTGTGGCACTCTGAAATTGATAGCTGCCCGCGCCCGCCGGATATGCGTGAAGGCCAGATTTTGTCCGTAAACGCCGAGGGCGTGCGGGTGGCCTGCGGCGAGGGCGTGCTGGTGCTGACCGAACTGCAGCGCGCCGGCGGCAAGCGCCTGGGCGCTGCCGATTTCTTGCGCGGCTTTGCGCTGGCGCCCGGCATGCGGTTCGCAAAGTGAGCCCCGGTGTTCCTTCGCGCTGCCTATTACCGCCACGCTGAATTCCGCCAGGGCGCGCGCGACATGTTCGCGGTGACGCCGGGTTTTGCCGCTTGGGGCCTGATGACCGGCGTGGCCATGGTCAAGTCGGGCATGAGCGTCATCGAGGCGATCTTGATGACGGTGCTGGTCTATGCCGGCAGCGCGCAGCTGGCCGCGATTCCGCTGCTGGTCGCGGGCGCGCCGGCCTGGGTGATCCTGGCGACGGCCTTTTGCGTCAACCTGCGCTTCGTGGTGTTCAGCGCGCACCTGCGCGCCTACCTGATGCACCTGCCGCTGGGTCAGCGCCTGCTGACCGGATTTTTGACCACCGACCTGAGCTATGTGCTGTTCGTGCGGCGCTTTCCCGTGCCGGGCGAGACGCCCGGCCAGCGCCTGGCGGAGCAGGCCTACCTGGCCGGCAACTGCGGGCTGTGCTGGGTCAACTGGATGGGCAGCAGCCTGGTCGGCATTGCGCTGGCCAACTTCATCCCGACCGCCTGGGGGCTGGGCTTCGCCGGCATCCTGGCGCTGCTCGGCATCTCCTTTTCACTGGTCACCACCCGGCTGCGCATCATCGCGGCGCTGGTGGCGGGCGCTGCGGCGGTGGCCGCGTTCGCGCTGCCGCTCAAGCTCAACATCCTGGTGGCGATTGCGGCGGCGGTCGCGGTGTGCCTGATGCTGGAA